>CAZLNH010000330.1:0-4214 GCA_964560775.1 uncultured Woeseiaceae bacterium | reverse complement strand
GTTCCGGGAACCCATGTTGTTGCCGGACTGTTGACCATCGAGTAGGGTTGAATGTTGGATGGCCCCTCAGGACCGGCGTTCTGATCCGGAGTTGTTCCATCGGGAAAGTGCAATGGTAAAGATAAACGTAAACGGCGAATTGCATGACCTGAATGTCGATGCGGACACGCCGTTACTATGGGCATTGCGCGAGCAGCTCGGCCTGACCGGCACCAAGTTCGGGTGCGGCATTGCACAATGCGGCGCCTGCACCGTGCACCTGGACGGCGTGCCGGTACGCTCCTGCGTGACACCGTTGTCGGCAGTGGTCGACAGGCGAATTACAACAATCGAAGGCATTGGTACAGCCGACCAGCGGCAGGCCGTACAGATCGCATGGATCGATGAACAGGTGCCCCAGTGCGGCTACTGCCAGTCCGGCCAGATTATGGCCGCGATTGCACTGCTCGAATCGAATCCGCTTCCGAACGATTCCGATATCGACAACGCGATGAGCGGCATCATTTGCCGCTGCGGCACGTATGAACGCATCCGCAGGGGAATTCGGCGCGCGGCGGCAGCGATTACCGGTGAGGACAACTCAGGTGGGTAAGTGGTCCCGGCGCGCTTTTATTACGACCGGCGTCGTGGCAGGCGGCGTACTGGCGATTGGCGTGGCAATACGCCCGGGCGACCGGACGGACCGTGTTTCTGCGCTGGTTGCAGGCGACGGTGGCACACTTCTTGATGTCTGGCTCAAGATCGCCCCTGACAACACGGTTACCGCAATCGTGCCGCATGCCGAGATGGGCCAGGGTGCCCATACGGCGCTTGCCATGATGCTTGCCGATGAACTGGACGCCGACTGGAACGCGGTAACGATGATCGAGGCACCGGCTCACAAGGAGTACGCCAACTACGCCCTGGCCAGGGGTTACATGCTCGGCGACCGCGACATTCCCGCCCTGTTGGCAGGCACTGTCGATGGCTTTTTCCTGATGGCCACGAAAACCATGGCACTGCAGATTACCGGCGGCAGCACGTCGGTAGCGTTAACCGGACGTTACGCTATGCGCGTTGCCGGCGCTGCCGCCAGGTCAGTGCTGTTGCAGGCGGCGGCGGACGAGTGGCAGGTACCCATTGAGGAACTGACGGCGGCGCGGAGCCGCATTGCTCATGCGGCGAGCGGACGAAGCGCACGCTATGCAGACTTTGCGGCGCAAGCGGCGCTGCTGTCGAGACCGGTCGCACCGCGGCTGAAATCGCCTGACGAATTTACCATCATGGGCACTTCGCCCGGGCGCTTCGATGTGCCGGCGAAGGTCGACGGGACGGCGATGTTCGGCATCGATGTGTCGTTGCCGGGCATGAAATATGCCGCTGTCAGGGCGGCGCCCGTATTTGGCGCAGCCGTTGTGTCGATCGACATGGCATCAGTGCAGGACGAGACCAGCGTGCGCCGCGTCGTCGACCTCGGTGATGCCGTGGCCGTCGTTGCCGACGGCTGGTGGCAGGCGCATCAGGCGCTGGCGAAGCTTGCCATCACGTTCAGTGAGACCGGTAACGAAGCGGTTCAGCAAAGCGACATCTTTGACCGGTTCGCCAGTGATCTCGACCGGGCCGTTCTTGAGAACTCACTTGAGACTGACTATCGCAGCGGTGACGTTGCGCAGGCGTTCGGCGCCGCGTCATGGACCATCGATGCCGAATACCGCGTACCCTATCTCGCGCACGCGACAATGGAGCCGATGAATTGCACCGCCTGGGTACATGACGGAATCTGTGAACTGTGGCTGGGTACGCAAAACCCGCTGGGCTTTGCAAAAGAAGTGGCCGATGCACTGGACATGGATATTGATAACGTCCGGGTGCACAACCAGTACCTGGGAGGCGGATTCGGGCGGCGGGCATTTCCGGACTACGCCGTGCAAGCCGCGCGCATCGCCAGCGAATCAAGCCACCCGGTCAAGCTGATCTGGTCACGTGAAGAGGACATGCAGCACGACCATTACCGGCAGGCCGGCATCAGCCGCTTTCGGGCTGCGCTTGACGCCGACGGCATGCCGGTGGCCTGGGAAAACAGTTATGTCGACAAGCACGATCCGGTCGAGGCACCGTGGATACCATATGCCATAGACAACCAGCTGATACATTACACGTCCAGCAGCACTCATGTGCCGTGGGGCTTCTGGCGCAGCGTCGACCACTCGCTGCACGCCTTCTTCACCGAATCGTTCATTGACGAGATTGCAATCTTCGCTGGCCAGGACCCGTACGTATACCGGCGGCAGTTACTGCACAACAATACCCGGTTCAGGGACGTGCTCGACCTTGCCGCCGAAAAAGCGGGCTGGGCACAGGCGCTCCCGCCGGGCCACGGGCGCGGTATCGCGATACACCAGTCCTTCGGTACGATCGTCGCCCAAGTTGTCGAAGTGGAGGTCGCTGGCAACAGTCCGCGGGTGACGCGCGTCGTCTGCGCGGTTGACGCCGGATTTGCCATTCACCCGGACGGCATCCGCGCGCAGATGGAAAGCGGCATCGTTTTTGGCCTGACCGCGGCCCTCCATGGCGAAATTACCGTTCGTGGCGGTCGCGTGCAGCAAAGCAATTTTCATGATTACCCGATGCTGCGCATGCGCGAGGCGCCGCCGATCGAGACGCACATCATCAATAGCGGGCACGCCCCGGGTGGGGCCGGGGAACCGGGTACGCCGGCAATTGCCCCGGCACTCGCCAATGCGATTCACGCGGCGACCGGCCGGCGCATCCGGACGTTGCCGATACGGCACCACGATTTGTCGGACCGGGACTACACCGGCCAGGACGTTACCTGACCGGTCGCGCAGACCTCTAGGCCGGATTATTCATGAACGTTTTGGTGCGGTGGTAAGCGAAGGCGCACCCCCGGGGAGGGCTTTTCAGGGACGCTGTGAATGCGTCCCTGTACGCTCTGTGCCGGACGTCCCTGTCCGGCACAGCCCTGAAAAGCCCTCCCCGAGGCACACCTTCGCTCCGACCCTCGTGCCGTTCATGAATAATCCAGATCAGTCCGTGCGGCTGGTCACTTCGAGCAGGTGGTAGCCGAACCGGGTTTTGACCGGACCCTGCACGGTATTGACGTCGGCGCTGAACACGACGTCATCGAATTCCCTGACCATCATGCCCGGACCGAATTCACCGAGCGTACCGCCCTGCTGGCCGGACGGGCACGACGAATGCTCCTTCGCAAGGTCGGCGAAGTCGGCACCGGCCTCGATTTGCTTCTTGAGTTGACTGCATTGTTCTTCACTGTCGACAAGTATGTGTCGAGCCGTAGCTTTCGCCATGGTTACGCTCCATCACTGGTACAGGCGCCTCATTATCCGTGAATCGGGCGGGAATTGCATTTGGCGGGCGGCTGACTGGGTCCCGGCCTGTTGCGAACGCTTGCCAGCGTCTATAGTAGCGGCGACCGTTACGGTTATAGTCGCGAAACCGGGATGCAGGATTTTTTTATGAGGATTACCGCACAATGATGGCCGCACATGAAGCGCTGGCGCGGCTGCGGGATGGCAATCGCCGGTTTGTTGACGGCATTGATCAAAGTACCGCTCAAAGTCTCGCGCGCCGCAGCGAACTGATCGAAGTGCAGGAACCGTTCGCCATAATTCTTGGTTGCTCGGATGCAAGGGTGCCGGCGGAAATTGTATTTGACCAGGGAATAGGAGACCTCTTCGTCATTCGTGTCGCGGGCAACATCGTCGCACCGTCGCAAATCGGCAGTGTCGAATTCGCAGCCAGCGCATTCGGCACCCGGCTTGTCGTTGTCCTGTGCCACTCACAATGCGGTGCCGTTCAGGCGACTCTGCGGGAGCTTGAGCAACCGACTGAGAACCGCTCCCCGAACCTGCGGGCAATCGTCGACCGCATTCGCCCGTCCGTGCAATCCTTGCTTGATACCGACGAGCCGCTGAACAGGGACACACTGTTACGGCGATCGGTACGCGCCAATTGCCGCGTCTCCGTCGACCGGTTGCGCCACGGTTCCGGCATTCTGGAGGACCTGATCGAAACTGACGGCCTGTCGGTGGTGGGAGCCGAGTATTCGATTGAGAACGGCATGGTGGATTTTTTTGATGGTGTTACTGAGCAGGTTTCCAAACGTCCCTGATTTGTACAGACCGAACTTCATGTTACCGCCCGGAGTAATGTCATGAATATTCTGTATCCCGCCTTTGTGATGTTCGCACTGA
>CAZLNH010000329.1:0-10991 GCA_964560775.1 uncultured Woeseiaceae bacterium | reverse complement strand
ACCTCGCTGGCGGAGCGGTGAAAAGCTGCGGCTACATGAATGTCGTGGACGCCCGCGGCCGCTGCCTTGGCACGCGCGTGCCGAGGAAAATGGCCCGCTCCGGCCACTACCTCCGGGATACGCTCCGGCAGGGACTTGATCCCGTCCAGACGAGCTTTACGTCCGGTCACGCCTGGTCGCGCGACTTCCTGAAGATGGTTCTTCCATTGCCAGAGGATGACACCATCGGCCCGGACGGCTACCTGACAGCCATCGACAGCCTTTTCGGACGCCTCGAGTTTATCCAGGCACCGGTAGTTATGTATCGACGTCATAACCGCAACAAGGGGCCGTCACAATTCCGTTTCGAAACGAGCTATATGAAAGACCGGCTGCAGCGCAGGCGCCATCGCATCCGCTACGCCGAAGAGTGGATGACGCGCCTCGGGTTCAAGCCAGACACAAAGCGCCTGCGGGCGCTTGGCGAGTGGCGGCTGCTGCTGATGCAACACTGCCTGTGGCTGATGGGCGAGGAGGAGGACCGGCCCGCAATCCGCGAACTTGCCATGGCGCCGCTGCGGACCGGCAAAGACCGGCTCTGGGCCCGCATGCGGATATCTGCGTTACTACTGCTGGTGCGACTACTCCCTGCCGGCACATCCCTGCACGCAGCGCGCATTATCCTGACCCGGACGCAACTCTCGAGGGCACGGCAGTTACATAACGACGACCGTAACTTCATCCCTGCTACCCGCTGACTGTAATGTGGAATATATCCAGGCCAATCCGTTCGCCTTTCGCCCTGTGGCTGCAACATCCGGCAGAGCGCAGGGACGTTATTGCAAATGAACATATGACAAGCGTTCGCGTGCAGGGATCGATCCTGTCGGGCGCCCTGCTGATTCCGCTGGTGGTTATCGTTATGTCGCTCGCCGGAAGCTGGTTGAGCGAGCGCCCGATGACAGATTTCACGCGCGATCTCGCTGCCATCGCCGGCGTGCCATCGTGGCTCGGCCTTCTGTCACAGGCCGGCAATATCCTCTGGTGGGCGAGCGCCAGCATCGCAGCACTCGGTGCAATTCAGCTCGCCGACAGCCGGCGGATTGACGCGCGCCACTTTCTCAGGTTGTTCGCCGTACTCACGCTGCTTTTGGCCGCAGACGACACGTTCATGGTCCATGAACGTCTGGCACCACGATTTCTGGGCGTACATGAACTGGTACCGGTCGCCTTTTACGGTGCCATGCTCGCGCACATGCTTGTCCGCTACCGGTCTTTGTGGCAGCAGGCCGGACGAACGCTGCTGACAATGGCGATCACCGGATTCGCACTGTCCGTCGCGATCGACAGACTGCCGGACACTCTGCTGCCCCTGCAAGGTCTCGTCGAAGACGGCAGCAAGCTCGTCGGCATCTCGTGCTGGCTAGGCTTCTCTGTGCAGTTGGTCCTGTATCACACGGCGCGCGACAGGCGTTGAGACCGGCCCCGGGCCAGATTCAGCCAAATTTACCGACAATTGCAATTGTTGCCGCCGGTAACTATTGAGCGCTTGCGAGCGGACCGCCAACCACGCGCGCCGGCATGCTCATTTGGCACGAGCATTGCATGAACAGACCACACACTTTGGCCCCACGCCGCCGAATCCGCACCCGGAGCGAACCCATGCGAATCAGAGCCTGCCTGACGCCATTGCAGCCACTGGCGTTCATCACCCTCCTTTTGTCAGCGATACCTTCGCATGCGGAAATCTCGTTTGTCGACAAAACGGCCGAGGCAGGGATCGATTCGACCCCGACCCCGTCCTATGGCATCTCCATCGGAGACGTAAACGGTGACCGCTGGCCGGATATCTTCCTGAATAATCACGCGCGCCGGCACTCGCTGTACATCAATAACCTGGACAGTACATTCACGGACCGCCTGCACAGCATCGACGCCGGCGGCTACTGGGCGGGTTCGCCGGGTGCATGGGAGGACAGCCACGGCGCCTCATGGATCGACTACGACAACGACGGGGACCAGGACCTCCTGGTCAGCACGGGAGACTGTTGTGATCCGCAGTTCATGGTCAACATCGATGGCAAGCTCCATAACCGCACCGAAGAACTCGGCTTCGGCGGCGATGTGGACCTCGGCGGCCGCCTGCCGGTGTGGTTCGACATGGATGGCGACGGCCTGCTGGAAGTTACGATCACGACGTTTCATGCGAGCAACTTGCTGAAGCAGCAGGGCGGCACGTTCGTAGATGGCACAAGCGGCACCAATTTCGGTTGTGGCAACAGCCAGTACGGTTTGCTTATCGACGTGACCGGCGACGACCGTCTCGACATCCTCTGCGTAGCCAGAGGGGGGCCGTTTGCCAATGCGTGGGATATTTCCTCCTTGCCATTCCAGAATGTCAGCAGCGAGTTACCAACTGTCGACGGCGTAAACGACGTTGTTGTCGGTGACTTCGACCGGAACCTGAAAGATGACATGCTGCTGCTGACAGGGGCGTTACGCCCGTCCGAGGCGGTCGCCTTCGACTCGAGCCGTGTCGAGGCACAGTTCATCGGTAACACGCGCAGCTTCAGCTTCGTGTCTAGCGGCCAGCTCGATGTAGACATCGACTGGACCGATGCCTTTACCAGCGAGCAGACCAACATCCTGATCGGCGACATCGGCATACATCCCGACGAAACAACTTTCACGCTGGATCCGTCTGATCCTTCAGTGGCTGGATTGGCCGAACGGTCCCCGGATGCGACCAATCCAGCCTGGCACATCGGCTACAACCCGTCTTCCGGCCTCTGGACTTTCGACATGTACTCGGGCAACGGGTGGGCGTATGCCTACGCGGAAGTCACATCCAGCGCATTCGTCAACAATTTCCTGAGCGAGGGCATCGGACCGCGCGACGAAGCGCAATCGCCGGTACTCCTGTCCCACCTGGAAACGGGATTCGCGGACCGCACGACCGCGGCCGGTCTCACAGCGCCCGTTTCATGTGTCAGTGGCGTCGCCGGCGATTTCGACAATGACATGGACGTCGATATCTATCTCGTCTGCCGCGCCGGCGTACGCAACCTCGAGAACATCCTGCTCGAGAATAATGGAACGGGGACCTTCACGACGGTAGCTGGTGCCGGCGGCGCCGGCGGGCCTGCAGGGATCGCCGTGGCGGACCACGTGGGCACGGGAGACAGCGTGGCAACGGCCGACCTGAACCTCGATGGAACGCTCGATCTCGTGGTAACGAACGGCCTCAACATGCGGCCCGAAGGGGACACCGGCGGTCCGACGCGGCTGTTCCTGAACGACAGCACGGCCGGCAACTGGATCCAGATCGACCTGGTCGGTACGAATTCCTCCCGGGACGCGATTGGAACACGCATTGAGGCGACAGCGGGCGGCATTACGCAGATGCGGGTACAGGACGAAGGCTATCATCGCTGGACACAGAATTACCGGCGCCTGCATTTCGGCCTGGCGGGCAATGCCAGTGCCGACCTGGCAGTGACCTGGCCCGATGGGACCACGCACGAATTCTCCGATGTGTCCGCCAATGCGCTTTACCAGGTAAGCCAGGACGGCACGATTCAACCGATCGACGTAGCACGGGACAGCGATGGCGACGGCCTGACCGACGACGAGGAAGCCGCCCTGGGCACCGACCCGTTGGACCCGGACACTGACGGAGGCGGCGCCAGCGACGGCGACGAAGTGGCGATCGGCACGGATCCACTCAATCCGTCCGACGACAATCTTGATTCCGACGGGGACGGCCTGCCGGATGCCGAGGAGACGAACCTTGGTACGGATCCCGCTGTCCCCGACACCGACGGCGATCGCCTCCTCGACGGCGAGGAAGTGAATCAGTACGGCACCAATCCATTGGATAAAAACACGGACAGTGACGGCCTCAACGACTACGTCGAGGTAACGTTCAAGGGCACCGACCCGCTGGATCCCGACACTGACGACGATGGTCTTTCGGATGGCGAGGAAGCGAGCCAGTCCGGGCTGGGAACGGACCCGTTGAATCCCGATACCGATGGCGGCGGAGCCAGCGACGGTGATGAAGTGGCTGCCGGTACGAACCCGCTGGACCCCAACGACGATCAGGACGCTCCCGTGGACACCGACGGCGATGGACTGAGTGATCAGGAAGAGAATGCCATCGGCACGGATCCGTCAAAGGTCGACACTGACGGCGACGGCCTGACAGACGGCCAGGAGGTCAATATCTACGGTACCGATCCCCTGGACAAGAACACCGACAATGACGGCATCAACGACTACGTCGAGGTGACGTGGAAGGGAACCGATCCGCTGAACCCGGACACGGACGGCGACGGCCTGACGGACGGCGAGGAAGCCAGTATGTCCGGCCTCGGCACCGATCCGTTAAACCCTGATACGGATGGCGGCGGTGTCGAAGACGGCAATGAAGTAGCGGCCGGTACGGATCCGTTCGACCCGGCGGACGACGCACCCCTGCCGGCCGACTCCGACGGCGATGGCCTTTCCGACGCTGACGAGGCCGCGCACGGTACCAATCCTAACGTGGCCGATACGGACGGCGACGGACTGCTGGATGGTGAGGAAGTCAATCAGTACGGCACGGACCCGCTGGACAAGAATACCGACATGGACGGCATCAACGACTACGTCGAGGTGATGTTCAAAGGCACCGACCCGCTGGATCCCGATTCAGACAACGATGGCCTCACTGACGGTGAGGAAGCCGCACGCTGGGGTCTCGGCACCGACCCACTCAACCCGGATACCGATGGCGGTGGCACGAACGACGGCGACGAAGTCGCGGCCGGCACTGATCCGTTTAATCCAGCGGATGACTGAGGCCAGGGGCCGGCATCCAAAAAAAAGTCGGGCGCAGCACAATGGCTGCGGGCGGCCGGGGTGCAAGGGTGCTACTGGTTAAAAGTGCGGATTATTGGCGATGACCGGTAACGTGTCATAGTAATCGTATGAGTCCCAGTACGCCGCGCGCGGATAATTTACCCAGAACATGTAGTTCACATCGAGATTGTCCCGCGCATACCGGAACAACTCGGCAGGCGACCAGTATTTCGTCGGCTTCGACCAGTCCGCATGCTGGTGGTGATAGCAGATGGGTTCAACCTGGCCGAACAATGGCATCTTCCCGGCGAACTCCCTGTACAGCGGATAAGTGTGTTCCTGCAGCGCGTGCTCGTCCGGCATCACATCCGGGCCACCCATTACGACGCCCTTCGAAGCGACCGCCGCGGCGACATCGCCGAGATAGCTCTGCTGCCGTGGCAAATAGTTCATGAAAAAGAACATGCGCGACTTTGGCAACACCTGTGCACCGTGGCTCAGGATTTCGATCAGCGCATCGCGGAATTTCTCCGGCGTATACCCTGTCGCATTCAGTTCGGCGTTGCCGAGACTCGGCGCAGTCTCCTGGGTCGCCACTCCTTCAAAGTTGGGGTGCCCGTCAAAGCGCGCGCCGATGGCCGACAGCAGGGCTTTGTGCCGCGTGACTACCTGCGGCGCCCAGCGAGCAATCGTCCAGCCGCCGGCCTGGTTGCGCGGCGTGAGCCACGACAGGTAAGCCGGTGCCGGTACTTCATTGACGAAGGTCTTGTCTTCGACCATCGCGATGAGATGCATGCCCTGGCTGGCCGCAAAGTCGAGGTCTGATTTCAATTCCGAGAAATTGTACTGGCCCTGCGACGGTTCCAGTTCACGCCACGTGTAGCGCTTCAGGAAACCCTTCACACCCGGCGTGATCGCCGCCGCCATCGTGGTCTGCGAATCGTTACCGCGCATCAGTGCGATGTAGTGTCCGCCGTTGAACTTGCGGCCATCCGTGCCTTTCTCGTCGCCGTCGCCATCATTGGTCCCTCCAGAGGTCCCTCCGCAGGCGCCCGAGTTTGTAAGATCCACGGGCGTCGTCACCTTTACTGCATTCGCGAGACTGGTTCCCAGGTAGACAGTGCTTGAGCCACCCGTTGCATCCCGCAGACAGGCGCCGGCGCCATCGGGAAGAGAAACATCCACACCATCGTAGCCGCCCGGCCATGCGGACATATTCATCGTTGCCGTTTTGCTGTCAGTCTTCCACGCGCTGTCGTCGGACTCGAAGGACACCTGGCGCAGCCAGTTGATGGACTGGGTAGCTTCGATCGTCCCCGAAAAGGCAGCCGCGTTGCTCTCGCTGTAGAGCGTAAGCTCCCACACTCCATTCGCCCCCCGGGAGACAAATAGGCCGTCACCGGCACCATCACCGCCGGTGCCGCCACCTCCGGTGCCCCCGCCCGTGGAACAGGCGTTGCTGCCCGAGAGTGATGCCGGCAGCGAAACGGGCACGGCGTTGCTCCCGAGATAGGCGGTAGTCATGCCGCTCTGTCCACGCAGACAGAGATCGGCGCCAGCAGGCAGGTTGAATGCGACGCCATCCACGTCCTGGTTTTTCGCGTTGAATTTGACGCCGACCTTGCCCGACGATGGTTTTGAAACAGCATCACCGGATTCCAGGGTTACCGCGTTGACCCCCCAGACGTTTCCGCTGGTCTCGAACGTACCCTCGAATCCGCGCCAGTCCCCACCCGCCAGCAGCCGGACCTGGTAGCCCCCGTTTGGCGTCCGCCAGACAAACAAGCCCGGGTCCGTGCTGGTATTGAACCCGGGGTAGCCGTCGACATCGGCGGCGAAGACGGCAGGAGCTGCGGCCGCTGCCAGCAGCATCGCGAAGAAGCAGGATTTCAGTTTCAACATTGGTAATTGGCTCCGGTCTGTTAGTGAGCACCCGAAGCCATTGAGACTCCGCACGCTTGTTGTCCGGTGGCAGGTACCGCTGATGCGGCAGCACGCCCCCCGACGCGGAAGCGAGTATGGCGCACACGTTTAGCTGCGCACAATGTGCGAAAAGTGCGACAGTTGAGCGGAGTTTTTATTGATTTACCGAACGGCAAAATCCACGCAAAAGGCCGCCCTGTATAGGTTTGCCGCTGCAATTTTCGGCCGCCGCGGCCGTCAGCGGGGCAACGCACAGACGCAAGCAAAAAGATTTTGGCCTGGCGATCGGGAAGATTTACATGCCGCGCGTGCAGAAATTGCCCGTGACCCATACCGGTATCGCCCCTCCGGTCGTCGCCCTGTGTCCCCCGTGAAACCGCAGTCCGGCATGAAATCTGCATAAGGAAGCAGGTATCAGGGCCATATGGCCTGCGAACCTAACGAATACCCGAAGGGAGACCAAAATGTCGCGAAAAAGCCTGCAAACCAGTCCTTACCTGACGTTGATAATTTCCGCCTGTCTGGCTTCATGCGGTGGCGGTGGCAGCGACACGGTCACCAACACACCACCGCCTCCACCCCCGCCGGCGCCCGATGCGGAGTCGGTCGGCGGCATCTGGGAGGGGACGACAGAGACGGAAGCACCGGCCGACGTTTCGACCAGCTTCGAAGCAGATGCCACCGCACCGTTCGACATCGGCACGACACCGTATACCGCTTCGTTTTCAGCGGGCAGCGCGCGAACCGACGCGGACACTACGCTGCAGAATACCGGCTCCTACTCGTGGCATATTCCCGCGAGTACGACGGCGAACATCACGTTCGAGAGCAACCCGCAATCGTTGTCGCTCTTTGCGCGCAATGCCGCTTCGGGAGCTACCTCCACTATCGAGATACTGGACGATCACGGTGTGGTGATCGATACCGCGTCACCCGGCGATGCGTTCGAGGAAGTTACGCTCGCGGCCACCCCGGGAGAGTCGCGCATAGGCTCAATCCGAATCACAAATTCGTCGGCCGGGGACGTCGTGATCGATGATTTGACGTTTGGCTATGTGGCTGATGAGGGAACAATCGACTGCGTCGTGACGGAAGACGGCGAGTACGCGTGTACGCTGCGCAATGCGACGGCCGATCAATTGCTGGGCGGCGTCGAGGGCACGTTGAGTGTCTCCGGCACGCAGGACGTTTCAGGCAGTGGCAGGCGCTACGTCGTGCTGGGGAATTTCCTGCCGAACGGCACGAGAGGCGCGGACCTTACCGTATCATCCGGTACGGTCACCGAGCGAACCACCCTCGATCTCACAATGACTGCCTCGGGCCTGACGACGACAGCAACGATGACCTACGATGCCGATTACGAGAAGGGCAGCGCCCTTGCTAACGTCGAAGGCAACTACATCCCGAACCAGTCCATGCTTTTCGGCAATGAACTCGACCCCTACATCATCGACACCGCCGGCGTAATCACCGCCGCATTCACGACCCCGGGAGGGCTGAACTGCACGGTCAGCGGGCAGGTCAGCGTGATCGACGAGGCCTGGAACGCCTATGACGTCAGCATGAGTCTGTTCGATTGCGGCATACGCGACGGCGACTATACGGGACTTGGCGTCACCCGGGACGTCAACGGGACGAATGACAGTTTCGCGGTCCGTATATTCTCTGATCTGAATGACATCACCGGATTCGGCGGAGGCAACAAGTAGCCGGCAGGCGCCGCCTCAGGGCGGCGAGTGCCAGCGCCAGCAGTGCGTATACGCCCAGCGATCCTGAACCTCCGTCCGACGAGTCGTCGGGCGGAGGCGGGACGACGGGTCCGCCGCCACCGCCGTCAGGAAGGTCCCTCGACACGATCACAACGGGATCCTCGCCCTGGATGACCTTGTAAAGCGTGTTGCCCTGGACGCCGGTGAATGCCTGCGTGGATCCGTCCGGCCATTGCACCTCGACATCCGCGGTTGTATTTGAACCGAGGCCGAAGTGCATGCGACGGTAATTTTGCGACCATCGATGATACCCATCGTCCTGCACGCGCAGCTGGGTGACGCCGCCCGCGCTAACCAGGACGCGCGCCCCGATTGCATCCCGCGGTACCGTGGCACCCTGCAGATCGAACTGCAGCCAGATGCCGGCGTCGCTCTGGTTGCTGAACAGCTGCACCGGGCCGCCGGTCTCCTCCAGGGGACGCAGGTTCAGGCCATTGGTGACGACGAGGTCCAGCCGCCCGTCCAGGTCCAGGTCTGCAACGGCCACGCTGTCGCCGGTGCCCGCGTGGTCACCCACCGCCGCTCCGGTGACGCCTTCGGCGCCTCCCGCTGCCGCGACCGCCTGGAAGGTGCCATCCCCCTCGTTTTGCAGCAGGATGTTCGGGATGTTCTCGACACCGCCGCGGCAGACGAGATAGGCATCAAGGTCCATGTCGTTATCGAAGTCGCCGGCAGCACCGCCGACGCAGCGAATATCAGTGTCCAGCCCCGCGGCAACCGTACCGTCCTCAAATCCGGCGCCGGCGGACAGCATTAGCGCCGGGGGCTGCGGCAGGTCGCGCGATATCACGCCCGTCTCCACCAGGTCAGCGATCGTCGCATCGCTCGTGACCTGCAGGTAGGCGCTGCTCCACTCGGTACCCGAATCGATCTCAAACGTCCAGTGCGCCTCGTCCGGGTCGTACCCAATATACATGGCCGGCGCGGTTGCGTCGGCCGGTTGACCCGCCACCGACGGGTCGGCCGGATCGAGCGTGAAATTCGTCGCCTGCGGATTAACGCCATCCGCGCCTATGTAGACGTTCGCGAAGGCCTCGTGCAGCAAAGTCCAGTTGATTCGCACTTCCAGTGCGCCGGCTGCCGTAAAACTGAAACTCCGGCTCTGATTGATCAACTGGGCCTCGATCCAGCTGTCGTCGAAGACCACGACTTCCGACGGGCGCAGGGCGCCGGTGAGAAGCATCATGTCGTAGCGAAGGTCACCGTTGAAGTCGCCGGTGACCACCTCGTTGACGCCGGACACGTCCGGCAGCAGGCTGGAAATATTGACGGTCGGCGTGCCGGAAACGTCCCAGGCCTGGCCCAGCGGTCCGCCGTCGCTGACACAGAGCACGTCGAGCGTATCGTCCCCGTCCACATCGATCAGTGTGGCGAACTGGGTCCCGCCGCAGCCGAAATCCACGTCCGGCAATGCGCTGCGGAAGACCCCGCCCTCCTGCTCCAGCAGGACTGTGGAATGCAAGGTCGCAAACGTGACATCCAGCATGCCGTCGCCGCCGACGTCGAACCATACCGGCAAGCGCCCGCCTGCATCGACGTTGTTCCCCATACCTGATTCAACCGTGCGGTTGTAGAGATTCCCGTCGACGTTCTCCATCAACTGCGGGTCGCAGCATTCACCGGTCGCAATGACCAGATCCTGGTCGCCGTCGCTGTCGTAGTCGATCCAGGACGCCCCATGTGTGTCTTCCCAGGCTCCGGGGCCAACCCAGTAGTCCGCAGCATCGATCTCATCGAGCTTGTTGTCGAACGTACCATCGCCGCGGTTCACGTAAATCGAGTTCTTCAGCGCGTGATTGTTCAGGAAAATATCCGGCCAGCCATCGCCATCGAGATCCCCGATGGACACGCCGTAAGAGGCTGTCGGCACCACGGACAGGCCGGATTCCGCGGCGGCTTCCTCAAACTGCAACTCTGCCCGCGCGGGCAGGCAAAGTATCAGGACCAGGAAGGCGGACAGCAGAAATTGAATACTGTTGGTGAGTTTATGCATCTTGATTCTCTCTCGGATTCCGGAATTGGCAGAGTAAAACTAAGCAATATTCATGCCGCTTCCGTGGCGGCACAGCCCGAACCGGTTTATTTTTTGGTAATGAATCCGACGCCTGCGTCATCGATACCGCCGGGTCGGCGCAGGTAACCGGTTGCTGGCAGACGCCGCCGCAGGGCAGCGAGGGCCAGCGCCAGCAGCGCGTATACACCGAGCGCACCCGACCCACTGTCCGGCTCGTCCGTCACGGGTGGTTCGGGGTCCACTGGCCCGCCACCGGTATCGTCGCCATCACCACTACCGTCGCCGTCGCCGTCCCCGTCCCCGTCGCCGTCGCCGTCGCCGTCGCCGTCCCCGTCACCGTCACCGTCGCCATCGCCGTCGCCATCGCCGTCGCCGTCGCCGTCGCCGTCGCCGTCACCATCGCCGTCGCCATCGCCATCGCCATCGCCGTCGCCGTCACCATCGCCGTCGCCGTCGCCATCGCC
>CAZLNH010000328.1:0-27711 GCA_964560775.1 uncultured Woeseiaceae bacterium | reverse complement strand
GCCTGGTATTCACCACGTGCTGGCGCGCAGCTTCAAGGATGCATTTCCGCGTTACAAAACGATGCGCGGCTATCACGTGCCGCGCAAGGCGGGCTGGGATACGCATGGCTTGCCGGTCGAGCACGAAGTCGAGAAACAACTGGGCATCTTCGACAAAAAGGAGATTGAGGCACAGGTTGGGATTGCCGAGTTCACGCGCCGTTGCCGCGAGTCCGTCATGCAATACATCGGTGACTGGGAGCGCATGACCGAGCGCATGGGCTTCTGGGTCAATCTCGATGAAGCCTATTACACGCTGGACAACGACTACATCGAAAGCGTCTGGAACCTGCTGCAGCGCATCTGGGACAAGGACCTTATTTATCGTGGCTACAAGGTCGTCCCCTACGATCCACGTATCGGCGCGACGCTGTCCTCGCACGAACTCGCGCTCGGCTATCGCGAGGTCGAGGATCCGTCCGTCTTCGTGCGCTTCCGGCTGAAGGATGAGGCCAACACGTCGATGCTGGTCTGGACGACGACACCGTGGACGCTGCCCGCCAACCTGTTGCTCGCGGTGCATCGCGGTATCGACTATGACTACGTTTCCCACGAAGACGAAACGCTGGTCGTCGCGTCCGCGTTGCGCGAAGCGGTATTTCGCGAGCGCCCACACGAAGTGCTCCGCACTGTCAAGGGTAGCGCGTTGATCGGTAAACGGTATGAACGCCTGTTTGATGACCTTGCGATAGAAGGCGATGCCTTCCGCGTCGTGCACGCCGATTTTGTCAGTACCGAAGACGGTACCGGAATCGTGCATACGGCACCAGCCTACGGTATCGATGACCTGGCGCTGGGGCAGGAGCACAACCTTCCGGTCGTGCATGCGGTCGGCGAAGACGGACACTTCCTGCCGGACGTCAAGGCCGTTGCCGGCAAGTTTTTCAAGGACGCCGACAAACCGCTGATCCGGATACTGAAGGAGCGAGGCCTGATGTTCCGCGCGGAGACGTATCTCCACAACTACCCGTTCGGCTGGCGTACCGGCGACCCGATAATCTATTACGCGAAAAACGCCTGGTACATCCGCACATCGCAGTTCCGCGATCGCATGGTCGAGCTGAACAAGACGATCAAATGGGTGCCCGAGACAATCCGGGACGGACGGTTTGGAAACTGGCTCGAGAACAATATCGACTGGGCGTTGTCTCGTGAGCGTTTCTGGGGCACGCCGCTGCCGGTCTGGACCGACGGAGACGACAACTACCACTGCATCGGGTCCGTTGCCGAGCTCGAGGAGTTGTGCGGCCGAAAACTGACCGATCTCGACCTGCACCGGCCGGCCGTCGATGACGTGGTATTTCAGAAGGACGGCAAGGAATGGCGCCGGGTACCCGAGGTAATCGACTGCTGGTTTGATTCCGGCGCGATGTCCTACGCACAGTGGCATTACCCCTTCGAGAATCGTGAGGTCTTCGACCAGCACTTTCCGGCCGATTTTATCTGTGAGGCGATCGACCAGACGCGCGGCTGGTTCTATACATTGCACGCGATCGCAACGCTCGTATCGGACAGTGTTGCGTACCGAAACTGTATCTGCCTGAGCCACATCGTCGACAAGGACGGCAAGAAGATGTCGAAGTCGCTCGGCAATATCGTGAATCCGTACGATGTTTTCGACACTGTTGGCGCCGACGCATTGCGATGGTACTTCCTCGCACGCCTGTCGCCGGAGGTGCAGAAACGCATTTCGGTCGAGATCGTCGCCGACGTGGCGAGTTCGTTCATCAATACGTTCTGGAATACCTACAGCTTTTTCGTGCTGTATGCCCGGCTCGATGACGTCAACCTGGACGAAGACATTCCCGTTGCAGATCGCCCCGAAATCGACCGCTGGGCGATCGCGCTGATGCATCGGACGATCCGCACCTGCACCGAGGCGATGGACGATTTCGACGCAAAAACCGCCGGAGACGCGATCGAGACTTTCGTGGACCAGCTCAGTAACTGGTACGTGCGCCGCAACCGGCGCCGCTTCTGGAAATCGACGGACAAGACCGACACTCACGCGGCGTACCTGACACTATATGAGTGCCTGCATGTTGCGCACCGCCTGATGGCGCCGTTCCTGCCGTTTCTCGCCGAAAACGTCTACCAGAACCTCGTGCGCGGCATAAGACCGAACGCACCGCTTAGCGTGCACATGACGGCTTGGCCGGTGACCGAAGCCGCACTCGAAGACGAGCAGCTGCTGTTCGACATCGGTGTCGTGCAGAAAGTCGTAGGGCTCGGGCGCGCGGCACGCGGCCTGTCCGGCGTGCGTACCCGCCAGCCGCTGTCGCGCCTGCTGGTCCGGGCGCCGGACGATGCGGCCGCCCGGGCGCTGTCGGCTCACCAGGAGCAGATACTCGAAGAACTGAACGTCAAGGCCATTGAGTTCATCGCCCGCGATGCCGGTCTCGTCAGCTACCGCATCAAGCCGAACCTGCCGCGGATCGGCAAGCAGTTCGGCAAGCGCATTCCGCTGCTGAAGGAGGCGCTCGCCCACGCCGATGGTGCGGCGATCGCCGGCGCCGCGGCCCGCGGCGACTCGTTCGACTTAAAGCTTGCGGATGAAACCGTTACGCTGGGCCCCGAGGATGTGCTGATCGAGACCAGTTCGGCCGAGGGTTATGCCTGCGCCGAGGATGCCGGATACCTCGCGGCCCTCGATACGTCGCTCGACGATGCCTTGCGGCGTGAGGGCATCGCGCGTGAACTGGTACGTACGGTGCAGGATGCGCGCAAGCAGGCCGGACTGGACGTATCCGACCGCATCGTGCTCGGCATCAGCGGCTCGCCGGCCGTGGTCGAAGCCCTGGACGAGCACCGGGAGTTCCTGATGCACGAGACGCTGGCCGTGCGTTTTACCGCGGACCAGCCTGACCCGCTGTACCGCGGCGAGCGCGAGTTGGACGAGCACCGGTGGCTTATCGAAATAACCCGGTCCACCTGATGCCACCAAATCACTGGCCTCCGGCGATCCCAATCTACCGCATGATTGATGGGTACTTGCGGATGGTTCGGGTCATTTGTTATAAGAAATCGGCGCAGGTACCTGATTGACCGAGTGTGCAGACGGAACTGGCCCGGCATGGCCGCGGACCGCATGAGGCGGTCGACTCGCAAGCGTAACAAGCCGCAGAGAGGGTGAGATCAGGCGGCATTTGATAATAATAGCGCTGGAGTGCAGATGTCCCACGTTAAGAGTTTTTCGGCCGCACTTTCGGTGCTGGCCCGGCATGGCCATATAAAACAACGACTTGTAGAAGCCTTTGAGAACCATCTGAGCGATATTGACGAAGACGAGCTGCCCATTCCCATGAAGCAGCCGTTCGCCGACTTGAAGCGCCTGATGCACAATGTCGCACCGCTGAACGGCGAGGGGCCTATCTATGCCTCCGTCCGCAAGATGTCAGTCGACGAAGCCGACCGCTGTGCGCAGCTGATGGTCGACCTGTTCGGTGCCATCATGCAGCACGGCGACAGCGGCCAGGCGCCGCTGCCGCTGGACACCGCGGACCAGGTACAGGTGCCGCCGTTTCTCGTCAAGTCAGGCTGAGCGTCAGGCCGCCGGTGCATCGGCACCGGCAACCGGGCAGCACTTGCCGCGTCGCCGAAGGGTGCGCGGCAGCTGGCCGCTGCTGAACAATAGCGCGTCCACTGTCCGGCGGGTCCATGACAGAAGTCCAGCAGAACCGGCCCATCGGGGTTTTTGATTCCGGCGTCGGCGGCCTTACCGTACTCAAATCAATACGCGAGCGCCTGCCCGGAGAGCACTTGCTCTACCTCGGCGACACGGCGCGCCTGCCTTACGGCACCAAGAGCCCGGCTTCCGTGCTTCGATACGCCAGCCAGGCGGCGGCGCACCTCGCCCGCCGCGATATCAAGCTGCTTGTCGTCGCCTGCAATACTGCATCTGCTGTTGCCATCGATGAACTCACCGATGCGCTCCGGCCGCTGCCTGTCGTTGGCGTCGTGGGGCCCGGCGCGCGTGCCGCCGTGCAAACGGCGCCGGCTGGCCGCCACCTCGTGCTGGCTACCGAGGCGACCGTGCGTCTTGGTGCGTACCGGCGTGCCATCGCTGCGATCGATCCCGATGCAGTGGTCCGCGAGCTGGCCTGTGAATTGCTCGTCGCGCTGGCCGAGGAGGGCTGGACACGCGGTGACATTCCCGACGCCGTCGTGCGGCGCTACTTCGCGATGCTGGACGACGACGCGGTTCGCTTTGAGCCGCAGTCTGTCATTCTCGGCTGCACACACTTTCCGCTGCTTCGTGATGCCCTGCGAAATGTCATCGGGCCCGGTATTCCCATCGTCGATTCCGCCGGTACTACGGCCGACGTTGTCGCGGCGCTGCTGGGCGAGCGTGACTTGCTCGTGCCCGCCGGCAGTGACGGCACGATGAAATTGCTGGCGACGGATGGGGCGCGGCGTTTTGCGCGCGTGGGCAGCACGTTCCTGGGGCAACCGCTGTCGGCAGATGACATTGAAATAACGGATTTGTAGCGTATCGGTGACGGATGCGGGCCATACGTTGTGCGATAATCTGCGCCATATTGTGGCAGTGGAGGCGCCTGCATGAACGGCGCCCGATGAACCAGGAGCCTTAAAAATTGAACGTTGAAATGCGTGTGCGCCAAACCGGCGCGTTGCTTGTCGCGATGTTGCTGGTCATTGGTTGCAGTGAGTCGGGGACTGATGCGGGTGTCGATGAGAGTGTCGAGCCGGTCGCAGCACCGGAGTCACGACCGGACCAGCCCGCGGCCGCCGTACCGCCACGGCCGGAGATTTATGCGAGTTACCGGCTGGCCGCCGACATCAGTCATCTCGGGGATCGCCAGCAGCGGATGATCGTCAAGTTGATTGAAGCCTCCGAGACAATGGACGATCTGTTCTGGCGGCAGTCCTTTCGTGATGACTGGCGGGTATGGCTCGACTCGATCGACAGCGAGCAAGTGCGAAAGTTTGCCGCGATCAACTACGGGCCGTGGGACCGGCTCGCGAATGAGCAGTCGTTCATGGACGGCTATGGCGACAAGCCGCTCGGCGCAAATTTCTATCCGCCGGATATGACACGCGAAGAGTTCGAGGCGTGGGACGAGCCCGCCAAGGCCGGGCTGTATTCGCTGGTGCGGAGAGATGCCGCTGGCGAACTGATGCTGGTCCCGTATCACATTGCCTATGCGCCGGAGCTGGCGCGCGCGGCGCAGCTCTTGACGCAGGCTGCCGAACTTGCCGAGGATCCCGGGTTCGCCAACTACCTCAGGCTTCGGGCCGATGCGCTGGCGACCGACATGTACCAGGAAAGCGATCTCGCCTGGATGGACGTCAAGAACAATTCGGTGGAAGTCGTCATAGGTCCTATCGAGACCTATGAGGACAGGCTGTTTGGCTACCGGGCGGCGTACGAATCGTACGTCCTGATCAAGGATCGGGACTGGAGTGAGCGGCTCGCTCGTTTTGCCGATTTCCTGCCGGACCTGCAACGCGGCTTGCCGGTTCCGGATGCCTACAAGGCAGAGGCGCCGGGCACCGATTCCGACCTGAATGCGTACGACGTCGTTTATTACGCAGGCGACAGCAATGCCGGTTCAAAGACCATCGCGATCAACCTGCCGAATGACGAGGAAGTGCAGCTGCAGAAGGGTACGCGGCGATTGCAGCTCAAGAACGCGATGGAGGCCAAATTCGAAAAGATCCTGCGGCCGATTGCAGACATATTGATCGATGAATCCCAGCGCCCGCATATCAGTTTCGACGCATTTTTTGCCAATACGATGTTCCACGAGGTGGCTCACGGACTTGGCATCAAGAACACCGTCAGCGGCGAAGGCACGGTTCGTGAAGCATTGCAGGATACAGCCTCCAGCATGGAGGAGGGCAAGGCGGACATTCTCGGTCTGTACATGATCACGAAGTTGCACGAAGACGGCGAACTCGGCGAGATAGACCTGCGCGACAACTATGTCACGTTCATGGCTGGCATCTTCCGCTCGGTCCGCTTCGGCGCCAGCAGTGCGCATGGCCAGGCAAACATGGTGCGCTTCAACTTCTTCGCCGAGCAGGGCGCGTTTGTGCGTGATGACGAAACCGGTACTTACCGGGTCGACTTCGACCGCATGCAGGAAGCCATGGCATCGCTGTCTGAATTGCTGCTGACGCTGCAGGGCGACGGCGATTACGAGGGAGCAAAAAAGCTGATAGCCGAAAAGGGCGTTATTAACGAACAATTACAACAGGATCTCGATCGGCTTACCGCCGCCAGCATTCCCGTTGATATCGTGTTCGAGCAAGGTGTGTCGGTACTCGGCCTGGACTGAAAGCGGAAGGCAATCGCTTAACTCCGCACCGTTGCCCCCTGCCGGGGTCCTTTGGGGGAATGGCTCCCTTCGGTCCGCTTTATTTCCCCCAAAGGACCCCCGGCAGGGGGCAACGGCGCTTGTCAGTGCCCTTTACCTTGCGCGATCATGTTCAGGAATTCCGACCGGGTGCGCGCATCCTTGCGAAACAGCCCGAGCATCTGGCTCGTCACCATCGTTACGCCGTCCTTGTGCACGCCGCGCGTCGTCATGCACTGGTGTGACGCGTTGATGACGACACCGACGCCCTTGGGTTTCAGTACGTCCTGAATGCAGTTGGCAATTTGGGCGGTCATCTTTTCCTGTACCTGGAAGCGTCGGGCAAAGGTCTCAACGACGCGCGCCAGCTTGCTGATACCGACAACCTTGCTGTTTGGCAGGTAGCCCACGTGTGCCTTGCCGATGATGGGCGCCATGTGATGTTCGCAATGTGACTCAAAGGAAATGTCGCGCAGGACGATCATCTCGTCGTAGCCTTCGACTTCCTCGAAAGTGCGCTTCAGGTACCGCACCGGGTCGACCTTGTAGCCGCCAAACCAGTCTTCATACGCGCGTGCCACGCGAGCCGGCGTGTCGATCAGGCCTTCCCTCGACGGGTCTTCACCGGCCCACAGGAGCAGCGTTCGGACTGCTTCCTCGGCCTCGGTGCGGCTGGGCCGTGGCGGTTTTTTGACGGCGGTTTTTCTCGTGGCCAAGGGTTGTCACCTGCTGGTTTGTAACGGAAGCGAGCATGGTACCTGCATCCGCGTATCGTCGCAGCGGCGGACCCCGGACACCGTCACCGACGAAGACGGGTGCAATCAGCCGGCAGCAGACTGGTGCGCAATACCGGTACCGATCGGGCAGCTGACACCAGTGCCGCCGATGCCGCAATACCCGCCGGGGTTCTTTGCCAGGTATTGCTGGTGATAATCCTCGGCATAATAAAACACCTGCAGAGGTTCGATCTCGGTCGTTACCTGGCCGAACCGCGCGGCAGTGAGTTCCTGCTGGTAGGCGTTCCTGGATGCGATCGCCGCTTCAGCTTGGCCGCTGCCGCACGTATAGATGGCGGACCGGTATTGCGTACCGATATCATTTCCCTGCCGCATCCCCTGCGTTGGATCGTGCGATTCCCAAAACAACGCCAGTAATTTCTCGTAGCTGACTGCAGCAGGATCGAAAACCACCAGCACGACTTCGGCGTGGCCGGTACGGCCGCTGCAAACTTCCTTGTAATCCGGGTTTGGAGTGAATCCACCGGCATAGCCCACGGCCGTTGTGACTACGCCGGGCGTTTCCCAAAAGATTCGCTCAGCGCCCCAAAAACACCCGAGGCCGAACACGGCCTGTTCGAGGCTCTGGTCAAAGGGTCCCTGCAGCGCGTGTCCATTCACATAATGGGTGTCCGGCACCGGCATTTTCTGCTCACGGCCGGGCAGCGCATCCTGACTGGAAATCAAAGTGGATTTCGTGGGTTTACTCGTAATCATCGATGCGGTTCCCTGCAAAAAAACAGTGTGGGGCGGTCGCAATTAAAACACAGGGGGGACACGCCGGCGCCCTGTGTTCCCGCGGTAAGGGTGCGAGTGTCAGTTGCGTGTATTGCCGGCCAGTGATTCACCCTCACCGGTTGTCTCGGGCAGGTCGCTGGGCCGGTAGTAGAAGCTGTGCGTGTACGTCAGGTTATTTGTCTGGACCATGTCTCCATCCACAAGGCGCGGACGCTGGATCAGGTGGCGTAGCTCGCGTCCGACCGTTGTCTCCATGTCAGACAGCCCGGCAGGCTGCATTTCGACCAACTCGATATCCGTGGCCGTGCCGCGGGTCGACACGGCGTACTGATAAACAACGGTGCCGGTCTCGAAACCTTCCGGGCGACGGCCCGGGATCGTAGCGGAATCGACCCCGTAGAACTTTGGCGGCTGAATGGCCTGCAGCACCTGCAGTGTTTGCAGCGCTTCATAGCGGGCGCGCTGCCGTTCCTCGTCACCTGACATCAGCTCCCAGGCGTCGCGGTACATCCGTTCGGCCCGATTGGAGCGATCCGTGAGAATGTAATAGTCCGCGAGTTCGATCATTGCGTCCGATTCTACCCGCCAGTTGGTGTCCGGATGGTCCTCCGCGATGCGCAACGCCCGCTTCAGATATATCTCACCTGTTGAAGCCGACGCCGGCTGCTGGTAGCCGACGTCAACCGGCGAGAGATACAGATAGGATTGACCAAGTTCCGTGAGCGGTGCAATCAGGCTCAGGTCATCGTGGCCGTGATGGTCCTCAAGCAAGCTGATCACTCGCCGCCACGTGTAACGTTCCTTGTCGTACAGTGCCAGCCGGCGCTGCCACCGGGCCTGGCGGTAAAGGGCCGGCAGTATGTCCACGGACTCCGGATCAATGTTGCGAGCCTGCAGGATGTAAATGCGTTCCTGCATGTCCTCCGTGAGGTCATCTTCACCACTGGCGAGGTAGGTCTCGGCCAGTGACTCGAGCAGTTCCAACTGTTCGAGGTTATGCGGACCGTCGTTGACATGGCTGACATGCACTGCCCGCTCGAATGACTCCGACGCAAGATCCGGTCGTCCCGCGGCCAGCTGCGATGCGCCCAGTCCTCGCAGCGGGTTGATCAACGCGGTATCGAGGCGATTACTGACGGTTTCGATAATGTCGATTGAAGCAGAAAAATTGAGCTGTGCCGATTCGTAATCACCCATGCCGTGCTGTGCAATGGCGAGGTTGGTCAGTGCACGTGCAGATTCTTCGCTGTTGCGGCCGTTGGTCTCTATTGTCAGCTCGACGATCTGCTTGCCGAGAGTATCAGCCTCTTCAAAACTCGATTCGGCAATGGCATTGCGGTACAGGGTGAACAGGCGCCGCAGACGCTCCGCATCGGATTCCGGCGGCGGTGGCGGTTCCTCGATCGTTTCCGGGATATCCCCACTGAACACGGGGTCCGCGATGTGCCTCGAGTCCTCGACCGAAACGGGCTGCACCTCGCCGTCGTCAGCTCCGACTGCTGCCCCCGTAGCTGCCGGATCCTCCTGGGCACCTGCAGCCAGAGCCGCGAATGCCAGTAACACCGGATGTAAGATTTTGAATTTACTCATCAATTCCATTGCATGCGATACTTGCCACGACTTGTGTCTTCAGACTGCCAGGAAAAACATAAGTTCTGGCCGGCCGGACGGCCAGACCGTCCGACTATACAATTTCACTGTGACGTGCGATAGCGGCTGCGCCATGCCCGGCCAGGTCAGAGGCCCAGGCTGAATTGCTCGGGCCCCGGTCGTCGGAACCGGGTGCAATCGAGTGATTCACGGGCGGCACCGGTCGCCAGGCGGTAGCGTACGCACGCTGTGCGGAATCGCTGCGCGATCATGTCAGCGTACGGACCGCTGCCGGACTGGCGGCGACCAAAGCGATGGTCATAGTCGCGCCCGCCGCTGGACTGCCGAACCAGGCTCATCACATGTGCGGCGCGCTCCGGCAGGTGGGTGTCGAGCCACTCGGCAAACACTGATTTGACCTCGTGTGGCAGCCGCAACAGGATCCAGGAGGCACGTGTTGCACCGGCATCGGCAGCTTTTGCGAGTATCTGTTCGATTTCCCGGTCATTGACGGCCGGGATGACCGGCGCGACCAGCACGCTGACCGGCACGCCAGCACTGGCCAGGTCGCTGATAAGCCGAAGGCGCGCGGCGGCCGCTGGCACGCGCGGCTCCAGTTTCCTCTTCAGCGGATCGTCCATCGTGGGAATGCTGATTGCGACCGAACAGAGCTTGCGCTCTGCCAGTGCCCCAAGCAGGTCGAGATCACGGCGCATCAGCACACCTTTTGATATCAGGCTGACCGGGTGACCGAATTCGAGAAACGTCTCGAGCAATGTGCGGGTCAGTTTGTACTTGCGCTCCGCGGGCTGGTACGGGTCGGTATTGGCGCCGATCGTGATTGGCTGGCAGTCGTAGGATTTGCTCTGCCACGCCTTGACCAGCAGTTCGCGTGCGTTTGGCTTGAAAAATATCTGCGTTTCGAAATCGAGCCCGGGAGAAAGATCGAGATAGCTGTGCGATGGCCGGGCATAGCAATAGACGCAACCGTGCTCGCAGCCGATGTACGGATTGACAGAGCGGTCGAACGGTATGTCCGGCGACTGGTTATGGCTGATGATGGTCCGGGCCGGCATCGGCCGCAGCACGGTCTCCACCGCCGACTCCTCCGCGCCTTCCGGCTCCTCCGCGAGCACCGAGCGCGCTTCGAAGCGGTGCCCGGTATTGCGCACGGCCCCGCGCCCCTTGTACCCCACTGCTGTCATCGTCCCGGACCCCTATACTGGTTATCTGTACAGTATTCCGCCCAGCCACGAACGTCAATGGGTTATTGGAAAGTGGTCAAAACGGGCATTCAGCCGATACTGAGGAGCGCCGGCACGGAGTTAAACCAAGCTATGAAGCTAGGCCGCTTTGGTCTCAGGCTGCGAAACGATGTGCACGTCCCGCTGTGGAAACGGAATCGAAATGCCTTCCTCGTCGAAGCGCTTCTTGATCGCCTCGGTCAGATCCCACATGACAGCCCAGTAGTCACCGGTCATGACCCACGGCCGCACGTTGAAATTGACACTGCTGTCGGCCAGTGCACCAACCGCGATCAGGCAGGGCGGTTGCTCGAGCACCCGCTTGTCGGCGTCGACAACGTCCTTTATTACCGCCCGCACCTTGTCGATGTCGTCGCTGTAGCTGACGCCAATTACCAGGTCGACTCGACGCGTCTCGTTTGCGCTGTAGTTGGTGATGATCGAACTCATGATCTGGCCGTTCGGCACGATAATATCCTTGTTGTCGCCGGTCCTCATCAGGGTCGTCAGAATCTGTACTTCCATGATGGTGCCGGCGACACCGGCGGCTTCGACCCAGTCGCCGACACGATAGGGCCGGAATATGACGATCAACACGCCGGCGGCAAAGTTGGAAAGGGAGCCCTGCATGGCGAGGCCGACAGCGAGGCCGGCGGCACCGAGAACGGCTATCAGTGAGGCTGTCTGCAGTCCGAGGCGGTCGACCGCGGCAACGATGACGACAAGCATCAGTGTGTAATAGGCAAGTTTAGTGACGAATGATTCGAGAATCGGGTCAACGTTGCGGGCGTTCATCAGCTTGCGCACGCCCGAGGTCACCATCCGGGCAACAACGCGGCCTATATAGAAAACAAGGATCGCGGTGATGAGGTTGATACCGAAATCGACGCCGGTGATCATGACTTTGTCGTACAGGCCGGCCCAATCTACGCCGAAGTCGGGCATGCTGGTTTCAGTCATTAATTTTCCCTTTTATTTGACGGGTTGCGGCCCCAACGGACCCGCGGCGCGCCGGTACCGGGTCAACGCCAGCCAGTTCCCCACCATTGTAAGGGCTACGCCCGCGACTGCCACCCCTGACCAGCGGTAACCTTCGAGCAGCGTCGACAGCGTCAGTGCTACGACCGGGAACAGCACGGATGCGTATGCCGCGCGCGCCGAGCCTATGCGCCGGATCAGCGTCAGGTAGGCGCCGAATGCGACCGACGAGCCCAGTATCGCGAGATACAGCAGCGAGATGACGTAACCCGGTTCCGCCGAGAAGGCGAATTTCCTGCCCATCAGTAGTGCGAGTAGCACTGACGTTATGGCACCCCAGGCCATCGCGTGTGCATTGACAGTGACCACCGGCTGCACGCGTCGCGTGTTGATCACGGCCGCCATGTTGCCGAGCGATGCTGTCACGATTCCGGCAAGGGCCCAAGCCAGTCCCAGTACCGTATCGTCGGCGAGGCTCAGCTCGGAGACCTCCGGCCAGAACATCAGCGCGATCCCCGCCATGCCGATCAACGCGGCGATAACCAGCCGGGGTTCGAGCGGCGTTTTGAAGAAGAGACGCTCGAAGAATGCATTGGACATGACGATGAGGCTGAACAGGATGGCAATCAGGCCACTGGTTACATAGCCTGTCGCGTAGTACACGAAGAAGTAATTGGCGGAAAACAGGATCGAGCCCTGCATCACAACCATCGGGTAGTGCGACCGGTCGAGTGTCAGGCGACGACCGGTCAATCGAGCGAAAAGGAACAGTGCTACGGATGCAATGGCGAACCGGTACGCTACCGAGACTTCGGGCGATACCTCGCCGAGCTGGTACGGAATGGCCGCCCACGTTGAACCCCAGATCAAAACGACAAGCGTGTAAAGCACAGCCACTGGCATGAATCGGCCCGTCCGGAAAATAGCGAAGATTATCGGAGCGCCGGCCGGGATGCACAGGCTTTGTCGGCGGCGCGTGCGTTTGCGATGAGTCAGCTATAGCTGGCCAGGGCAATCGCCCATGCACCGGCGATCAATGCGAGGGCGGCAATGCCACTGGAGCGTTGCAGCAGCGTATTGCTGAATGCGCCCGACAACCGGGTCAGCGGGATACCCGCGATAAATCCACAAATAAAGCCTGCGAGGTGCGCGCCGATATCGGTGTTCTCGTCGCCGGTACCGGTATAGGCAAGCAACGCGATACCACCAACGATCGGCCCTAGCCTGTATGGCCAGCGGTCCTGTGCCATCAGCCTGCCGCGCCAGACAAATCCCGCCACGAAACCGAGCGCCGCGAAGACGGCGGTCGAGGCGCCGACCGATCGATGGCTTGATTCGAGCAAAACGGTATTCAATGTGTTGGCCATGCCGCTGGCGACAACGATCGCAAGCCAGGCGACCCCGGATCCGACGACGCGTCCGGCCAGCAATCCAAACAGGACGCCAAAACCGATATTGCCCATCAGGTGGCGCAGGCCGCCGTGCAGTGTCAGCGCCGTAAGGGTTCGCCACCACTCGCCATCGCGGATCCGCTCGCCGTCAACGCGGCCGGCACCATACCAGTCGATGCTGAACGTGCCACGCCCGGCCAGCCATGCAACCACACAGATGACCAGAACATATCCTATGACTCCGGGCAACGGGTTGTGCTGCGGGACCGCGACCGAGGCGGGCGGCGGGCGCCGTGGCGGCTCGTTTTCCTTGTCGTATTGCCACAGTTCGAATCGCGCGAGTTCGGCATCGGCTTCGAGTGTCACTATCGCAAAACGGTTTCCCGTTTCGATGAGTTCGTGCGGAATCGACAGCGATGTCAGCACCAGCATGCGATCCGCGCAGGACCGGCGGTTGTCGCTTTCGAACACCACGCTGAAGCCATCGGACATCAGGCGCTGGCCCGGAAGTTGCAGCCCGCGCCGCTCAGTACGGCGAGCTTTTCGTGACAATCCAGGAATTCGGGGAGCTGCAGGTTCAAGGGTACATTCAGGCTTTCAGATTACGTTCAGTCAGGATGACACAAACTGCCGGGAAATGGTTTCAAGCCGGGATGATGTATGGGCACCTGGAAAAAAATCTACTTCGGCCTCGCGTTCCTGGCGCTGGCCTTCCTCGCTCAATGCTTGTGGCCGCTGTGGTGACTGGCTCTCGCACCGGGCCGGCGTGACGGCCGACAGGCGGCCGGGTACACTCTGACACCTTGCCTGTTGCCGTGTTCGACCAGGACGATGCAGAGAATCTTTATTCCATTCCTATTAGCTGTGGCGCTCGTCGTACCGGCCACGCCTGCGTCTGCGGACGTGCGTGACTCCGCCGAAGACGGCTTTTCCATTGTGCACGAACTCACCATTGCCGCGACCCGGGCAACGGTTTACGGCATGTTTGTCGACAATGTCGGTGAATGGTGGAGCAGCGACCATACATTTTCCGGCGATGCCGCCAATCTTTACATCACTGCGGTGCCGAATGGCTGTTTTTGCGAGCGACTCGGCACCGAGGGTGGTTTGGTCCACATGACGGTCACGTTTGTGAATCCCGGCGTAATGCTCCGCCTGACCGGCGGCCTGGGACCCCTCGGCTTGCTGGGTGTGAATGGCAACATGACGCTGGAGTTCAATGCACATGAAGGTCGTGACGATGTCACCAACCTGAAATTGACCTACGTTGTTGGCGGCTACCGTCCCGGCGGCCTCGACGAGCTTGCGCCTGCCGTCGATTACGTGCTGCAGGTGCAGCTCGACCGTTTTCGGGAATACGTCGAGCGGGAGTAGCCGCTGCCGTGGTGGTCCTATTGTCATGAATGCTGTTGCGACCAATGGCGTGGTTCCGCTGCCGTCGGCCACGGTTGTACTGGCTCGCGAGGCGCCTTCCGCGCCCGAGATCCTGCTGGTGCAGCGGCATGCGGACACGTCATTCGGTGCAACACATGTCTTTCCCGGCGGCCTGCTTGAGTCCTGCGATCGGGTCAGCCACGGACACTGTATCGGTCAGCGCGCGGCGCGCGCGGATACCTGCCTCGGCGTCGACAGCGGCGCGCTCGACTATTACAGTGCCGCCGTGCGCGAACTGTTCGAGGAAACCGGCGTATTGCTGGCGCGCGGGCCTGGTGGTGACTGGGCCTGGACGGCCAGCTGCGGACGCGCGGAAGAATTTGCGGCCCTTCGCCGGGAGCTCAATGCCGGCGGTCTGTCGTGGCCCTCGATCCTGCGCGACTACCGGCTGCAGATTGATTGCGATGCGCTGCACTACTTCGCGCACTGGATCACCCCGGTGCGCCGGCCGAAACGCTTTACAACGCGATTTTTTGCGGCGGTATTGCCTGGCGACCAGTGCGCAACGCACGACGGTGGTGAATTGACCGACAGTTGCTGGATGACGGCACAGCAGGCACTGGACGCTGACCGGTCAGGCCGTATCGCACTGCCGCCCCCGACACGCGCAACGCTGCACGAGCTGACCGCGATGACCGACGCCGGCGAACTGCTGCGATGGGCGGCTCGTCGCGAAGCAGACGGTGTGCAAAGCGTTTTGCCGGCGATTGTCAGCGACACGGGATGTGAACGCATCGTCATGCCGGGCAGTCCCGACTACCCGGCAGATACTCCTGAACCGGGCAGCGAGGCAAATCGGTGAGCACCGGGCTTGAACCCGGCACCATTACAGCGCTGTCGCCGCGTGTACGTCGCCTGGTAGCACCCAATCCCGGCATGATGACGGGCCCCGGTACCAATACCTACCTGGTCGGTGAGCGGGAAATTGCCGTTATCGACCCGGGACCGGCCATGCAGCAACATGTCGATGCCATTCTCGCGGCGGCAGGCGATCGGCTCCGGTTTATCCTGGTCACCCACACGCACACCGATCATTCACCGGCAACGGCGGCACTTGCAAAAAAAAGCGGCGCCGAAGTCATCGGCCGGCCGGCGCCGCAGGGCGTGCACCAGGATGCGGGATTCTCGCCGGATCGAGTCCCTGAAGAGGGCGATACGATAAACGGCGACGGATTCGCGTTACGTGCGCTGCATACGCCCGGCCACGCATCCAACCACGTGTGCTACCTGCTGGACAATGAAAACCTGCTGTTCACCGGCGACCACATTATTAATGGGTCCACGGTCGTCATCGATCCACCGGACGGTGACATGAACGAGTACCTGTCGTCACTTGCACGCCTCAAGCGGGAAGCGCTGACTGCAATTGCTCCCGGCCACGGCGAGCTGATTCACGATCCGTATGCGGCGATCAGCAAGCTGATTGCGCATCGACTGAACAGGGAATCGATCGTTGTCGATGCGCTGCGAGCGCATCCCCGCTCGACAGTCCGTCAGTTGCTGCCGCACGTCTATACGGAAATTGATGCATCGCTGTACCCGATTGCCGAACGCTCCCTGCTGGCACATCTCTTGAAGCTCGACGGTGACGATTACGCTGAATGCACGGGCGATCGCTGGCAATTGCGCACGGGATAGCAGGCAACGCCGTCATCGCGCGCAGCGCCGTACGTCATCGCGAGGCGCGCAGCGCCGTACGTCATCGCGAGGCGCGCAGCGCCGTGGCGACCTCGCACCACCAATGACTCTGCCAATCGGCGCGAGGTCGCCACGCCCTGCCGGCTCGCGATGACAGCGATGACGGATGCGTACTTGCGATCATCATGCAGTACCGCCAGTGCGATTCAGGTCGGCGAAGCAACGTTTGTCGCGTGCAAGTTCTTTCAGCAGTGCCGGCGGTGACCAGTACTGGTCACCGAACCGGTCCTGCAACCGGCATACCGCGTCGTAAACCTTGTCGAGGCCTAAGCTGTCGGCGTAGTGCATGGGCCCGCCGCGGTGCCGCGGGAAGCCGTAACCGTTGATCCAGATGACATCGATATCGGAAGGGCGGGCGGCTATGCCTTCTTCGAGTATGCGTGCGCCTTCCGTGATCAGGCCGTAGATGCAGCGTTCGATAATCTCGTCCGCGGCGATATCCCGTTGCGTGATGCCGAGTCGCCTGGCCTCGTCGCGAATCAGCTTGTGGACCTCGGCGTCCGGTTCCGGTTTGCGGGAGCCGTCCGGGTAGTGGTAGATCCCGCTCCCGGTCTTCTGGCCAAGCCGGCCCTGTTCGACCAGCAGGTCCGCAATCCGGTAAAAGCGCGGGTCGTGCGGCAGGTCGGTGCGCTCGCGGCGTATCCGGTAGCCGACGTCGAGGCCGGCAAGGTCACCCACGGCGTTCGGCCCCATGGCCATGCCCCAGTCATGAAGGACCTGGTCGATGTATTCCGGTGCGGCGCCCTCGAGCAGCAGGAACTGGTTTTCCCTGCCGTAGCTGTAGAGCATCCGGTTGCCCACGAAGCCGAAGCAATTGCCAACGACAACACCGATCTTGCCCAGCGTCTTTGCCAGCGCCAGGGATGATGCGATGACATCGTCGGCGGTCTTTTCGCCCCGCACAATCTCGAGCAGCCGCATGATGTGCGCCGGGCTGAAGAAATGCAGCCCGATGACGTCGGCAGGGCGTCCGCTGGCGGCGGCAATGGCATCGACATCGAGCGTTGAAGTGTTTGTCGCCATAATTGCGCCGGGTTTGCAGACGTCGCCGAGCCGCGTGAATACGTCTTTCTTGACCTCCATGCTTTCGAAGACGGCTTCGATGACAAGATCGGCGTCGCTGAGATCAGTGAAGTCGGTCCCGGCACTGAGCCGCGCGGATCGTTTTTCAGCTTCGGCGGCCGTCGTCTTGCCGCGCTCGACACCGCTTTCAAACAACTTGCCGATTGTGGCCTTGCCGCGCTCGAGCGCTGCCTGCTCGTTATCAAGCAAATGCACGTCAAGGTCTGCGGCCAATGCGCTATAGGCAATACCGGCGCCCATCGTTCCCGCTCCGAGTACCGCCAGTTTTTGCATGGAGCGAGGCTGCGTTTCCTTCTCCAGTCCAGGTACTTTAAGGACGGCGCGCTCGGCAAAAAACGCATGCCGCAATCCACTCGATTGTGGTGACTCAAGACATTCGATGAACGCTTCGCGTTCGATGCGCCGGCCTTCGGCAAAGGGTCGGTTGGCGGCGGCTTCGACGCAGTCGATGATTTTTTGCGGTGAAATCAGTCCGCGTGCCTTCCGCGCCGTGTTGCGACGCCATTCGTCGAACAGTTCCGGGCTGGCAGCCGCAACGTCGAGTTCGCTGGTGCGCCGCGGCCCCCGGGCGACGGCACGGCCGGCGAAGCGCATGGCCGCATCCACCAGCGCATCGTCTTCGGCGAGTTCATCGACAACTCCGAGGCGGAGCGCCTCGGTGGCCGGCACCGGCTTGCCCGACAGCATGATCTCAAGCGCTGCGGCGGCACCAGCGAGCCGTGGCAGCTGCTGAGTGCCGCCGGCGCCCGGCAACAGGCCGAGATTGACTTCCGGCAGGCCGACTTGCGCAGACCTGGCCGCGACCCGGTAATGACACCCCATGGCGACTTCGAGGCCGCCCCCGAGCGCAGTCCCATGCAACGCCGCGACGACCGGCTTCCGAACGGCTTCGATGTGCTGGACCAGGTCCGGCAGAAACGGCGGCTCAGGTGGCTTGCCGAATTCGCGAATATCGGCGCCGGCGATAAACGTCCGGCCCTCGCAGCGGATAACGATGGCCTTGACACTGTCGTCACCGGCGGCAGTATCGATGTCTCTCTTCAGGCCGGCACGTACTGCCTGTGACAGTGCATTGACCGGCGGATGGTCAATCGCGATTACGGCAATCGGGCCCTGGCGGTCCAGGCTGACGATGCTCATACAGGCATGCCTCCGGTGTTTTTGGTTCTGGGTGCGGCATTGTCGCAAATCCAGGCAGCGATTGTGAGCATGCAGGCTTGATCTGCCTATGCAGTTCGCATAGCGTAAGGCCCCTTGTTTTCAGTGCAGGATTCCAGGCATGACCTTCGTAGTGACCGAAAGCTGTATCAAGTGCAAATTGACGGATTGCGTCGAGGTCTGCCCGGTTGATTGTTTCCACGAAGGCCCGAACATGCTGGTTATCGATCCGGATGAGTGCATAGATTGCACATTGTGCGAACCGGAATGCCCGGTCGAGGCGATCTATTCCGAAGACGAGTTGCCGGCGGGGCAGGAACACTTCCTTGAGTTGAACAAAGAATTGTCGCAGGACTGGCCAGTCATTACCGAGATCAAGGATCCGCCCGACGATGCCGACGACTGGCGGGACGTCAAGGACAAGCTCCAGTACCTGGAGCGCTAGGCAGGCTGTATAAAAATGTATCCAGTCCCGGACTACCTGAACCCGCAATCATGATCAGCCTGCGGGCGAGGCTGGTCCGCTTTATTGCAAAGAAGTACTTCAGGCGCGTCAGGCCGGATGTCGACCCACAAGTCCTGCGTCAATCCTTCGAAAAAATTGCGACGCGGCTGCCGCCGGCCAGGCGTGTCCGCGTCATTCCGGCGAGCATTGCCGGTATTGATTGTGAGTGGCTCGTACCACGCGGCTGCGAGGATGCGCCCGTTCTTTATTACCTGCATGGCGGCGCGTATGTCATGGGTAGCAGCCGCACGCACCGGCGCCTCGTCAGCTTTATCGCCCGGGCAGCGCGCGTGCGGGCGTTGTTGCCGAACTATCGGCTTGCACCGGAGCACCGCTTTCCTGGCGGGCTGACGGATTCGTGCACCCTCTACCGCCACCTGCTGGCGCAGGGGCTCGATCCCGCACAAATTGCGATCGGCGGCGATTCCGCCGGTGGCGGCCTCGCAGTTGCAACGATCCTCAAGCTGCGCGACGACGGCGCGCGCCTGCCCGCCTGTGCATTGCTGCTGTCACCGTGGCTCGATCTCACCGGCAGCGGCGAATCGATGCAGACACGAGCCGGGCTGGACCCGCTGTTCCGGGCCGCCGACATGCCGGCAACAGCTGACCACTATTGCAATACCAATGAACTGCGCAATCCTCTTGTCTCACCACTCTACGCTGACGTTCACAACCTGCCGCCTGTATTCATCCAGGTCGGCGACCACGAAATCCTGTTAAGCGATTCCACCCGTTTCAGCGATCGCTTATCGGCGGCAGGCTCCGGCATCACACTGCAAACCTGGCCGGACATGTGGCACGTATTCCAGTTCTTTGTAGGCCAGATGCCGGAGAGCGGACGCGCCGTTCGCGAGATCGCACAGTTCCTGCAACGCGAGCTGCACGCTTCCTGACGCTGGCGCGGATTATTCACGGAGGAGCACCGGTACCCCCCTGCCGGGAGCCCTTTGATGGAAATAAAGCGGACCGAAGGGAGCCATTCCTTCAAAGGGCTCCCGGCAGGGGGTACCGGTGTGGCGGGCGGACTGAACCAGACAGGCTGCTAAAACCCGATCTGGCGCTGACTATCGTCGTACATGCGCGTAAGGAAGTTGCGTATGGCAGGTTCAGCTTCCGCGCGTGTCATCAGTTGCTGCTGTTCGAGTACTTTCGCCATGTCCGCAATGGACCGCTTGCCGTCGATGAGCAACATGATGAATGCATAGATTTTCGTCGACATGGCCTGCGTCTGGAACGACGGCAGCAGCGGCACGGGCTCACACCCGGTGACGAGCCAGTCGGGCAGGGCCTTGTGGCGTGCGGAGTTTGGCGTGTCGTGCAGCTTTTCCGCACAGAACGTGAAAACCGTTTCGCGGCGGCCGTGACGGCTGGCGGGTGAGCACATGTAGGGAATCGTTGCTTCACGGACTGCGGGTGGAGCGAAGCCGGCTTCCCCGACCAGTGCCAGGACTTCCTCGCTGCTGTAGCGTCGCCGCCGGTCTGTTTGCTGTTCAAATGACAATGAGCCGAAGTTCAGCCAGCGGCCGCCCGGTTTCAGCAGGCGGTTCACGCGCGCGGCAAAGGTCGGCAAGTCTTCGGTGATAATGTCGATGAGCCACGGTGTGACGACCGTGTCGAAGGCGGCTGCCGCGAATGGCGGCCGAAGCACGTCGCCGAGTACCAGGAAGAAATCGTCGCGAACCGGCTCCGGGGCACTGAGTGTTCGCAGGACTGCGGAATCGTCAAGGGAGCGCGGTGCAATCGGAAACTCGTACAGGTCGATTTTGTCGCCGCGGACCATGCGCTGCGCAATGATCAGGAGCAGAGGATTGAAGTCCATGGCGACGGTTTTCGCTGTGCCGGGTTGCTGATGCAGGTCGTAGGCGAGCCGGCCTGCACCCGCGCCGAGCACGACAGTATCGCCAAGCACAGCCTGTTTCCCGTCCGACGCGCCGAGTACAGCGCGGAACTGCTCGATGGAGGCGGCATTTTCGTCGTCGCCCCAGCACCAGTCGCGGTGGACATTGTTGTAATACGTATTGAGACCCTGGTCGCTGGGCAGTCGCGTGCGCAAAGCGAGATGCGTAGTGTAGGCCGCCTGCAGTGACTGGATATCGACCGGTGCGAGCACTGCCCGCAGCTGGTTGCGGTGGTGCTCCGTGGCCGACATCTGCCACTCCAGCCGGCGGCGCGCAAGCGGAGAAAGGTCCTTGTCACCGAGTGCGTCTTTAAGTCGTTGCATTTCATGTGCAAGGGTTTGCATCGCGAGGTGCAAACGGTTGCGCCATTCACCGAGACTCGCCTCCGGCTCGGCGAACAACCAGGGTATGCCGGCAACACGGGGGAATTCGGTCTTGCAGCCACTGCATTGGAGTGAGCTGTCGTTACGCTCGAGCGGGGCTTTGTCGCAGCGGGGACAAGCCAGCATCGCGTCCAGTCGGGCGTCGTCGGCCATCCGTTATCTCATCGCGGCAGAAATACAGAAGACATTATGGCCGCTGCCTGCTGCGGTTGCGAGAGAGCGCAATAACAGACGAGCGGCCTTGTCAGGATGCCGTAATGGCTCTTGCCTTGTGCAGTTCGTCGGCGAGACGCTGGGACTGTTCGACCCGTGCGCTCGAGAAGCGCGCCAGCAGCAGGTACAGAACCGGCGTAAGGTACAGTGTAAACACCGCGGCTATGCCGAGGCCGCCGAAGATGACCCAGCCAATCGACGAACGCGCCTCGGCACCGGCGCCCGTGCTCAGGATCAGAGGGAGGCCGCCGAGTGCGGTCGAGATCAGCGTCATCGCGACAGGCCGCAGGCGGATGCTGGCGCCGGACTCGATCGCTTCTCGCACCGCCAGGCCGCGATCCCGCAGCTGGTCTGCAAATTCAACCAGCAACACACTGTTCTTCGCCATCAGGCCGATAAGAAGTATCAAGCCGATCTGTGAGTAGACGTTGAGTGACGTTCCCGTCAGGAACAGGGCAAATACTGCCGCTGCGACACCCGTTGGCACGATCAGCGTAACGACCACCGCGCTGATAAAGCCCTCGAACTGCGCGCACAACACCAGGAAGATTACGGCGAGCGCAATCAGGTAGGTGATGGCGACTTCGCGGGACGTTTCCTGCAACGTCGCGGCTTCGCCCTTAAGGACCATCGACACATTGCCGGGAAGGCTGTCGTCGGCGATGGCCTGGATATCGTCGACCGCTGCCTGCAGTGGGTAGCCGCCGGCCAGGTCTATATCAATCTCGATGGCGCGCCGTTGTGAAATCCGGTCCAGCTGCGCCGCGACGCCCTGTTCCCGCAATGTCACGATGCTGGACAGCGGTACCAGGTCGCCTGCATCCGTGCTGACATACAGATTGACGAGATCGGTCGGATCGTTGATTTCCCCGCTGGATGACTCCAACAGGATCGGAATAGCTTCATCCTCGATATTCAGGTCGACGAGCTCATCGCCATCGATCATTGCCCGCAGCGTTGTGGCAAGACTTTCGAGGTTCACACCGAGGTCCGATGCACGCCGGCGATCGATCTCGACAAACAGTTGAGGCTGCGTCGGGTCGTAGGAAATCTCAACACTGGACAAGTTCGGCATGCGTTCCTCGATGTCGCGCACGAGGTTCTTGGCAGCCTCGAATATGGTTGCGTATTCGTTACCGATCAGCGCCACTTCGAGCTCACCGGCGGACCGGCGGAGATTCAGGCTGTTGCTGCTCGAGACCGTAACCCGGGCGCCGGGAATTTCAGACAACGGTCCTTCGAGGCTGTTGCTGATTTCCTGCTGGCTGCGCGTACGATCATTCCAGTCAACCAGTGGCACATTGACGCGGCTGCGATTGGGATCCCAGGTGCCGACAATTGTGAACAGCGACGTGGCTTCTCCGTTGACAACGAGGGGTTCGAGTATTTCCTCGATCTTCCGTGTCTGGCGGTCCATGTAGCCGATGCCGACGCCGTCGGGCCCGGCCGCATTGATGCTCAGCATGCCGCGATCCTCGGGCGGGATCAGTTCCCGGTCGAGTGACTGAAACAGCGCTCCCGCACTCCCGATAAATGCGATGGCGGCGATGAGGGCAATATACGGCCGGTCCAGCAATACATGGAGTGATGCCTTGTAGAAGTCGCCGATCCGCGTGCCGATGCGTCGCAATAGCTCAACAAAGCGATTGCCCGTCGTGGTGTCAGGCAAATGTGAAGCGGCCGCCGGAACCAGCGACAGCGATACAAAACTGGATATCGCTACGGCGACGGCCAGCACGATGCCGAATTCCCGAAACAGCCGGCCCGCCGTACTTGGCAGGAAAGCGATCGGGACAAACACCGATATCAGCACGGCTGACGTCGTTACGACGGCAAAGAACACCTGCCGTGTACCCAGCACCGCGGCGGCTCGGGCTCCCAGGCCCTGGCCCCGTCGCCGCTGTATATTCTCGAGCACGACGATCGCATCATCGACAACCAGTCCGGTCGCGAGAACCAGGGCGAGCAGTGTCAGGATGTTGATCGAGAACCCGAGTATCCAGATCGCCGCCACAGTGCCGATCAGGGCGACCGGAATTGCGATACTGGGCACCAGCGTTGCACGCAGCGAGCCCATGAACAGCCAGATTGTTGAGATAACAATAGCGATCGTAAACGACAGCGTAATCAGCACTTCCTTTATGGAGCTGCGGATAAACACGGCCTGGTCATCGGTTACGACCAGCCGGAGGTCACCAAATCGATTGTTGAGCCGGTCAACCGCTTCGCGGACGCCGCTGGAAATGCGAACAGTATTGGACTTGGCCTGGCGTACGACGCCCAGCCCGATGATGGGCTGGCCATTGAGTCGCGTATAGGCTCGCGCGTCTTCCGGCCCGAAAAAAACATTGGCAATATCGCCGATACGTATGGACCGCTCGATAACGATGTCGGCAACCTGCTCTGCCGAGGTCACCGAGGCATCGGCGCGGACGATCAGTTCCTGGTCTTCAGAGCGAAAGCTGCCTGCCGGCACGTCAAACGGTGCCTGCCGCAGTGCCTCCGCAACACTCGTGACCGACAGCCCGTAACTTGTCATCCGCAGCGGATCCACGACGACATGCAGCATGCGTTGTCTCGCGCCGAACAGTTGGACATCGGCTACGCCATCAATGGAAATCAAATCAGGAATGATGTCTTTCTCGACGATGCGAGTGACTTCTTCCTCGAGCAGCGTATCGCTGATCACGGCCAGATTGACGATGGAGTCGGAATCACTGTCCGCCTTGACAACGACAACCTGCTCCAGGCGATCCGGGAGTTCGCGCGTGACGCGGCTGACTGCTTCGCGTACGTCGGACGCTGCACTGTCCAGGTTAATATCCGGGCGAAATTCAATTCGTATGCGGCCGCTGTTCTCCTCGGACGCTGATTCTATGCTCTGGATACCGGATACTCGCGATACAGCGCCCTCGATGATGCTGATGACCTCGGCGTCCATGGTTTCCGGCGATGCGCCCGGGAATTCCGCACGTACGCCGACAATCGGCCGGTCGACGTCCGGCAATTCGCGTGTTTCCACGGCCAGGATGGCGCTGATGCCTGCCAGCAGAATCAGCAGGTTCAGTACGAGTACCAGCACCGGCCGGCGGATACTCAGGCTGGGCAGGTCGTTAATCTCTGCATCGGGCGAGTCATCCCGCTCGTCGGAAATCTCGCGCTGGTCGTCGTTATTCATTGTTGTCGCGGCTGGCCGGAGGGACTGGCAGAGCCGTTGATTGCGTCGACGCCGCGATCAGCGACGCCAAGGGGTTCGTGGGTCACATCGACGCCGTTTCGCATACGCTGGATGCCCTCAACGACTACGAGGTCGCCTTCGGCGAGGTCGGCATCGACAAGGATGACGCCCTGCTGGCGCTGCACAATTTGCACCATCTTCCGCTGTGCCTGGCCGTTGCTGACCGTCCAGATGTAAGCGCCATCAGCGCCCCATTGCACCGATGTTTCGGCGATGGCCGGGTACAGCTTGCCCAGCACGTCCACGGATACCCTGAAACTCATGCCGGGCCTGAGCGTATCGGTGTCGTTCCCGACCCGGGCCCGCGCAACAAACGTGCGGGTTGCGGGATCGATGCGGCTGCCAATATCGACGATTTCGCCGACTGCATTCGGGGTATGGCTGTTCCACGTAGCTACCGACACTTCATTGCCAACCGTGATGTCGCCGATCAGCGCCTCCGGTACCTCGAACGATACGAGCAGCGCGCTTCGGTCGTCGAGCGTAGTAATCAGTGTGTCGGGATTGATCCGGTCGCCCGGATCGACTTCGGTGATGCCGACAAAACCGCCAAATGGTGCTTCGATCGTGCGGTAGTCCAGATTCACTCGGGCACGGTCAAGTTCGATCCGTGCGGCTTCGACGGCAGTACGTGCCGCATCAACGGCGGTTGGCAGTACGGCTCCGCTGTCCCCGGTACGCTGATATCGGTCGTACAAACGGGTTGCATCCTCGAGGCGGACTTCCGCGAGTGCTACCGCGAGTTCCTGCTCGCGGCTGTCGAGCCTGACCAGTGCATCCCCACTGCTGACGCGCTGGCCCGGCTGGAAATTCACAGCGACCACTTCACCGGAGGTTTCCGGCTGGAGCGCGATGGAGCGCAATGCGCGTGACGTGCCGACCGCTTCCAGCCGGGTACCCGCGCGCTCGAATTGCAGTGGCTCGACGATGACGCGAACGGCTGAGTCCAGCTGTGGCGCCTGTTGCGGCGCATCGTTCGAGCACGCCACTGTCAAAAAGGCCATGCCGTTCAAGGAAAGTGCTATCAAAAATCTCTTCATAGAGTCCGTTCGTGCGCTCCATACGCGTTAGATAAACCCGTTAGACGCGGGCAGCCAAACCAATGGAAGAACTAAAATCCAACCCCGGAATATTGACCCATTTCGGAGTGCAATTGCTGCAACAAGTTGTAAAGATTTGTAAATACCGGTTGCCGCATGTCCTGGCAACAAGCGGATCGTTACCCCCGCAACGAATTGCGCGTCAACCGTCCAGTATAGTGGCAGCTTGGCGGGATTTCAGGAACGGGCAGGTATTTGCATACCGGCATGCGCCAATCCGTTGCGCCGGGACGGAATCGGCGCCGCAAAAAAAGGCCGGCGGAAGGCGCTCCGCCGGCCGAGTCCTGACGGTCAGGGGAGCGTCAGGCAGGGTTCAATGGGCCGATCGTGCCGCTGACTATCTGTTCGAAAGCCGTCATGCTGTCCCGGAGCGACGAGTCGCCCAGGCCGTGATTCATGAACAGGTTCCCGAACAGGCCTTCCTCGCCGTGCAAGGCCATGTAGTTCAGCACGACCGTATTGACCAGCAGGTTCGCGTTATTGGCAGCGGGGGTTGCGGCGCGCTGCACCGAGCCGCCGGAATCGAAATAGCCGATCTGCTGGTGGCGTGCCTGGATGTCGGGTGTGCCCCCGCGCAGTGTCGCGCGGCCGTACGGGTTGTACACCATGAAAAATCCGGCAGCCGTCGATGAGTTGTCGCTGACCCACTCGCCCTTGCCGCGGCCCTCGATCGAGTTGTCGATCGCGCCGTTGCTGGACAGGGATCCGTCACTGAAAACGTAGAGCATCAATGGCACGCCGATGCGCGCGGCGTATTCAATGCAAGCGCCCATGCAGCGACCGGCGCGCTCGTCCTTGACTTCACCTTCGGCGCGCCGGCCGCCGTGGTAGTCGTAGCCGCCCATTTCAATGCAGGCGGCACCGGCGAAACCGTTCATCACCAGTTTCATAACGGACGCGGTCTTGCGGAATTCACTGCCGTCACTTCCGTTGGCATTGAATTCGGCGTCGGAGAATATGCCGCTGGGCCCGACGATCAGTGGATCCTCGGCCGGGTTAAGCGGAGTGTCGCCGAAGCGCTCGGCGATATCCGCCGCTTTCAGGTAGCCGCAGCGGACCATGTCCTTGATGACCGCATCGGCCGATACCGTCTGGCCGGCGTCGGCGACGCTCATTTTGCTGTCGCTGATGCGGTAGATGGATTCCATTACGGCGGTTGCATCGTCGGGACCGAGGATTCCTACCAGCTGGCCGGTATCGACCAACGCGGTCACGTCACTCGGCCGATCGACTTTGGTGGGTCGCAGCTCGGGATCCATCAGTGCCGAGGGCACCATCGAATTGCCGCCGGAGTCGGTGTTCTCGGTACCGGCCAGCGTCAGGATTGACCCGTCGGCACCGGCGCGCGCAATGCCATACAGCGGATTGAGCGGGTTGTTGCCGGTGTCGTTCTCCGATCGCGACGGGATGATTGCACCGTTTAAGTTCATCGCGCGCGCCGGCGACATGCTGCGCTCCATGCCGCGCTTGAATGCGCTGTCGGAATGAAAGGCCAGCCCCAGGTCCTGGTTTGCATACGGCAGGCCGGTCAACGGGTCGTTCAAGCCAGGCACCATGTCGCCGGGCAGGCCGAGCCTCTCGTAACCTGCGGTACCAAGAAAGTCCAGCTGGCCGCCTTCCTGGCCGACGAGTACGTTCGAGCCGGCGATGTTGGCGCCGCCGGCCAGGTCGAAGCAGATGAACGGGATCTTGCCCGCGCCCACAGTTGCGATATCGCACGGGTTGCTGAGCAGCGGCTGCAAGTCGCCGGACAGCTGGGCGTAGGCTTGCCGCGGATTCGAGAACAGGCTTAAGACGCCGCCGCCAAGCGCGAACGCCGAGCCGCCGAGAAATCCCTGCGCCACGAAGTCGCGGCGCGTGATGGGCCGCCGGTGATCGGGGTGACGCTGCGGCTCATCCCAGTGCCGGACATTGCGTTTCCTCGC
>CAZLNH010000327.1:0-7189 GCA_964560775.1 uncultured Woeseiaceae bacterium | reverse complement strand
CTCGTATGTACTCGACCAGAGCCGCATCAAGGATTTGCGTACCGGGGTCGAAACCGGTAACACTCAGGCCGTGCTCGACGGGGCACTCGACCCGTTCATCAAGGCAAGCCTCAAGCAGGGACTCTAGTGACAGACAAGTCGGATACTGTGACAGACAAATCGAATGCTGACGAAAACTCACTGATCAGCGAGCGTCGCCGCAAGCTGGATACGTTGCGGGCGTCCGGCGATGCCTACCCCAACGATTTCCGGCGTAATGCGCTGGCGGATGAGTTGCATACGACCTACGGCGAGCAGGACGACGAGCACCTGCGCAGCGAGGGTATCGCCATCCGGGTTGCCGGGCGAATGATGGCCAAGCGCGTCATGGGCAAGGCTAGTTTCATCAAGCTGCAGGACCGAAGCGGCCAGATCCAGGTGCGGCTCGAGCGCGACCGGCTCGCCGATGGTGTGTACCAGGATTTCAGGAAATGGGACGTTGGCGACATCGTCGGCGCCTCGGGCACGCTATTCAAGACAAATACCGGCGAGCTGACCGTCATGGCGGATGAAGTACGCTTGTTGACGAAGTCATTGCGGCCATTGCCCGAGAAATTTCACGGCTTGCACGACCAGGAGATTCGCTACCGGCAACGTTATGTCGACCTGATCATGAATGAGTCGAGTCGGCGGGTGTTTCACGTGCGTTCGCAAATCGTATCGTATATCCGTGCCTTCATGGACTCGCAGGATTTCCTCGAAGTCGAAACGCCGATGATGCAGGCCATTGCGGGCGGCGCATTGGCGCGCCCGTTCAAAACGCATCACAACGCGCTGGACATGACGCTGTACCTGCGCATCGCGCCCGAACTCAATCTGAAACGCCTCGTCGTCGGTGGCTTCGAACGCGTCTACGAGATCAATCGCAATTTCCGTAACGAAGGCGTCTCAACGCAGCACAATCCCGAGTTCACTATGCTCGAATTGTATCGCGCCTATGCTGACTACGAAGACCTTATCCACATGCTCGAAGCAATGCTGAAGGGCATGGCACAGGCGGTCGTGGCAACTTCTGTCGTGCAATACCAGGGCGAGTCGTTTGACCTGGGCAAGGCGTTTCAGCGACTGACGATCGAGGAAGCGATCGCGAAATGCAATCCCGACATGGACGCCGGCAAGCTGCGCGATCGTGATTACCTGGTCGCGGAATGCGCGGCACGCGGTATACCGGTGCACGAGAATTATGGTGCCGGCAAGCTGCAGATCGAGATCTTCGAGAAGACGTGTGAAGACAAGTTGCGCGAGCCCACATTCATCACCCGGTATCCCACGGAAGTGTCACCGCTGTCGCGCAAGAACGACGACGATCCCTTTGTAACCGACCGCTTCGAATTTTTTATCGCCGGTCGCGAACTGGCCAACGGATTTTCGGAGCTCAACGATCCCGAGGACCAGGCAGAGCGTTTCCATGAGCAGGTCGCAAGCCGCGGCGCCGGTGACGAAGAGGCCATGCCGTTCGATGCCGACTATATCCGTGCGCTGGAATATGGCATGCCGCCGGCGGCGGGGCTCGGCGTCGGTATCGACCGGCTGGTCATGCTGTTTACGGATTCGCCGTCGATTCGGGATGTGCTGTTGTTTCCGCACATGCGGGCTGAGGTGCTGTAGGGGTTCCTGAGGGACAGTGGGATTTCATTTTAGCTCCGCACCGGTAGTGCCCTGGTTTGGCCGAGGGTCAGGATCGCGTCGTGTGTTTCAACGGGCGTTAGTGCGAGCAGGTCGTGTCCTGCGTGGCTGACGATTTCGCCGATTTCCTTGTTGTCATAAATCAGTTTGTCATGTTCGTTGAAGTCGTCTTCGGCGCGATAGTGCATTAGCCGGCGTTTGCTCGCGCCCCGGTGCTGGGTACGGGCGACGATTTCCTGGCCGGGGTAGCAACCTTTGGTGAAGCTGACCGCACCCAACCGGTCGAGATTGAGCATGTGCGGCGTGTAACGGCCGCTGGTCGCGATACTCGTGTCTGCTATGCCTGCGGCCAGTCGCGCGCGCCGCCAGTTGCTTTCGGGCAGCGCATCGGCTGCCGTCAGGCCGGTGAGATCCGCTATGGTTGCTGACGCTCCGTACACCTCGATCAGAGGCCGGTTCTCCGCGAGCCTGACGGTCGTTACGCCGTTTCGGGCGCAACTGCTATTTCGCGTGCCGGCGGGTACGAGCGTCGCATCTTCGAGTTTCGCCAGTGCATTGCCATCGTGTACGGCTATCGCGCCGAACGTGTCGCCCGTGTTTTCAATCTGTACACGGGATCTCAGCCTGTAGAGCAGCAGCTGGCGCCTGACCTCGTCCGCGATTCCCGGCAGCAGAATCAGGCCGAAGCCTTCCTCGATTACGCGCACGCGTACCAGTGCGATGACCCGGCCCTGCGGACTGCACCATGCCGCGAGCGGACTCGCACTTGGCGTGACGCGATCAAAATCCTGCGTCAGTTGCGATTGCAGGAACGGACGCGCGTCATCACCGTGAACGGTAAGCTCAGTAAACATTCGTCAAGTCTAGCCCGGAAATTTCACCGATGCGCGGGAATCTCGGACAGAGAGTGACCGAGAAACTGCGCAATCGATGAGATTTCCGGGATGATGCTCCGTCCTGACAGGATACAAACTTTTACGTGGAGCGCGCTGCGTCATGCAATCGGCTATGGCATAATTGCGACATGCCAGCAAACAACCAAAAACCGCCTGCCGCCAGGTCCGGTACCGGCGAAATCGACGAGCCTGAGGTTCCGGACCGGCACGATGATGCAGCTCGCCCCGCGGAAATCGGCGGCCGCGATGGACCGGATCCTACGCGCTACGGCGACTGGGAAAAAGCAGGTCGTTGCATTGACTTTTAATCCGGCACTTCACAGGAATGCGGCAATCCATGAGTAATCCCGGGCGACCGTTGTCGCCGCATCTTTCGATTTACCGCTGGCCGATCACCATGACCCTGTCGATACTGCATCGCATCAGCGGTGTGGCATTGTCGACCGGCCTCATCGCATTCGCATTGTGGCTGTTCGCTGCATCCAGCGGCGTCATGGACTACGAGGCATTCGTGACGTTCTTCCGTTCGTGGTTCGGGCAGGTAATGCTGATCGCATGGACCGCGGCGTACTTCCTGCATTTTGCCAATGGTATACGGCACCTGGTCTGGGATCTGGGCTATGGTTTCGAGGTGCATCAGGCCAATGCGTCGGCATGGTTTGTCCTGGCCGTTACGCTGGTCCTGACGTTGGCCTTCTGGTTGCTGGCATGAGTCTGCGCTCACCGCTAAGCCGGGTGCTTGGCAAGGGATCCGCGAAGGAAGGTACGGACCATTTCTGGGTACAACGGGTAACAGCCGCTGCGCTCGCATTGCTTGGTCTGTGGTTTATCATTTCATTGCTGCTCAATGACGTTGCCGAATACACGGTGCTCATGCAATGGATCGCACGGCCGTGGAACAGCGTTCTGCTGCTGTTGCTGGCAGTGGCGCTCACCTGGCATTCAAGCCTGGGTGTGCAGGTTGTTATTGAAGACTATGTACACGGCCCGTTTATGAAAGTATGCGCATTGGTTCTTAACAAGTTTGCGCATATTGGCGTGGCCGCAGCCGCCGCATTCGCTGTGTTGAAGATTGCGTTCGGAGCGGCTGCATGAGTGATTATGATTTCATTGATCACAGTTATGACGTCGTTGTAATCGGCGCCGGCGGCGCCGGATTGCGGGCGACATTCGGCTTGGCGGAGGCAGGATTCAACACCGCGTGCGTCACCAAAGTCTTTCCGACCCGCAGCCACACAGTAGCGGCTCAGGGCGGCATCAGTGCCGCGCTCGGCAACATGGGAGAAGATGACTGGCGCTGGCACATGTACGACACGATCAAGGGTTCCGATTGGCTCGGTGACCAGGATGCGATCGAGTACATGTGCAAGGAAGCGCCGGACGCTGTCATCGAACTCGAGCATTACGGCGTGCCATTTTCCCGCACGGAAGACGGCCGCATATACCAGCGCCCGTTTGGCGGCATGACGACGCATTTTGGCGAGGGTACAGCGCAACGTACCTGCGCGGCCGCGGACCGCACCGGGCACGCAATGCTGCATACGCTCTACCAGCAGTCCCTGAAGCACAATGCCGAGTTTTATATTGAGTATTTTGCCACCGACCTGATCATGGAAGACGGTGTCTGCCGCGGCGTCGTCGCTCTCGATATGGCGGAAGGCAAACTGCATCGGTTCCGCGCCCACCAGGTCATCCTGGCGACCGGCGGCTACGGCCGCGCCTATTTCTCCTGTACGTCGGCACATACGTGCACGGGGGACGGGAGTGCAATGGTGCTGCGCGCCGGACTGCCGGTGCAGGACATGGAATTCGTGCAGTTTCATCCGACCGGCATTTACGGCGCCGGCATGCTGATTACCGAGGGTGTCCGCGGCGAGGGGGGCTACCTGACGAATGCAGACGGCGAACGGTTCATGGAGCGCTACGCGCCGAACGCCAAGGACCTCGCGTCGCGCGACGTGGTCAGCCGTTCGATGACGATTGAAATACGGGAAGGGCGCGGTGTAGGCGCCGAGAAAGATCATATCCACCTGCATCTCGAGCATCTTGGTCCCGAGGTGATCGATGAACGGTTGCCGGGTATCGCCGAGTCAGCGCGCATTTTCGCTGCCGTTGACGTGACGCGGTCACCGATACCGGTACTGCCGACCGTGCACTACAACATGGGCGGGATACCGGCCAATTACGCAGGCCAGGTATTGACGAAAAAGGACGGCGACCCGGAAGTGGTCGTACCGGGCCTGATGGCGGTCGGCGAAGCAGCGTGCGTGTCCGTGCATGGGGCAAACCGGCTGGGATCAAATTCGCTGCTCGACCTGGTCGTATTCGGTCGCGCCGCGGCTCTGCACTGTGCCGGGACGATGACCCCCGGCGCGCGCCACCGTCCGTTGTCGCCTGAGGCCGGCGCGGATAGCGTGGCACGCATTGACCGGCTGCGGAATGCCGACGGGTCGCGTCCGACGGCCGAAATACGCCTCGAAATGCAGAAAGTCATGCAGAATCATGCGGCGGTGTTCCGCACCGGCGAATCGCTGGGCGAGGGTGTCGAACTCCTGGGGAAGACCTATGCCTCATTTGCCGACGTTCGGGTGACCGACCGGTCGCTGGTCTGGAATACCGACCTCGTCGAGACTCTCGAGCTCGAGAACCTGTTGCTGAACGCTACGGCGACGATCGAGTCGGCCGAGAATCGCAAGGAGAGTCGGGGTGCGCATGCCCGGGAAGACTATCCCGAGCGCGATGACGACAACTGGATGAAACACACACTTGCCTGGGTGGACGAGCGTGGCAAGGTCTCGTTCGATTTCCGTCCGGTCCACAGCCAGACACTGACGGACGAAGTCGAACCCGTGCCACCGAAAGCCCGGACGTACTGAGACCGGATTCAGAACATTGACCAGGAGTTGAGACGTGGCGGAGTTCCGTTTACCTGCCCATTCACAAATAAAGAAAGGACGCCATTTCGGGGCGGTCGAGGGCACACGCAGTGTGCGTCGATTTGCCGTATACCGTTACGATCCCGACAGCGGTGAAAACCCGCGCATGGATACCTACGATGTCGACATGGACAGTTGCGGCCCCATGGTGCTCGACGTCCTGATCAAGATCAAAAATGAGATCGACCCGACACTGACGTTCAGGCGCTCATGCCGGGAAGGCATTTGTGGTTCATGCGCGATGAACATCGACGGTGCCAATACGCTCGCCTGCACGCTGTCCGCCGATGGTATTCGCGGCGATGTAAAGATCTATCCGCTGCCGCACTTGCCGGTCGTAAAGGACCTGGTGCCGGACCTGACCACTTTTTATGCGCAGTACGCGTCCATCAAACCGTGGCTGCAGACCCGGACACCCGCGCCACCCGACCGTGAACGCCTGCAGAGCAAGGAGGACCAGGAGAAGATCAACGAGCCGGCCGCCTGCATCCTGTGCGCCTGTTGCACGACCGCCTGCCCGAGTTACTGGTGGAACAGCGACCGCTACCTGGGTCCGGCGACATTGCTGGCCGCGTATCGCTGGCTGGTCGACAGCCGCGATGAAGCGACCGGCGAGCGTCTCGATGCGCTCGAAGATCCCTTCCGACTGTACCGCTGCCATACGATCATGAACTGCACGCAGACCTGCCCGAAGGGACTAAATCCCGCCCGGGCTATCGCGGAGACGAAAAAGATGCTCGTCGAGCGGCGCCACTGAGGGCGTTTTCCGATGCATAAGTCAGCACTGCGCTGGCAATGCCGTCGGGGCATGCGCGAACTCGACGAACTTCTGCTCGGCTGGTTGGACCGTCATTACGAGGCGGCCAGCAAGCAGCGAAAGGCGGTTTTTCGTCACCTTCTGGCACTGCCGGATCCGGAATTGCTGGCATATCTTCTCAGCACGCGGGTTGCCAGTGATCCGGATATTGCCGATGTCATCGCCAGCATTCGAGACAACGCTCAAACCTGATCGAAGGCTCAGGCGCACGGTGTGCCTTTGCGGTGCAATGTCCCTGATTACAGGTAGCGCCCTGATCCTGCATCTGCCCCTCGGCGTGCCAATGCGCGTGTCGCTGGTTGCCGCGTGGGTGCTGGCCGGTGTCCATGAGTTGTACTGCTGGTCACGGGCCGCCGCGTGCGTTATCGAGCTCTGCATAATGGCCGACGGGAGCGTCCGCTACCGCGGCCCGCGGCAAACGGCGGGCGATGCGACGATACTCGCTGGCAGCCTGCTGCTCGAGCGCTTCGCCTGGCTGCGCCTGGCCCTGTCGAATGGCCACACTTACGGCGAATTGCTGGCCGGTAACCGCCGTGAACCGGGCTGGCGGCGGCTGCATGTAATCTGGCGCCAGGCCGCTTAGTCAATTTGGTTATATGATGCTTCGCTGGCGGCAATGCCGGCGGCGACGGCGGCCACGACAGGCGTTTTGGCCGTCTCCGGCCAAGCTGCTAGTATCGCGTGCTCCGGAGGGCCGTCGTGCCGGGCAACTCAACTGTGTCGCCGCGGCTGCCGCGGCCAAACAAATACTGGTAACAGGTCACAAATCGAATAATGAAGTGTTGAAACGCGTCTTGCAGCGAGAACTTTCCAAATCCGCACCGGTCTATCCCGGAGTCGGTTGGCGACACCACTCGGCGAGTGGAGCCTGCCTG
>CAZLNH010000326.1:0-10933 GCA_964560775.1 uncultured Woeseiaceae bacterium | reverse complement strand
CGACGAGACGCCCAACATCGCGATTGTCTCGGCCTACAACGACATGCTGAGCGCTCACCAGCCGCTGGAGACCTTTCCACAGTTGATCAAGCAGGCGGCCTTCGAGGGCGGCGCCGTGGCCCAGTTCGCGGGCGGCGTGCCGGCGATGTGCGACGGCGTCACCCAAGGCCAGCACGGCATGGACCTGTCTCTATTCAGCCGTGACGTGATCGCGCTGTCCACGGCCGTGGCACTCTCCCACAACCTTTTCGACGGAGCGCTGTGCCTCGGCGTTTGCGACAAGATCATTCCGGGCCTCATGATCGGCGCGCTGTCCTTTGGTCACCTGCCCGTGCTGTTCGTCCCCGCGGGCCCGATGGTGTCCGGACTGTCGAACAAGGAAAAAGCCCGGGTACGAGAGGAGTATGCGGCAGGCCGCCTGGGGCGGGAGGAGTTGCTTGCGGCCGAGAGTGCGTCCTACCACGGGCCCGGCACCTGCACCTTCTACGGCACCGCCAACAGCAATCAGATGCTTATGGAGTTCATGGGGCTCCAGCTTCCCGGCGGCTCCTTCGTCAATCCCGGCACGCCGCTGAGGGATGCGCTGACCCGAGAGGCCGTCCGCCGGGTGATCGGCCTGACCCGGCCGGCCGGCGGCGACACGCCACTCGGCCGGATGCTCGACGAGAAGAGCCTGGTGAACGGCATCGTCGGACTGCTCGCGACCGGCGGCTCGACGAATCACACCATGCACCTGGTGGCAATCGCGAGCGCCGCCGGCATCCGCCTCGACTGGGATGATTTCGCCGACCTCTCGCGCGTGGCGCCGCTCCTGGCACGGGTCTATCCGAACGGCATCGCCGACGTGAATCATTTCCACGCGGCCGGCGGACTCGGCTTTGTCATGGGCGAGCTGCTGGAGGCCGGGCTGCTGCACGAGGACGTCACGACCATCATGGGGCAGGGGCTGTCCGGGTTCTGCCGCGAACCCTTCCTGGAAGACGACACTCTGCGGTGGCGTCCGGCCACCCAGGAGTCACTCGATACCAAGATCGTGCGACCTTGCAGCGAGGCTTTCGACAGGGAAGGCGGGATACGTCTGGTCGACGGTAATCTGGGCCGTGCCATCGTCAAGGTGTCGGCGGTCGACGCCGCCCATTACCGCATCGAAGCCCCGGCCCGGGTTTTCGGTTCCCAGGACGCGTTCATTGAGGCATTCAATGCGGGTCTCCTCGAAGAGGACTTCGTCGCCGTGCTGCCGTGGCAGGGCGCGCGCGCCAACGGCATGCCGGAACTTCACAAGCTGACACCCTATCTGGGTCTCCTGCAGAATCGGGGTTACCGGGTCGCATTGCTTACGGACGGGCGCATGTCGGGAGCTTCCGGCAAGGTTCTTGCGGCCATCCAACTGACCCCGGAGGCGGTTGCCGGCGGCCACATCGGCCTTATCCGGGATGGCGATAGGGTGCGCATCGACGCGGACGCCGGTGTGCTGTCCGTTGATGCCCCGGAAGGCGAGCTGACCGCACGGCCCGCTGTTGTGGCCGACCTCTCCAGCAATCACAGCGGGCTCGGCCGCGAGTTGTTCGGGATATTCCGTCGCAGCGTGAGTGGACCGGAAAGCGGTGCTACCATATTCACGGATCTTTGCTGATGGACAGGCCTTGAATTTAGTCGACTGGGCAGTCGTCGGACTGTACTTTTTTATACTGCTTATCGTCGTTATCGCGGTAACGCGCAAGCAGCAAAATACCACCGATTATTTTCTCGCCGGCCGGAATGTCGGGTTTTTTGCGATTGGCGCGTCGATTTTTGCCTCGAACATCGGTTCGGAGCATGTCGTTGGCCTGGCCGGGCAGGGCGCGTCGACCGGGCTTGCCATGGCACATTACGAACTGCACGCGTGGATTGTCGTGCTGCTCGCCTGGATCTTCGTACCGTTCTACTACGACTCGAAAGTCTTTACGATGCCCGAGTTCCTCGAGCGCCGCTTCGGTCCGAAGCCGCGCTGGATGCTCTCGCTGGTATCGCTCGCCGCTTACGTGCTGACCAAGGTGTCGGTGACCGTCTACGCCGGCGCCGTGGTGTTCAGTACGTTGCTGCCGGACACGTTCGGTTCGCCGCAGAATGCGTTCTGGGTCGGCGCGATAGCGACCGTCGTGCTGACGGGACTGTACACCGTCGCCGGTGGCCTGCGCGCCGTACTCTATACGGACTCGGTACAGGCCATCATCCTGATCGTAGGCTCGGTGGCAGTAACCTGGTTCGGCCTTGACCGGCTCGGCGGCTGGGGCGAGTTGCGGGAGTTCACGAGCCAGAATGTCGCGCAGTACGCATTGTGGCGGCCGTTGTCCGATCCGGATTTTCCCTGGCTGGGGATCCTGATCGCCTCGCCCATCGTCGGCATCTGGTACTGGTGCACGGACCAGTACATTGTGCAGCGTACGTTGGCCGCCAAAGACCTGAAGACGGCGCGGCGGGGCGCCCTGTTTGGCGCGTTTCTCAAGGTCTGGCCGGTGATGATCTTCCTGATCCCTGGCCTGATCGGTGCCGCGCTGCACGCGAAAGGCCTGATGGCGATTCCGCTGACATCAGCCGGCGGTCTTGCCGGCGACCAGGTGTTTCCAACCATGGTAACGACACTGCTGCCGGAGGGCTTGCGCGGACTTGTCGTTGCCGCACTGATGGCGGCATTGATGAGCTCACTATCGTCGCTGTTCAACTCGACGGCAACGCTGTTCACCGTGGATATCTACGAAAAATTGCGCCCCGGAGCAAGCCAGCTGCACCTCGTCACTGTCGGCCGCCTTGTCACCGTGGTCGTCGTGGTGCTCGGCCTGGCCTGGATTCCGATAATGCCAATGATATCGGGGGGCGGACTGTACCAGTATCTGCAGAGCGTGCAGGGGTATCTCGCGCCGCCGATCACCGCGGTGTTTCTGCTGGGCCTGTTCTCGAGCCGCATCAACACACGCGGAGCAGTGTGGGGACTGGGACTCGGCTTCGTGCTCGGCATGAGCAAGCTCGTCATACAGGCCCTGTTTGGCGAGGGCAAGATCGAGTCGCCCGCGTTCCTTGCGGCGATCGGTGACTTCAATTTCCTGTATTTCTCCGGCGTATTGTTCCTGATCTGCGTCATAACGATAGTGTTGGCTTCGCGTACCGATGTTGCACCGGATCGTGAGCGCATTCAGGGTCTGACCTATGACTCGATCGATCGCGCGGCGTTACGTGCCAGCTGGGATGGCCGGGATGTCGCCGCCACCGCGGTTGTGCTGGGGCTCGTTGCAGCCATGTATCTTTACTTCTCGTTCTGGGTCGGCTGACGTGGGAGCTGTCACCGTACGTTGGAAGCAACTATGCTTTTTGTTCGCGGCGCTTTCGCCGGTGTTCGCCGCAGCGGTACAGCGCGTGAAAGAGCCTGATCCCGGCACCAAACGAAAAAAGTCAGGGAAGGAAAAAACTGTCCCGGCCGACTGGAGGCACCGAACAAATTACCCGGTGCGCCCGGCGATCAATTCTTCGAGTTTCAACGTGTCCAAAGTGAAGTTGCGAATGCCTTCAGCCGTCTTTTCCGTCGCCATGGCGTCTTCATTCATCAGCCAGCGGAAGGTCTTTTCGCCGGCGTCGATTCTTTCGATCTCGGAAGATGCGGATCGTTCCGGGCTTAACTTGCGGGAGAGGGGAGCCTGGGAGTCCTGAAGTTCACCGAGCAGGCTCGGGCTGATGGTCAGGAGGTCGCATCCCGCCAGTTCGATGATCTCCCCGACATTGCGAAAACTCGCTCCCATGACTTCGGTCTGATAGCCGAATTTCTTGTAGTAGGTGTAGATTTGTTGAACTGACTGGACCCCGGGGTCATTTTCTGCGGGGTAATCTTCGCCCGTTGATTTCTTGAACCAGTCCAGGATGCGCCCCACAAATGGAGAGATCAACCGCGCTCCAGCTTCGGCGCACGCCGCGGCCTGGGCCAGCGAGAAGAGCAGGGTGAGATTGCAGTTGATGCCTTCTTTTTGAAGCACTTCCGCCGCCCTGATGCCTTCCCACGTGGAGGCGATCTTGATCAGTATTCGATTCCGGTCAATTCCCGCCGCTTCGTAGAATCCAATCAACTGCCTCGCCTTGGCAATCGTGCCTTCCGTGTCAAACGACAGTCGCGAATCCACCTCGGTGGACACCCGTCCCGGAATGATTTTTAAGATCTCCAGCCCGAACGCGATCAAAAGCCGGTCGACAATGTCCGCCTGCGTCGCGGACGGATGATCCGCGATGACCTTGTCCACCAGCGCGAGGTAGTCGGGCATCTGCGCCGCCTTGTAGATGAGGCTTGGATTCGTCGTGGCGTCCTGGGGAGCGTATTGTTTTATCGCTCCGAAATCGCCGGTATCCGCAACGACGGTGGTGTATTGTTTGAGTTGTTCGAGTTGGTTTCCGGCAAGGCCCGGCTTTCCCAGTTCAGCGGTGGCGCTCATGTCAATTCAGTTCCCGTGATTCAACTTGTCCGGCAGATTACCAAGTAACAGTTCCCGCGCAATCGAAATTACCAAATGGAATCGTGCTATCCGGCTTATGGATTCCGATTCAAATGATAACATTCAACAGATCTTCAGCTTATTTGAAAGCAATCGACCCGGCCACGAGCGAGGCACGTCGCCACGAGATCGATACGCAGCTGAAGCGTTTCTAGCCCGGATGTCTCACCGATTTCGCGGTTTCTCGCTTGCCCTTTGTCCGCACAAGGGATTTTCCTCACTCGGAAATACACACTGGTATTCCGCTCGATCGGAAAATCCCTTGTGCGAACAAATTGCTGCCCGAGAATTCCGCGAATCGGTGAGACATCCGGGCTAGCGGTTCGACACGGAGCCCAAGGTGCGCAAGTGCGCTTCTTTGCCGAAACCTGAACGGCTGCTATCGTATGCGCGAGTCGTCAATGGGGGGACCTATGCAGGACAATTACTCGATGCCGCGCTCGATGCTTGAACCGGCGGCCGGCAACGGGCTCATGGACCGGCGCTGTTTCCTCCGCGGCGGCGTCGCGGCGGGGGGCCTGTTGCTGACGGCGCGTGCCGCCGCCGACGGCCGAGATCCCTGGATGACGATGCCCGGTGCGGGCATGAGCGAGTCCGGCGCGCCGTCCGCGCACGAGGCCCACGTGCATCGCTACAACGTGTCTTCGCAGACCGGGACGACCGGCTCCGGAGCCTCGCGCACGCCACTCGAACACCTGGACGGCATCGTCACCCCGAGCCGCCTGCACTTCGAGCGCCACCACAGCGGAATTCCGGACATCGATCCGGAGCGATTCCGGCTGGCAATCCACGGCCTGGTGGAGCGCCCGCTGGCGTTCTCGCTGGATTCGTTGGCGCGGTACCCCGCGGTGTCCCGTATCCAGTTTCTCGAGTGTTCGGGAAACAGCGGTGCGTTGATCGCGCCCGAGCCGGTGCAGGGTCCCGCCAGCCAGCTCCACGGCCTGATCTCGGCCAGCGAATGGGGCGGCGTGCCGCTGGCCGTGCTGCTCGAGGAGACCGGCGTTCGGCCCGGCGCCCGATGGGTGATTGCCGAAGGCGCGGATTCCGCCATGATGAGCCGCAGCGTACCGTTGGAGAAGATCATGGACGATGCGATCGTTGCCCTGTACCAGAACGGTGAAAGGCTGCGTCCGTCCAACGGTTATCCCATGCGCCTGTTTCTGCCCGGCTGGGAGGGCAACATGAGCGTCAAGTGGCTGCGTTCGCTCAAGGTCACGGACGTGCCCGCGATGACCAAAGACGAGACGTCCAGGTACTCGGACCTGCGTGACGACGGCGTCGCAGAGCTCTTTACGTTCCCGATGGGCGTCAAATCGGTGATCACCAGTCCGTCGCCGGGACTCCGCCTCGGACCGCAGGGCGTCTACCAGATATCCGGCATCGCCTGGTCCGGCGCCGGCCTTATCCGCGGCGTCGAGGTATCCGTGGACGGCGGCCGCAGTTGGGCGGAGGCCGCGCTGGACGAGCACGTATTGCCGAAGTGCCTGACGCGGTTTCGCAGCGCATGGCGCTGGAACGGCGGTCCCGCGGTCATCCTGAGTCGTGCCGTCGATGACGCGGGCAACCGCCAGCCGACCCGGCGCGACGTACTGAACGGTCGCGCAAGTAATTCTTTCTACCATTACAACGGCATCCAGGCCTGGCAGGTCGACACCGACGGGGAGCTCAGCAATGTCTATGTCTAGCCCGCATATCTCACCGATTCGCGGTATGCGGGCTAGATCGGTCTGCGCCTTGCTGCTGTTCGCCGCAACGGCCATCGCTCAGGACGGCCCCGGTCTCGGCGAGGCCCTGAACCCGGAGCAGGTTGCGGCCTACGATCATGTCGTGCTGCCCGACGGGCGCGGTCTGCCGGACGGCCGTGGTGACGCCGTGGCCGGTGCGGCGTTGTACCGGCAACATTGTCTCGCCTGCCACGGGGAGCGCGGCGCGGACGGCATCAACGACCGGCTGGTCGGTGGCCACGGCAGCATCGACGGCGAACGGCCGCTGAAGACGGTGGGCAGCTTCTGGCCGTATGCGACGACCTTGTTCGACTACATCCGGCGGGCCATGCCGTACCAGTCGCCAGGCAGCCTCGAGGCGGACGAGGTGTACTCACTGACCGCCTATGTCCTGTATCTGAACGGCATAATCGGCGAAGACGAAACGCTCGACCCGCAGTCGCTGCCCGCCGTGCAGATGCCGAATCGGGACAACTTCGTCTGGGCCTGGGAGCCGCAATAGACGGGAGGCGAGACAGCTTGACGTCAACCGGAGCGGCAACTCAAGATATCGGCAGCTGTCTCCCGGGGTTCAGCCGGGAGCATTGACCGCCACGTGACGACAGAATCAGGAGTGTTGATGAAAAACGTTGGGAGACAGGTCGCGACCCGCCGCGAAGCAATCAAACTGGGGCTCCTCGCCGGTGCCGGACTGACATTCGGACACGGGGCCGAAGTCTTTGCGCAGGCATTGCCCAGCACGCGGGGACTCAGGACAAGACCTATTCCCAAGACCGGCGAACAGCTGCCCGTCGTCGGAGTCGGCACAAACCAGTGGGGCGCGCAGAGCGAAAAGGAGATCGCGCCATTACGCGACATTATCCGGTTGATGGCTGAAAACGGAGCCAGCGTCATCGACACAGCACGGGTTTACGGAGGCGGTCGCGCCGAGGAGGTCATCGGCCAGGTCATTCGCGAGCTGGACGTTCTGGACGACATGTTCATCGCGACCAAGGTCACTACGCCTGAGACCCACGACGAGGGCATCGCGTCGCTCGAGGCATGTATGAATGCGTTGGGTGTCGATCGCGTATCGGCGATGCGGGCTCACAGCATAAGTGGCGCCGAGATCCTGTTTCCGATCCTGAGGGAATGGAAGGAGGCGGGTCGAATCAGATACTTCGGCGACACCACGATGAGCGCTGAGGAGTATCCGGACCTGGAGCGGCAGCTTCGGGAAGAGAACATGGACATCATCGAGATCGACTACTCGGTGCTCGATCGAGCCGCCGCGGACCGAATACTGCCGCTGGCGCAGGATCAAGGCGTCGCCGTCATGGTGGCCATGCCATTTGGCGGCAGGTCCACCTCCATCTTTCAGCATGTGGGCGACCAACCGGTCCCCGACTTCGCGAGAGACATTGGTGCTACAAGCTGGGCGCAGCTCTGCCTCAAGTACGTTCTGGCAAACCCGGCGGTCACCGTTGTGATTCCGGGGACCGACGACCCGGAGCACACCGTGGACAACATGGGTGCTGCGAGGGGTGAATTGCCCGATGCGGACCTGTGCCGGCGCATCGAGCAGATCTTCGACAACTTCTGAGTCCGCCGGGGTTGCTTGCCATTCTCGGCAGCCGGTAGATTAAAACGTGGTCTGAACACTCAGGATCGGGCGGCGGAAACGGCTGCTGCAGGAGTCCTCGATCAGCCAAGGCGTACCGTCCATCGTCGTCCCATCGAAACGCCTGCGCTCCCGGCAACGGTAATCGTCCAGAGCGTCGTCCGACTCCAGGCGAAAGGTGGTGTCATCGAACAAGATCTTGGAGATGCATGTCATTGGCCGTGATCGGATTGCAGGGCGCGAAAGACTGCGCATTGTAGACAACAGATGTGCCACCATGAACAAAGATACGATTGGTTCGTTCTCCGCTCGAGCCGTGCGTTACGAGCTCACCGATCTGGCGCAGGACGGCGCCCGTCGGATGCAGCAGTGCAGGAGCATTCTGGCAATGTCCGGTTTCTGCAAGATACAGGTGTCCGCCTTTTCGCATTCTGACATTCGTTATCTTCGTTCAGTGCCACTCAGACCTGTGCCGGGCAATACTCTTTGATAAAGTCATTGTGATCAGGCAGCTTGGCAAGGTTATGAGTTACAAAAGCACTCAGCTTTTCAAGCTCTCGCTTTAATGCCTCCGGTGGCAATATACGACCTGCACCGTGACGATGTTCCGGGAACAAACCCTGCCCCAACATCACCTGAACCCAAGAGTGCCCGCGAAACAACCCCACCGCATCCTGCCACACATAGCCGTTTTCCTTAAAAAGCTCCATGCGGTGAGCGAGGCTGTCCGGGATATCCATGGTACGATAGTAATTCCAGAGTTCACTGTCATCCCGCTGCGTCTGCTTGTAGTGCAGGATGATAAAATCGCGCACCGCCTCCCATTCAAGCCGGGTTTCACGATTAAATTGCTCGGCCAGCGGCGCCATTGCGCCTGAAAACGGGAAGAGCTTCATCAGGCGTACCAGCGCAGTGGTAATCAAGTGAATGCTGGTCGATTCAAGTGGTTCGAGAAAGCCGCTCGACAAACCTATGGCAACACAGTTTTTTTGCCACGCATTTACTCTGCGACCGGTTTTAAATCTCAGGAGGCGGGGCTCAGTGATGGTCTTGTCAGTGATATTGTCGAGCAAAGTTGCACGGGCCTCGTCGTCGGAACAAAACCGGCTGGTGTAAACAAGGCCATTGCCGGTACGGCTTTGCAGGGGGACGCGCCACTGCCACCCGCAGGAATGTGCAATGACGTGTGTATAGGGGGAAGGTGGCTCGGTATTTCTCGTCTGTACTGCCAGAGCGCGGTCGGCGGCCAGCCAATGGCCCCAGTCCTCGTATTCAACACCCAGTGCATCACCGAGCAGCAGGGCTCCAAATCCGGTGCAATCAATAAAAAAATCACCGGCGACCTGTCTGTCTTGCTCTAACTCCAGCGATTGGATATTACCCGTCACCGGATCAACGGTAATTTCGCTAATCTTGCCTTCGACTCGCCGGACGCCGAGGGATTCGCCTTTTTGCCGCAGAAATCCGGCGTAGGCTGTTGCGTCCAGGTGAAAGGCGTACGTCAGTGACGTCTCACCGACTTTTAGCGCGAATTTACCGGCCTTCAACGCCTTCACTTCGAGGCAATAGTCCTCCAGCTTGCCGCCAAAGCCATTAGCTTGCGCTTCCAACCAGTACTGGTGGAATTCCACCATCCAGTTACTTTGCCCGAGTTCACCGAACGAGTGAACGTAGCTTTCACCCGGCGCGCCCCAGTTGTCAAAGACAATGCCGAGCTTGAAGGATGCCTGGGTAGCGCGCATAAACTCACGCTCGTCGATGTCGAAGAACTGGTGAAACCTGCGCATGGTAGGAATGGTCGCCTCGCCCACACCCACGGTTCCAATCTGGTCGGACTCGACCAGCGTAATGTCGAGCAGGTTTCCCAGCCGCCTGACCAGGCTGTACGCTGTCAACCAACCGGCCGTTCCGCCACCGGCGACAACTACGCGAATCTTTTCATCCATTGATAGTTCTCCAGAGAGTCAACACTCAGGTTTTGCTGCAACTGCGCGCAGCCTGCGCGCCGTCAATTCATCCATGTTCGCCAAAGGTCCGGGATACTCTTCGGGCAAATGCGCTGTTACGTTTTTGGCGAAACCGAAAATATAATAGTCGACCAACTGAATCGCTCCCAGTTTGCCAGACACCTTTCGTCATCAGTTAGAGATGGTGTGATTACCATTGACTCGGCCACGTCATACATAGAAGATATAAAATCCATTAATAGGATAGATGAAAATCACATTAAGTCTCAATCATATTGGTTTAATCGATAGATTGTTTGTTAATGACCTTGTAATGAAAATCGTTGTGCTTAATCATTAAATCAAAACTCAGAAACCTACCATAATGAACTCTACATTTAGCAAAAGTTACTTATTCTTAGCCTCATTGTTAGCATTATTCATCGCTTCTGTACCAGCTTATTCGGAAACTTCAATTGATATTAGCGCCGGTGAGAACCACACATGCATTCTCGAATCAAATGGAGAGGCTTATTGTTGGGGAGATAATTCAGTAGGTCAGTTGGGAAACGGTTCTACTGAGTCTAGTATGAATCCCGTTGCGATTTCTGGAGGTCTTCGATTAAAGTCAATTAGTGTTGGTTGGGACCATACCTGTGGTATTACGGTTGACAATGACGCTTATTGTTGGGGGCGGGGTAGATATGGAAGACTCGGAACTGGTTCTTCTGAAAACAGCATGATTCCAACAGCTGTATCCGGCGGCTTGTCTTTTGAACTAGTCAATTCCGGGTTGGCTCATACTTGTGGCATAACTACCGATGGAGACGCTTTCTGCTGGGGAAGAGGAGAAGACGGAATTCTCGGAAATAATTCAATCGAGAGCTCACCGGTACCTGTACCGGTTTCTGGTGGACTTACTTTTGGCTCAATAGATGCTGGATCAGCAACAACATGTGGCATAACAACAAATGGGGATGCATTTTGCTGGGGAGCAAGTGATTTTGGCAGTTTACTAGGACAGGGAGAGGATGATCGTGACGGAAAAATCGCTCCAGGGCTTGTGGCAGGTGAGTTCAATTTTAAACCAGACTCAATAGGTGTTGGCCTTGATCATGTTTGCGCTATAAGCACGGCGGATGAAACTGTCTG
>CAZLNH010000325.1:0-8875 GCA_964560775.1 uncultured Woeseiaceae bacterium | reverse complement strand
ACGCGCTGGCGGCCTACGAACCGGTCTTTCGGGTGCCGCTCGAAGGTGAGTACCGCGGCTACCAAATCGTATCGATGCCACCGTCCAGTTCCGGAGGTGTGCACATCATCCAGATGCTGAACGTACTCCAGCATTTCCCCGTCGCGACGTACGGTCCTGGCAGCGCCAACAATGTGCACTTGCTGGCCGAAGTATCGAAGCTCGCGTACGCGGATCGCAGCGAGCACCTGGGAGACATGGCATACCATGATGTCCCGATCGACTGGTTGACGAGCAAGGACTACGCGCGACAACTCGCGGACGGCATTGATCTGGAGCAGGCGCGTCCTTCAACGGATATAAAACCCGGTGCCGTGCCGCCGGCCGAAGGACCCGATACAACGCATTTTTCCATCATGGATGGCTTCGGCAATGCCGTTGCGAATACTTACACTCTGAATTTTTCTTACGGTTCGGGCATCAGCGTGCCGGGCGCCGGCTTCCTGCTGAATAACGAAATGGATGATTTTGTTGCCAAACCGGGTGTGCCCGATGCGTTCGGGCTGCTCGGCGGCAAGGCGAACGCGGTTGAGCCCGGCAAGCGGCCGCTCAGTTCCATGACGCCGACGATGGTTTTCCGGGATGGCAGGCCGTGGCTCGTAACGGGCAGTCCCGGCGGCAGCCAGATCATCACCAGCGTGCTGCAGATGCTCGTCAATGTCATTGATCACGGCATGAATATTGCCGATGCCACGGCCGTGCCGCGCCTGCACCATCAATGGATGCCCGACATACTTGAACTCGAATCCGGGTTCAGTCCGGACACCACCGCCGAACTGGAACGGCGAGGACACTCCATAAAAATGAGCGGTGGCATGGGCAGCCTGCAGTCGGTCATGTACGACGACGGACTTTACTACGGAGCGTCGGATCCGCGCAGGCCGCAGGCGGGCAGTGTCGGGCCGCTGATGCATACTGCCGAACACTGAACGTCGGCCGCCGCAGAATCCGTAACAAGAAAAACACCGGGGAGTTCGCAGTTTGGCAACACACACCGAAGCGGAAACAGTAACGGGCCAGCCAATCACTGTCGGTGCAAGGCGGTATGCGCTGGGCCTGTTGGCGGTGGTCTACACATTCAACTTTATCGACAGGCAAATACTTGCAATCCTGTTGCCGGCAATAAAGGCGGAATTCGTGGTTGCGGACTGGGTGCTTGGCTTCCTGGCCGGCTCGGCATTTGCACTGTTTTATGCAACGCTCGGCATTCCGATCGCCCTGATCGCCGATCGCTGGAATCGACGCAACCTTATAGCCATTGCACTTGCGGTGTGGAGTGCGATGACGGCGCTGTCGGGCCTCGCCGCGAACGTCACCCAGCTCGCGCTCGCGCGCATTGGTGTTGGTATCGGTGAGGCCGGATGCAGTCCTCCGGCGCACTCCATGATTTCGGATTACTATCCACCCGAACAACGCTCGACGGCGATGGGCATTTTCACGCTGGGCATATCGATGGGCATCATGATTGCCTATCTCGCCGGTGGCTGGGTCGTCGAAAACATAGGCTGGCGCGAAGCCTTGTTCATCGTCGGCGTGCCGGGCCTTTTGCTGGCGTTGCTGGTTCGCTTCAGCATCAGGGAGCCCGCGCGGGGCTCGTCCGAGGGCCGCACCGACACTGATCAACGGCCGGGCGTCATGTTCGTCGCGCGATTCCTGCTGCAGCGAAAGTCGTTCATCCACCTCGCGGTAGGCTCCGGCCTCGCGGCCTTCGGCGGCTATGCGGTCGCGAGCTTCTTCCCGAGCTTTCTGGTACGCACTCATGGCATGAATCCGGCGACGGTCGGCGTCTACCTCGGCCTGATACTGGGTATCGCCGGAGGCCTGGGTTTTGCCGGCGGCGGATTGGTCGCGGACAGGCTAAGCCGCAAGGGGCGCCGGCGCTCATTATGGGGCGTGGCGGCTGCCACGATGCTCGGCTGGGCGTGCAGTTTTCCGGTTTACCTCGCCAGCGACCCGATGATCGCGCTGGCGTGGTTTGTCGTGCCCGCAATCTTTTCAAACTTTTACCTGGCGACCACCCTGGCCCAGGCACAGGGCCTGGTCGGACTGCGTATGCGCGGTGTGGCGTCAGCCCTCATGCTGTTCATTCTCAATATTATTGGCCTCGGGATGGGGCCGCAGGTTACCGGTATAATCAGTGACCTGCTGGCGCCGCAATTCGGCGTCGATTCGATGCGCTACAGCCTGCTCGCAGTGGTTGCCGTGGCAAGTCCATGGTCTGCATTCCACTACATCATGGCGGGGCGGCATATCGATGACGACCTGGCTCGCGCCGCTGACATGGAAGTGGACCACGTCGACTATCGGAAATGGATAATTATTACAATCATAACGATAGCGGCCGTGGTGCTCGTAACAGGCAGTGTACTTTGGTGGCAATAATGCATAAGGGAAGGGCTGCTGATGCTGGATCAATTGACGGCAAGGGTGCAGGCCCTTGTCGAAAGCGAGGATGCGTTCGGATTTGATACGAGGATTGTCGTAAGGGACCTCGGGTGCATCTTTATCGACGGCACGCAGACTCCGGTTGTTGTCAGCAACGATGACCGGGAGGCGGACACCGTGCTGCGATTGACGGCGGATGACCTGCAGGCAATGCTGGACGGCACACTCGCGCCGCTGAACGCGTTCATGCTGGGCAAACTTGCGGTAGACGGCGATCTCGGAAAGGCGATGAAGCTGTCGGCGTTGTTTCGGTAGGCGACAGCCCCGTCGTCGCGAGGCGCGCAGCGCCCCTCCCGTCATCGCGAGGCGCGCAGCGCCCCTCCCGTCATCGCGAGGCGCGCGGCGCCGTGGCGATCTTGTTCGGTCAGTGACTCTGTCAATCGAAGCGAGGTCACCACGCCCTGCGGGCTCGCGATGACAACGGTCCCGGCTACACCGCGCGCATGTACCAGTCGAAGTCGATATCGCTGATGTTGTTGTGGAAACGGCGGGATTCCTCGCGCCGGTTCGCAACGTAGGACTTGCAGTAATCCTCGCCAAAATAGCCGGGCAGTATCTTGCTGCGGGCAAACAGGTCGATCGCCGTGTCCCAGCGGTTCGGTATTTTGCGCTTCAGTTCAATGAAGTCGCCCTCGTGGACCATCGGGCCGGGATCGAGGCGGTTTTTCAGGCCGTGGTGGACGCCGGCAATAATCGCGGCGGTAACGAGATAGGGGTTTGCATCAGCACCGGCAGTACGATGTTCGAAGCGCAGGTTATTTTCGTCCGAGACCGGTATGCGAATCGCAACGTTGCGATGATTCGCACCCCAGTTGGGTTCAACCGGGGCGAACATCTCCGGCCGCAGGCGCCTGTATGAATTCGCATTTGGCGCAAAAACCGCGGTTGCTTCGGCCATCGTTACAGCGAGGCCGCCGACGGCATGGCGCAGCCGCGCGGAGTAGGGCGGTGTCGCCAGGTTTTCCTTGCCCTGCGAAAAGTAGTTGCGGCCCTTGCTGTCAACAAGGCTCATGTGTATGTGCAGGCCGGAGCCTGAGTCTTCGGCAAACGGTTTTGCCATGAAGCAGGCAACGAAACCGTGTTGTCGTGCCACCGCCTTGACCGCACGCTTCAGCAATACCGCGTGATCGCAGGCGAGCACGGGATTGTCGACATGTTGCAGGTTGATCTCGAACTGGCCTGGCGCAAACTCTGATGTCGTCGTACCGGCTGGAATGCTTTGCGCTTCGCAGACGGTATGCAGATCATCGAGAAAATTCTCAATGTCCCACAGGTCGTCCGGATGGTAGACCTGCGGGCCGGGCTGTGGCCGGCCGATGCCGGGGACGCGCGACACTTTCGCCTGCGGTCGGTCCGTGCGCGCGTCGAGCAAGTAGAACTCGAGTTCGGTGGCCATGACGATTTTCAGCTTCATGCGCTGTAACGGCAGGGCGGCACGTTCGAGTACGGCGCGCGGGTCCGCGAAAAACGCTTCGCCATCCCGTTCGTAGAAACGGAACAGGGCCTGTGCAGCCGGTTTCCGCGACCACGGGACAGGTGCCAGGCTGCCCGGCACGATGCGCGCATCGATATCGGGGTCGCCGTCATCGGCCGTAAACCGGATACCGGGCACGGTATTGCCGAGCGTGTCGAGCAACACGGTGCCGCCTGGCATGTAGAAACCATCGCGCCAGGTTTTCTCGAATTCGGCGGGGCGAATTCGCTTGCCGCGCAATACACCGGGCAAGTCCGGAACCAGCAACTCAATCGTGCGCGTATCCGGAAATCGTTTGAGAAATTCGCGCAGCTCGCGGTTCGGCGTCGTCCGTGTCTTTGATCCCATACTCGATGTCCTTCCTGGCCTCTTGTTAATTGTCTTTTTGTACCCGCGTTGCCCGCGGCCCGCAGCAGCGAATGGTACAGGCATCGTGCGCGCATTCTCGCAGATACGGTTGTGAACAGGCTCGTTCGTCGAGGCTCTGCATCATTGTGCGGCTACCGAGGTTCACAGATGATGCCACTAATGCCATAATATGAAACTCTGGTTCACATTATGGATATTCCCTATGCACTCACCCGAGCCGCCCCAGGGGGCCCAGTCAGCCCTCCGTGCCATTCGTTTGCTGAAGTTGTTTACGCCCGAACGTGCGGAGATGACGCTGGCGGAACTGAGCAAGGCGGCCGGATTGAACAAGACGACCACGCACCGGCTGCTGCAGGCGCTGCAAAGTGAGTCGCTGGTTGAGCGCAACGCGGCAACCAGCGTGTACAGTCTCGGGCCAGGCTTGATGGCGCTCGGCGTGCAGGCGCTTGCCAGCAGTGATTTGAGGAAACGCGTGCGCCCGGTACTGCGGTCGCTGGCACGCGAAACGGGTGAAACGGCAACGCTTGAGGTGCCGGTCGAGGACAGCATGCTGATTCTGGATGAGGTCGCGGGTGGTCATGTTGTGGCCGCGGCCGGCAACGTCGGCACGCGCTGGCCATTGCACGCGACGTCGACCGGCAAGGCCTGGCTTGCATTCGACGAGTCGAGTCTTGAACGACTGGCTGAGTTGCTGCCGCAGCTTACGCCGCGGACGCTGATACAGCGCTCCGCTTTCCAGCCCGAGCTGATTCGCATAAGGCGCTGCGGGTATGCAACCACGGTCGATGAACTTGAAGATGGCTTCTCCGCGGTCGCTACGGTGATCCGCGGCGCGCTCGGTGATGTGCAGGGTGCACTGTCGATCGGCGGTCCGACGCAACGACTCGGTGCGGCCCAGCGCGCAAAGCTCGGTGGCATTCTGCGGCAGGCGGCGACGAGACTGAGTCAGCAGTACTGATGCCGGCGGGCACGGACGTCGTGCTACCATGCCGCCGGAACCAGCCATGAGAAGAATAATATCGTCCGTCTGATTGCCGGCCTCCTGCTTGTCGCTTTTGCCGCCGTATCACAGGCAAGCACCCTGACTCTCGACCTGCCAAATGTCGCGTTGCGCGATGTCCCGACGGACATTGTCGTCAACGATGCATCGCCGCGCGCCGTGGTGAATCTGCAATTTGGTGTTGCGCGCTACACGGCAACAGCGAATGACGACGGTGTGGCGGTGTTCAACGGCATCCAGTCATCCGGCACCGGCGCTGTCGCGGTATCCGCAAGTGCAGCGGACAGTACGGGCACACGCGCGGAGCTGCGCGTGCTGCCCGGCTGGGTTTCGGTGCTGCCGCCCCTCGTTGCCATCCTGATCGCACTGCTGTTGCGAAATGTCATACCCGCGTTGCTGGTCGGGATCTGGCTTGGCGCGGCCGCGCTCCGGTCTTTTACGCCGCAGGGCATATTCGGCGGCCTGCTGGACAGTTTCCAGGTATTTGTCGTCGGCGCACTGGCAAACCCCGACAACGCATCGATCATCCTGTTTTCGATGATGATCGGCGGCATGGTGGGCATCATTACACGCAATGGCGGCATGGCAAGAATCGTACAGATCATTGTGCGGCGAGCGCGTACTGCAATCGCCGGCCAGGTATCCGTCTGGATGATGGGCATAATGATTTTCTTCGACGATTACAGCAACACGTTGGTCGTCGGGAATACTGCGCGGCCGTTGACCGACAAACTGCGTATTTCGCGTGAAAAGCTCGCCTACATCGTGGATTCGACGGCCGCCCCGGTGGTTTGCCTGGCGCTGATCACGACTTGGATCGGTTATGAGGTCGGGCTGATCGACGCCGCATTGCGGGGAATTCCGGCCATCGATGAGGCCGCGTACACGGTCTTCCTCCGCTCCATCCCGTACAGTTTCTATCCGATATTCGCGGTAATTTTCGTTCTCTCGGTGGCCTCGACCGGTCGCGATTTCGGGCCGATGTACAAGGCAGAGGTCCGCGCGCGCGGCGGCCAGGTCAGTCCATTGTCATCCGCCGACCTGCCGGCCATGCAGGGCGATTCCCTGGACGCGAAGCCGGACGTTCCGATGCGTGCCGTCAATGCATTCATCCCGCTGATCGTGCTCATCGTTGCACTGCTCGGTGGACTGTACTTTACCGGTGATGGCGAGACGCTGACCGAAATCATCGGATCGGCGGATGCCTACAAAGCCATGTTGTGGGCTTCACTGCTCGGCGCGCTGACGGCCGCGGTCATGACGGTAGGGCAGAAGATCCTGACCGCCGAGGAAACCGTTGATGCCTGGTACGGCGGTGTACGCGCGATGCTTTTTGCGATGATCGTGCTGGTGCTGGCGTGGGCACTTTCAAGCGTCAGTGAGGCGCTGCATACGGCCGATTACCTGGTATCCGTGCTTGCCGATACGCTGCCGCCGCCATTGGTGCCGGCTATAGTCTTTATCCTTTCCGCCATTACAGCGTTTACGACCGGAACCAGCTGGGGAACGATGGGTATCCTGATGCCGCTGGTCATACCGCTGACCTGGGCGGTGATGGGCGTCAGCGGTATGCAGGACCCTGAACACATGCATATTCTGTATTCAGCGATCGCCTGCAATCTTGCAGGCGCAGTATGGGGGGATCATTGCTCCCCGATTTCGGACACGACAGTGTTGTCATCGATGGCGAGCGGTTGCGATCACATCGAGCATGTGCGCACACAGTTGCCGTATGCGATGACCGTCGGTGTTGTCGCGATCGCGATCGGCACGATTCCAGGTGGCTACGGGATGCCGCCGCTGTTGTCTATCGTGCTCGGAGTGCTGATCCTGCTCGCATTACTCAGGTACCTCGGGAAAAGCGCCGATCAGGCCGGCGCATCCGGCTGACGTTCCGGTAATGCCTTGGCGAATGCTGGCTGTTCAAGGCAATGCTCATTGATGGCAGCAATCCGCGGCCATGGTGTGAGGTCCAGCTCGAACCGGCCGGCGTTATACACCTGCGGCACAAGCCACGCATCGGCCAGCGTCGGCGCCCTGCCGAACGAGTAAGGGCCCGACGCGCCGTGACGTTCCGCCAGTGCTTCGAACGCGTTGAATCCGGCACCGATCCAGCGGTGTATCCAGCGTGCCACGGCGGCGTCGCCGGCGTCGAATTCGTCCCGCAAGTACGTTAATACACGCAAGTTTTGCAGCGGATGTATGTCGCTGCCGATGACCGCCATCATCTCGCGTATTCGTGCCCGGTCAAGCGCCGTCACCGGCAGCAGCGGCGGGTCCGGGTGTTGTTCCTCCAGGTACTCGGCAATTGCTGCAGACTGGCTGATCGCCGCATTGCCGGTATCGAGCACGGGGACGAGACCTGACGGATTCAGTGCCGTGAATTCATCTGATTTCTGCTCGCCGCGATTCAGGCGCACCGTTTCGTAGTCCCACGACAGTCCCTTGAGATTCAGGACGATGCGAACGCGAAAACTCGCGCTGCTGCGGTAGTAGCCAAATAATCTCATCGAACAAAGCTCCCGGAGCGTACAGCCGCCCGTTTGAAACATTGATGATGCCGTGGGGAGGGCCGCAGTCTCAATAGCCCGGGCCGGAAATTGCGCAGTGGGGATCACGGGCTGGTAAGCTTGGCCCAATTGCAATTTCCGGTTTCACTCTAACAAGAGGGATCACAGCATGCGATCAATTCTGGCGTTGGTTCTGGCTCTATTTACACTGAGTGCGTTTGCCCAAGACGAGAGAACGCAACAGAAAATCGCGGACGCGATGGACGGCAGCATCCGTACTGACGCCGAGATTGCGCGGGATGCGAACCGCAAGCCGGCCGAGACACTGGCATTTTTCGGCTTGCGCGATGACATGCGTGTAGTGGAGCTGCTGCCGGGCGGCGGCTGGTATACAAAGTTGCTGGCCCCCGTCCTGCGCGAGAACGGTGAGCTTTATGTCGCTATTGGCACTGATTCCGTACGGGACAATTTGCTTACGAGCGACGGTTTCGATCACGTCGAGGTCATCGATATCGGCGTTAGCCTGGAACGCAGTGGACCCTTCAATACCAACTTTATTCCCGCCTTCGACTTCGGCGTAAGCGACGTCGACATGGTCGTCACCTTCCGCAACATGCACAACTTCACGCCGGAGGGACGCGCCAATATCAATGATGCCGTCTTCAAGGCGCTGAAGCCGGGTGGCGTCTACGGCGTCGTCGATCACAGCCGGCGCCACATGGAGCCGATGACGGCGGAAAACCGCCGCCGCGCGGATGTCGTGCAGATCATCAAGGAAGTACAGGGGGCGGGTATGGAGCTTGTTGATTACAGCGACCTGCACTATCGGCCCGACGACGAACTGCGCTACGAAGTTGGCCGGCACACCGTTACCGGCAATACCGACCGGTTCACACTGTTGTTCAGGAAGCCCTGATATAAAGCTCTGGGCCGGATTATTGATGAACCAAGGGGCACTTACTCACTTACGTAGTTAGTGAACCGTGAGGAGCCCCGGTACCCCCTGCGGGGAGTCCTTTGGGGGAAATAAAGCGGACC
>CAZLNH010000324.1:0-3435 GCA_964560775.1 uncultured Woeseiaceae bacterium | reverse complement strand
AGCACGCACCGCCGAGGCCCAGGAAGGCGCTTCGCGCGTTCTCGATGAAGTGGTCGTCACCGCACGGCGCCGCGAGGAATCGCTGCAGGACGTGCCGCTTGCCATCACCGCCTTCAGTGGCGAAGAGCTTGCCCGTATCGGAGCTGTCGACGTCATTGAAGTCGCGAAGTTTTCACCGAACGTGACGCTCGAGGTCTCCCGCGGCACCAACACGACGCTGACCGCATTTATCCGCGGCGTCGGCCAGCAGGATCCGGTTGCCGGTTTCGAATCCGGTGTCGGCATCTATCTCGACGACGTCTACCTGAACCGGCCGCAGGCTGCCGTGCTCGACATTTACGATGTAGAGCGCATCGAAGTACTGCGTGGCCCGCAGGGCACACTTTATGGCCGCAATACCATCGGCGGCGCGATCAAGTACGTAACAAGCAAGCTTGGCGATGAGCCGGAAACGAAAGTACGTTTTTCAGTCGGCTCCTACAACCAGCTCGATGCGATCATCACGGCCTCGACTCCTATTACCGATACGCTGCGCATCGGTGGATCGGTGGCCCGCCTGACGCGGGACGGCTTCGGCGACAACCTCAACCTGCCGGGCATAGAGAATTACCACAAGGACCTGATCGGCGCCCGCATGAGCGTTGAATGGGATGCCACCGACGCACTGTCGTTCCGCCTGACCGGCGACTATATCGACGACAGCTCGGATCCGCGCCAGGGACACCGGCTGACGGTCGGCAACCTGACCGGCGCACCAATACTCGGTGATGTCTACGACACACGCTCAGGTCTCAACATTCCGCAGCAAAGCGTCGAATCGCTGGGCGGTGCACTGACCGCCGAGTGGGTACTGAACGACCGCTTCACGCTGAAGAACATCCTGTCCTACCGTGATGACGTCACGTACACGCCGATCGATTTCGACAGCCTGCCCGGCGTCGACCTCGACGTACCGGCGGTTTACGACAACGAGCAGTTCTCCGAAGAGCTGCAGCTGCTGTTCAACGGGGAGCGCTCGAGCGGCATTTTCGGCTTCTACTATCTTGATGCCAGCGCGTTCAACGATTTCGACGTTATCCTGGGCACGACAGGAGACCTGATCGGTGCGCCGGGCCTTAACGCCAATACTGTTGGCGATGTCACGACCGACAGCTGGTCGGTTTTCGGCGACTACTCCTGGGACCTGAATGACGAGATCAGCCTGTCCGTCGGTGGCCGTTATACCGTCGATGAGCGGACATCGCGGGTCCTGAGACGGACCTACATTGGCGGCACGACCTTCGGCGGCAACAATCCGACCGTTATCGCAACAACATCGGATTTCAGCGGCAGCAAGGAATTCAGTGAGTTCACACCGCGCGCGTCGATCAGCTGGCAACCCAATGAAGAGCAGAACCTTTACCTGAGCTACAGCGAAGGCTTCAAGGGTGGCAGTTTCGACCCGCGCGGCCAGACGTCGGTAGCACCGGACCTCGACGGCGACGGCACAGTTGGCGCGGACGACATTTTCGATTTCATGCAATTCGATCCGGAATTCGTCAATTCATATGAGCTGGGCCTGAAGTCGAGCTGGATGGACAATCGCGTCAATACGAGCATTGCCTTCATCTATGCCGACTACGAGGACATCCAGATTCCGGGATCCGTTGGACTCGACTCCGACAATGACGGTATCGAGGAGACCTTCATCGGCATCACATCGAACGCTGGCGAAGCCGACATGACCGGCCTCGAGTTCGAAGGGCTTGCCTACCTGAACGACAACTTCAGCTTCGCATGGTCCTTCGGCTACCTCGATGCGGAGTTCAAGCAGTTCATCGACGCCTTCGGCAATGACGTTGCCGACGAGCGGGAATTCCAGAATACGCCGGAGGTTACGTCGAGCGCGTCACTGACTTACGAAACGCCGCTGAGCCTGTTCTCAAATTCGGGCAGTCTTGCGGTCATTACGTCGCTCGCATACCGGGGCGATACGACCCAGTTCGAAGTGCCGACGCCGGAACTCGACCAGGACGCCTATACGCTTTGGGATATGAGCATCGTCTGGGAGGACGATGACGGGCACTGGCGCGCGGGCCTGCACGGCAAGAACCTGACGGACGAGGAATACAAGGTCGCCGGCTACTACTTCCTTGCACTGGGCCTCGAGAGCAGCGTCACAGCGTTCTATGGTAATCCGCTGACAGTGACAGCCACCGTCGATTACCGTTTCTAGCAGTAAGTAGGCAAAGTGCGGCCGGCAAACTGCCGGCCGCGCACACTTGCAGGCATACTGCGACGACCGCCATTACTGCGAGACGATTAATGAACTACGCGCCCGCGTCACCCGCGTCGCCTGCCTATCGCGCCTACGTACTGTTCATCCTGGTCGTCGTCTATACGTTCAACTTCATCGACCGCCAGATCGTCGGCATCCTGGCCATCCCGATCAAGGAAGAGCTCGCGCTTAGCGACACGCAGCTTAGCCTGATGGGCGGCCTTGCGTTTGCGCTGTTCTACACCCTGCTCGGCATCCCGATCGCATGGCTCGCTGACCGCAAGAGCCGGACGTGGATTATGACGGCCGCGCTGACGATCTGGAGCGGCATGACCGCCGTCTGTGGTCTCGCGCAAAATTTCTGGCAGCTTTTTCTCGCCCGGCTCGGCGTGGGGGTCGGCGAGGCTGGCGGTGTTGCGCCGGCCTACTCGCTGATCGCTGACTATTTCCCATCGCACCAGCGGGCACGCGCATTAAGTGTCTATTCCTTCGGCATCCCGATCGGTGGAGCCCTTGGCATCGTGCTCGGCGGTGTGCTGACCAGCGTCGTTGGCTGGCGGCAGGCTTTCATCATGGTCGGTCTCGCCGGCATAGCCATTGCACCGATCTTCCGCCTGACGATGCGCGAGCCGCCGCGTGGCCAGTACGACGCACCCGCACTCGGCGTCGGCCCGGCGCCACTGTCTGCTGTTACCACGATGCTGGCGCGCAAACAGAGCTTCTGGGCGCTGTCGTTCGGTGCCGCGTGTTCATCAATGATGGGGTATGGCCTGATCTTCTGGTTGCCGTCTTTTTTCGTTCGCAGCTTCGGTGACCTGCTGCCCGAATTCTTCGCCTGGCTGCCGCCGGCCCTGGTCCCGGCCAACCCGTCACCGGTGCTCTATGCATCGTATTTCTACGGCACGATGCTGTTGGTCGGCGGCATCAGTGGAATCTGGCTTGGTGGCTACCTCGCGGACCGGTTTGGTGCCCGCAGCAAATCCGCGTATGCGCTGATTCCAGCCGTGGCGTTTGTCGTCGCCGTACCCTTTTTTGTCCTGGGCGTTATGTCAAAATCGTTGGCGGTGGTTTTCGTCGCGTTCCTGATTCCGACCGCACTCAGTCTCGTCTGGCTCGGACCGGTGCTGTCAGCCTTCCAGCACCTCGTTACACCGAACATGCGCGCGACCGCTTCGGCA
>CAZLNH010000323.1:0-2754 GCA_964560775.1 uncultured Woeseiaceae bacterium | reverse complement strand
GTAGATGCGGGTTTCAACAATCTGCATCATGTCAGCCACCGGCGACCGGCGGAAACAGCAGCACGATCTCGCCGTCGGCGACCGGCGCATCCCAGGCGACCAGTTCATCGTTTATCGCAACCTTGCAGTGACCGAGCGGCTCTTTGGAGCCATGGCGCTCCTGCAACTGGCGGAAGACATCGCCGGCAGTTTCGGCCGCCAGCGCGACGGTTTCCTCGCCAATGCCGGCCTGCTCGCGGAATTGCGCGAAGTAGCGAACCGTAATGGATTTCGTCATGTGCCCGCCTGCAACGTGCTGCGCTCGAGATCCTCGGGTGTATTGATGTTATCGAGCGCCGCCGGATACGGTTGATCGAGCAACGTCGTGTCAGAGCGAATCAGCATCTTCCTGGGGCACACAATACCGTCCGTGACAAATGCATCAATGATGCTGCGCGCATGGGGCTCGTAAATGGCGCACAGCGGCTCGGGCAAGCCATCGTGGCTGCTCCGGAATGCCGTGAACGGCCGTGCGGCGTTACGTTGGTCAAGCAATGTTGCCAGCGTCGTGTCGTCAATGTTCGGCAGGTCGCAGGCCACGACAAGCCAGGCCGCGTCCGGCGTAGCATCCATTGCTGACAAGACGCCCGCAATCGGGCCGATGTCGTCGTAGCGGTCGGTAATACTTGCGAATCGCCGGCGCTCGGGCTCCCCGGCCTGGTCCGCGCGCACCGAGACAAAAACACGATCGGTGAACCGTTCAAGAAGATGTACCGCGCGGCTCAGCTGCGTCTCGCCGTTACTCGATAACAGCGCCTTGTCGCTGCCCATGCGGCGGCTCTTGCCGCCTGCAAGTACGAGCCCGTATAGCATCGCGGCATCATTCATGGCGAAAGTCCTTCTTGCCGCCGGTTTTAGCGATCAGGCGCGTATCCGTGATACGGATGTCGTGCGACAACGCCTTGCACATGTCATAGACCGTCAGCGCCGCCACCGTCGCCCCCGTCAGCGCCTCCATCTCGATGCCGGTGCGGTGATGCACCTTGCAACGACAATCAATGATGACGCGGTGCTTGTCGTCCATCGTGATATCAATGCTGCAGTTGTCGAGACCCAGTGGATGGCAAAACGGTATCAGTTCATGCGTGCGCTTGGCGCCCATGACACCGGCGACAATCGCGGTTGCAAATACCGGTCCCTTGGCCGTGCGAATATCACCGTCAACGAACCTTGTCGCGATATCCGCGGGAAATTCGACAATGGATCGCGCATGCGCTTCGCGGTCTGTCGCCGCCTTTTGGCTGACATCCACCATTGTCGGGTGATTGTCGCTGTCTATGTGGCTTAGCTTGCTCAAGTGAATTCCTGATGAGGGTCGTGCCTGCCGTGTCGTCGAAGCAACACAAGATACGTACCGTTGCGGAACAGTAGCCGGGCCTGCCGGTCACCCGCCCATGCGATACATTTCGACCTTTCGCAGCGGCTGTTCGACTGGTTCCTTGCGGCCGCGCTGTTCGCTGTAGCGGTCCTCCCGGCGATGCCAGATCGACGTCAGCAGGTCTGTCAATTCGGCATCGGACGCGCCACTCCTTAGGGGCTCACGTATGTTGTGGCCTTCGGTTGCGAACAGGCACGTGTAAAGCACGCCATCAGCCGACAGACGCGCCCGGCTGCAACTGCCGCAGAAGGGTTCGGTGACCGACGATATAAACCCGATCTCGCCGGCGCCGTCCTCGTATTCATAACGTCGCGCAACCTCCCCGGGATAATTGCGTCCGACCGCACGTACCGGCCAGCGCTTCGCAATTTGCGCGAGCAGATCCTTCGACGGCACGACCTTTTCACGGCGCCAGTCGTTGCGGTTGCCGACATCCATGAACTCGATGAGACGGACAATATGACCGGTGCCCCGGAAATGCTCGAGCAGGTCGAGGATCGTGTGATCGTTGACGCCGCGCTGCACGACGGTATTGATCTTGACGGGACGGAGGCCGGCCTGCTCTGCGGCCGCTATTCCCTCAAGCACTGTATCGAGATCACCGCGGTTGCCACTCATCGTGCGAAATACATCGTGATCAAGACTGTCGAGGCTTATCGTCACGCGATCGAGACCCGCCTCCGCCAATGACGCCGCATTCGCCGCCAGCAACGACGCATTCGTTGTCAGGGCCAGGTCCTCGATTCCGGGCAAGGTACGCAGCCGTCCCACGAGTGACGACACATGCTTGTCCAGCAGCGGTTCACCACCGGTCAGCCGCAGCTTGGTCACACCAAGATGTACCGCGATGGACGCAATACGAAAAATCTCATCGTGGCTCAGGCGCTCGGCCTTGCCCAGAAACTGGTAATCCGCGTGATAACGGCTTTCCGGCATGCAATAAGGACACCGGAAATTGCAGCGATCCAGCAGTGAAATGCGCAGGTCGTGCAACGGCCGCTGCAACCGGTCACGCGGCCCGATGCGGGTTGCCGTCTGTTCGCCTGTGGCTGAGGTTTTTTCTGTCATCCCGCCATTTTGCCCGATTAATCGATACCGGGTAAGAGCAACGCCAAAACCTGAGGTTCCGTAACCTCTGCCTGCGGCGCGAGTGGCGTAGACGGTGCTCGGAGCGCCCGGCCGGATTATTCATGAACGGTTGGCTTCGGTGGCATGCGAAGGCGCACCCCGGGGAGGGCTGTTCAGGGACGCTGTAAATACGTCCCTGTACGCTCTGTGCCGGACGTCCCTGTCCGGCACAGCCCTGAACAGCCCTCCCCGGGGCACACCTCCGCCCC
>CAZLNH010000322.1:0-3051 GCA_964560775.1 uncultured Woeseiaceae bacterium | reverse complement strand
GACCCCCACCGATTGCCATGACCGAGATATCCGCCTCGACCGCCCGCGACCAGCTCCGCAGCTGGCTCGCGACACCGCTCGGCCGGGCGCTCCTCAAACAGGAAGCGCAGCTCATCGAGTCCGCGTTCGACGGCATCTTCGGTGAATATTGCGTGCAGCTCGGGACGTGGGGCGAGCCGCGTGCATTCCTGCGCTTCGCGCGCACGCAACGCACGGCGCTGATTACGCCGGACGTGTTGGAGGCAGCGGACGGCCCGCCGGTCGCGACCGGCCATCTGCACCGCCTGCCGATCCAGAGCGACATGATGGATGCCGTGATCCTGCCGCACACACTGGAGTTCAGCAGCCGGCCGCATGCGATCATTCGTGAGGTGCACCGGGTGCTGCGCGCCGACGGCCGCCTGATCGTTCTGGGCTTCAAGCCCGGCGGACTGTGGGGCCTGCGCCGGCTGATCCCGGGTGCGGCGATGCCGCCGGGTACCGAGGAGCTGATCTCGGACCGCAAGCTGTGCGACTGGCTGGAACTGCTCGACCTGCACGTCCACGGCGTCAGCCGCTACTTTTTCCGCTGGCCGCTGCCCGTCAACAATTCCAGGAACTCGGGTGTCTGGGAGTCGCGCGGCCGCCGCTTCTGGCCGGAACTGGGCGCGTGCTATATGCTCTCGGCGCAGAAACGGGTGGTTCCGCTGATCCCCGTCCGTAAACCGTGGCGCGTGCGGCCAAAAGTCGTCGGCGGCCTCGTCGAACCCACCTCACGCGTAACGCCTATCCGTTTTGACGAACACCATTGAGATCTACACCGACGGCGCGTGCCGCGGCAACCCGGGCCCGGGCGGCTGGGGCGCGCTACTGATCGCGGGCGGCCGCCGCAAGACGCTGCACGGCGGCGAACCGGAGACCACCAACAACCGCATGGAACTGACCGCGGCCATCGAGGCGCTGAACGCGCTGAAAGGCCGCCGCGACGTCGTGCTGTACACGGATTCCAAATACGTGATGGACGGCATCAAGACGTGGTTGCCGAACTGGAAAAAGCGCGGCTGGAAAACCGCGGCAAAGAAACCCGTCAAGAACCAGGACCTGTGGCAGGCGCTCGACGCCGCCGCCGGCTGCCACGACATCACCTGGAAATGGGTCCGCGGCCACACCGGCAACGCCGGCAACGAGGAAGCGGACGCACTGGCGAATCGCGGCATTGACGAACTACGGCGCTGAAAGCCGCACCGTCATCGCGAGGCTGCCGCAGGCAGCCGTGGCGACCTCGTACCGATTGGCGACGGCGTTAGCCACCGCCACACCAAACCCACTACAATGCGCCTACCCGGTACCACCCATAAAAACCAATGAACAACCGACAAATCGTCCTTGATACCGAAACCACCGGCCTGTCCCCCGCCCAGGGGCACCGCATCATCGAGATCGGCTGCATCGAGCTCGTCAACCGGCGCCTGACCGGGCGCGAGTATCACCAGTTCATCAACCCGGAACGCGACATTGACGAAGGCGCCGAGCGAGTGCACGGCATCAGCCGCGCCGACCTCGAGGGCCAGCCGCGCTTCGCTGATATCGCCGACGAGTTCCTCGAGTTCGTCCGCGACGCCGAACTGGTGATTCACAATGCCGACTTCGACGTCGGCTTCCTCGAGCACGAATTGCAGACAATGAAGCACGCGCAGCCGGATATCCGCCGGCACGCAACCGTGCTCGACACGCTGAGCCTTGCCCGCGAGATGCACCCGGGCCAGCGCAACAGCCTGGATGCACTGTGCAAACGCTACGAAGTCGATGCTTCCAGGCGCGACGTCCACGGCGCGCTGATCGACGCCGAGTTACTGGCGCGCGTCTACCTCGCCATGACCGGCGGCCAGGCCGCGCTGCTACTCGATGCCGAGGAGGCTGGTTCGACCGGCGGGCCGGATGCCGTGACGGTACACATCCGCCCGGACGAGCTGACGCTGGTCGTGCGACGGGCAAGCCCGGAGGAAGCGGCCGAACACATGGCGTTGCTCGACCGGATGCAAAAAGACGGCCAATGCCTGTGGCGGGAACTGGGGCTGGATGGGCGTTGACATACGGTACGTCATTGCGAGCCCGAAGGGAGTGGCAATCCGCCGTTGCGAGCCCGAAGGGCGTGGCAATCCGCCGTTGCGAGCCCGAAGGGCGTGGCAATCTCGCACCGATTGGCAGAGGCGGTGTCCGTGCGAGGTCGCCACGTCGCTTCGCTCCTCGCGATGACAGGGGGTGCGAGGTCGCCACGTCGCTCCGCTCCTCGCGATGACGGGGCTTGCGCCCCGTGATTTTGTGCACACCATCCACAATTTGACCCCCATTTTGTGGTATTCAGGGCCCCCCAATAACAATCAACGGACACTGTATGAGCTTTGATCTGAACAACCTCCGCATCGGCGTCATCGGCCTCGGCTACGTCGGCTTGCCGCTCGCCGTTGAATTCGGCCGCAAATACCCGACCGTCGGCTTCGATGTCAACGAGCATCGCATCGCTGCACTGCGTGAGGGCAGGGATGCGACGCGGGAGACATCGGCGGAAGAACTGGCGGCGGCGACAAAGCTCGACTACGCGTCGGACAAGCGCAAGCTCGAATCCTGCAATTTCTTCATTGTGACGGTCCCGACGCCGGTCGGCAGCGACCAGCGCCCGATCCTGACGCCGCTCAAGCTCGCCAGTGAGTCGATCGGCTCCGTCCTGAAAAAGGGCGACATCGTCGTATACGAATCGACGGTCTACCCAGGCGCGACCGAGGAGTTCTGCGTACCGATCCTCGAACGCATTTCCGGCCTGAAACTGAACGAGGATTTCTTCGCCGGCTACAGCCCGGAACGCATCAACCCCGGCGACATGGAACACCGCCTGCCGTCAATATTGAAATTCACGTCCGGCTCGACGCCCGATGTGGCCGAGTTCGTTGACACGGTCTACCGTTCCGTCATAACCGCCGGCACGCACAAGGCGTCAAGCATCAAGGTCGCTGAAGCCGCCAAAGTCATCGAGAACACGCAGCGCGACGTCAACATCGCGCTGATCAACGAATT
>CAZLNH010000321.1:0-41845 GCA_964560775.1 uncultured Woeseiaceae bacterium | reverse complement strand
GTTGCTCGGGCGGGGCGATCGCACGGGCACCGTCGAGGCGGGCAAGATCGCAGATATCATCGCGGTCAACGGCAACCCACTGAAAAACATCAGCCTGCTCGAAGAGGTGGTGTTCGTTATGGTTGGCGGACAGGTTGTTCGAACACCGCTTACGGACAAATCATTGGCAGGCAGCCTTTCTCGCAAGGCAGCCCCGTGATGTCACGGCTGATGGACGAGTGTCCGTCAAGTTCGCGCCGCACCGGCTCCGGTATCCTGATACCGAGGTGCAGTCAGCTATATCGCTTCCCGAGGTCAGCTAAATTACTCGCCATTCGCAACAGCCCATCGAGAATCGGGCCCGACACCTCCCCGGGAAAATCTGCGGGCAGCATCGCGGAAACTGTCTCAGCCACCCCTGCCGCCCCATCGGCCATCTGCAGAATGTCCTCTTCTGCCGTGGCCTCCAGGCCGATCTCCTTTGCCGTTGACATCCAATGTCGAGCCTCGATTTCTGCCCACTTGTAGTGCCGGTTCTTCCCGCGCACGGCCATGGCGAGCTTCGCCTTCTGCGGCGCAAGCTGGTTCTCGCCAGTTCCGAGGATAGGGTAAGCTGAAATTACGTCGTACAACGGCGTGAGTGAGAAACGGCCTTTTGGCTCGATGAAGATGCTGAAATTCTTGGCGTGGCCATCCGTGGCACAGAGCATCCAGAACAGAATCTGCGCTTTGAAGAAAGTCCGCCGGTCGACAATGGCGTTCCGCGAGCCCAGCAACAGCGTGGAGATATCGGTGATACCAGGGCCACCGTCGGCTTCGTATCGAACCGCGGGCGGCGTACCCGTTGCCTGGCACATGTCTTCCTGGGGCAAGCGGATCCACCACGTCTTGTCCCTGGCCAATCGACGGTCAAAGCGCTCGACAATCAGGACATGTTGGTCTGCGAAATCGGCGATCTGGCAATTGGCCGCGGGAATGCCAAACGCGTGGACAATCTGCCGGCACATCCACTCATTCTCCACCGAGGTCGACAAGTCGGCCTGCATGTTGCCGACGCGGCCGAGCGGCAGTTTGAAGATGTGCGTGGTTGGGGTCGCGCCGGTTGGACGGTGCCACCGGTCCTGATGAAAGAGCAGCGCCGTTTTCTCCTGTGCGCCGGCAATGGAAATTCGAAATGCGTCATCGTCGCGCTGACCGAGCGATGCCGAGGATGTCGCTGATCGCAATGCGTCGGCGACACCTTCCTCGTCCAGCGCGTCGCCATCTATTCGCCTGATGTTTTCGGGAGGGTGGTCGGGTGGAAGCAGCTGCACGGCGCCGACACAGTCCCTGCCCACCTCGAACAGGAGATCGAATGCAGAAGTCGACGCTGCACCGAATCGGGCCTGGACGCGGCGCCGAATGTCGACGCTATCGGGCAGCAGATTATCGAAACAGGCCTCCACGAGATTACCGCGATAGGGTGCATCGGGTGGCTGCAATGGCATGGATAGCGATAGCGGTCGGGTTTCGTCGGCCTCAATCCATGCCTGTTCATAGCGAAACTCGTGCTGCCCTTGCGCGTCAATGGTCCAGTTGCCCACGTTCTTGCCGTTCATCCATACGGCCAGGCGCCGTGTTTTGGAGTGACGTGGCACGAGCTACCACTCCCTGGCTTCGACGTCGGGTGATCGTGGCCGCACCACGAGCTCCAATTGCAATGCCGATAGCAGTTTAAAGAGACTTTCGATGGTTGCGGTCTCGGTGGCGAGTTCCAGTTTCGAGACCGTCTTGGGCAACAGCCCGACGACTTTCGCCGCGTCTATTTGGGTTAGCTGCTGCGACTTGCGCTGGCCGCGGAGGGTTTGGCCAAGTTGCCTGGGCGTATAAGCTGTGTAGTCCATAGATTTCCCCTACAGGGTATATTACCAGAATATACCGTACAGGGTATTAAAGCACAATATACCCTGCGGGGTTGGTTATGGCCCAGGCGGCAAATGCCCGGTCTTCACATACAACACCGCACCTTCGTTCTTCGTGAAGGGTTCGTGGCGGCTGCCGTCCGGATAGCGCACCCAGGTGCCGGACGGGCAGTGGCCGTATTCGTCCGAAAAGCTCCCCTCGAGTACGAGCACTTCCGCACCGCCCGGGTACACTCGCGCAGTGAACGGCGTGTCGGGCGCCCAGCGAATGAGGTAGACGGTTTCGTCGCCGAAACGATGCAGGACGGTCGCGCTGACGCCCGGTCCGCACTCGAAGCCAGGTTTGACCGTCCGGGTGTCGACGATGACGCTTTCGGTGTCGTCCTTTTCAAACTGGCACAGCTTGACGAAGATCGTGCAGCCCTCTGCGCCGATCCTTGGCGAATGCTCCGTGCCAATCGGGTTGCGGACATACGTGCCCCGCGGGTAGTTGCGGTGCTCGTCGCCGAACTCGCCCTCGAGCACCAGGAACTCCTCGCCGCCGCCGTGGACGTGGGCCGGAAACGAGCTCAATGGCGCGTATCGCACCAGCGACGTTGCTCGCGCCACTTCCTCGCCGATGCGATCGAGCATCATGCGTTCGACGCCGGGCGCCGGCGAGTCGACCCAGCGGTAATCGTCCGGCCGGACGACAACCCGTTCGGAGAAATCCGCGTTCAGTCGCATCGCGTCGCGATCAACAGGTTCGCGCCGGCCAGCGAAGATCCGGCGTATTTGTCGGCCATGGACATCACCTCCCACATACTGACTGGCCCGCAAAGTATATACGGTGGCGCATCTGCAATTCTGAATCCATGTGCACTAGTAACCACGTGGAATCACATAGGTAACTCAGTTACTATTGTTGCCCGGGCTACCTCCTTCGCGCTTGCCAGGCGACGAACCGAACAGGTGGCCTGACCCCTGGACATCGAAGTTTTCCCGGGCGCCGCGACGAGACAGCGGGTACAGAAGCGACTCAGAACTCGCCTGGCGGAAATCGATTGCCAGCATACAGGGACTTATGGGCATCCACACAGAACGTGCCGTCACATCGGCCGCGCCAACGGACCACGCGTCCGCCGAACCGTCGGCTCGCAGCGCGCTGGCGGCCGCCATCGGCTCGCTACTGCTGTGGGGTGGGATGCCCATCGCGAACAAGATCGTCATCGACGACATGGACGGTTTCACCGCCGGCGTCGTTCGTTCCAGCATCGCCGGTGTCATCGCCGTGCTCGTAGCGCTGTCGATGCGCCTGCCGTTTCCGCGGGTTGGCAAGGATCGCTTCATGCTCGTCCTGTCCGGCGTCGCCAGCTTCGCGGCGTGGCCGGTCACACTCAGCATTGGTCTCGAGCACACGAGCGCCGGGCACGCCGCGCTGATTCTTGCAACGATACCGGTCATTGCCGTGCTGCTCGCGGCACTACTCGACCGGAGGGCGCCGAAGGCGCTGTGGTGGCTCGGCGCAGGAATTGCGCTGTGCGGCTGTGCGCTCCTCGTCGGCGCGGCGCGACCTGCCACCGTCGCCGCGTCGCCCGGCGCGTGGACGCCGATTGGCGATCTCATCGTCTTCCTTGGCGGAGTCATTTGCGCTGTCGGTTACGTTGCCGGAGGGCGCTTGTCGCTCCGAATAGGCACGGCCGCTACGACCTTCTGGGGTCTCTCGGTCGCGATGATCGTCCTCGTGCCGCTCCTCGCCGTGGTGGTGCCAGGGACGGACTGGGGCGCGGTCGCGCCGGAAGCCTGGGTCGCGATGGCCTGGATGTCGCTATTGTCCTCGCTCGTGGCGTACGCGCTCTGGTTCTATGCGCTGGGACGAGGCGGCATCGCCCGTATGTCTTCGCTGCTCCTGGTTATGCCAGCGGTCACATTGCTCGGCGCGTCGCTTGTGCTCGGTGAGCCAATAGGCTGGCTGATGGGCGCGAGTTGTGCGCTCGTGATCTTCGGCACGTACCTTGCTCACCGCCACGCGCGATAAGTGGATTGTCCGCCGAGCCGCTCTATCTGCGGTTGCGAACGCGGCACTCAAGGAACCGTCTTGATCTCTGCCATTTCGTGGGTTCGACTTCTCGTGAACTTTTCGAACTGCCAGAGCGCTGATTCTTCCTGACTCTCGGTCCCCTTTCCATCAGTGATGTCGATTGCAGGTTTCTGGCAATCGGAATCGTCGCTGTCCACCTTCCCGTCACCGTCGTTGTCCAGCCCGTCCGGACCGAACTGCGCATCGTTGCACGGATCTATTCCCCTGGCTTTCATCATCGCAGGGACGACATGTTCACCGACTGTCTGTTCGTCCTTGCCATGGCAAAGATCGCAGTCCGGCATCCCCTTGACGCGATGCAACTGGCGCAAGCCCGCTCCTATCGCCGCGGCCCCGCCGTCGTCTGCGCGTCCGTGGCAGCCTGCGCACCGCGCCAAAAGCGGCTGGTCACCTTCGGCTGCATGGCAGTCCATGCAGCCGACCAGCATGCTCGACCCATGACCCGTCATAAGATCGCCTGTCCAAACCGTGCCGTCGTGTGCGGATATGTATTTCTCGCCGACGAACCCGAACTTGCCGTGACACGTTGCGCAATTCCCGGTATCCGTGTCGGGGTTCTCCGACCATGTTTCGTAGGCGCTGGCCAGGGAACACACCGCCAGTCCGATTACCACGATTAGCGCGGCAGATCCTGTCCGGCAAACTCCGCCAGGCGATCGCTTCATCGACGATGACATCCCGATCCGGGCTGAGCCCGCGGTGCGCTTCATTCCAACGGCTTCTCGAAAGTCAGCTCGGTCAGCACGTACTCGAGGCCACGCGGTTCCCAGTCGTACCTGACCAGAATGTTGTGCTCACCGGTCACCCACACTTGTGATCCCCCGTCGCCGAAACTGTAATGCCGTGTATCGAACGTGCCCGCCGGGACCGTAATCTGTTCCGTGCCAAGGTAGGTGAATCGCTGTTCGATCATCTGCCCGAGTGGTCCGGTCGTGCCGTTCCAATGGGGGGACGTGGTGTAGACAGCTATTGTCTGGTCACGGCCGGGCACCTGCTCGAGTGCCCAGGCAGGCCAGCCATCGAGCATGACCGCATGGGTCAGGACGTGGAACTTGTTCGGCACCTCGATCGTCTGCAGAGTGTGTCCGGTGTCAACGCTGTCCGTCATGACCTTCATCGTGTCGCCAGACACGCGGAAGTAGCCGGTGCCTGTCAGGCGATCGTCGACCTGGAGCTGGATGAAAACCTGCAGCGGGCGCTCGTTTTCGTCGACCGTGTAGGTCACATCGCGGACGAATTTCGAATCGCCGGTCATCGCAAGGGTGCGCATCGTACGCGACCCGTCACGATTCCGGGTAAGCCACCAGTCTTCGTATCCGCGCTCGCTGCTGTCAGCTTTCCGTCGATAGGACAGTCGGCCGTGAATATATTCGAATCCGTCATCCGCCGTGGCGGTCTTTGCCTCCTCGGCAACACCGGATTGCCATTGCAGCAGCCCGCATACCAGCAAAATTAGTAACATAGTAGATCGTGGCATCATCATTTCCTTTTCGCGGTGATTAGCTTTTCCCGATTTCAATGAACTCGACGAACTCCCCCGAATATCCCCGGCAGGCGAGGGTACGGTTGCCGGCGAACGGCGGCAGTGGACTCGAATCGAGTCGCCGGAATGGCATGCCAACCTCTCGCAACGCGTCGGCGATACGGTCAATGTCGCGCACGCCGAGTGTGCTCATGCAGACGCCCGGCGGAAAGCAACCGGGTTTTGCCGGGCGTAGTTTCACCGCGTCCGGGTACTCGTCGATCTGGATCGCGCAATATCGCGGCGCGCGAACCGAGGCCATCCGGTAAAGCCCTTTGCCTTCGATGCCGAGGGCTGCTTGAGCGCTCGTCCGTGGGATTCCCACCTCGAGGCGCAACTGCATTGCCAGGGTCCGCAGATAGAAGTTGCGAGTCTCTTCGTACGGCTTTGCGGTGAGTGTCTGGAGAAATATGCCGCCGACGTTGTCGTTGCCGATCAGGGATGATCGGTCGAACTGCAGATCCTGCGTGAAGTAGAGTGGCTCACCCGAGGGACCGTGAAATTGGGCCGCACGCAATGTTGCCGGTGCGTCGCTCCACCTGAGATCGCTCGGCCCGCCGGTGTGAGTGATCGGAGTACCTGCCAGCTGTTCGGGCAAGGCGTCAACGTTGCGTACCCGGATCTCCAGGGCCGTCCAACCCAGCGTCGTATTCTTTGGCACATGTTCGAAATCGGTGCCGAGTTCCACAATTCGGATAAGGCCGCTGGCGAGTCCCTTTGGGCCCATGAGCGCCGCCTTGCGTCCCGCCATCGCCGGCACACCCCAGAACCGCGCCATTGCCTCGGACACCCGGCCCTCCCAATGGGTCATGTATTGGAGCCCCAGCCGGTACGCTGCCACTGTCCGTTCGACATCGGGAACCGAAACCGTCCCACAAGCGATAACTGACACCAGGCTGGCGGGATCGGCCCAGGGTCGGGACTGTACTTCGATACCATGCGCCACCGATGCCCCGGTCACGGCGAACGCGCCGGCCAGGCGGCCGAGGCGACCGGCGACGGCACTTTGCAGCAATGACCGGACGACGCGTCGGCGGTCACGGTCAATGTCTCCGGGCGTCTTCATCGATCAGATACGGATGATCTTCTGGCCCAGGAGCCGCCCGAAGGTCAATGCGGGCGTGACGCTCCCGCCGCTTGTGTGCGAGCGGCCGCTGGTCGCTGCTCCAAGGACTTCTCCTGCCGCATAGAGATTCGGCACTGGTTGATCATCGGATGTAACGACCTGCAGGTTCTTGTTGACAGCCAGGCCGGCATAGGACTTGAGCGTCCACGCCTGGGAGCGTATCGCGTAGAAAGGGGGGCTTGAAATCGGCAGGGGTCGATGAGATCTGTTAAACGCGTCGGGCAGCTGCTTTTCTATGGCACGGTTGTAGGCGTGAATATTCTTTTGCAATCCGGCCGGGTCGACTCCGGTGATGACGCCGAGTTCCGCCAGGGACGCTGCACGTGTGAACATCGGATGAACGTTGAATGCCTCCATTAGCTTGTCCGAGGACCAAGCCGGAATAAGCGGCGGCGCGTCGTCGAGGATCCGCTGATCGAAGATCGCCCAGAAGCGGTGCCCGGGCTGAAGATCCATTGTGCGATCCCGGCTGTTCAGGCTGGGGTGATCCTCCTGCACAAAGCGCTCGCCATGGGCATTGACGAAGACCTCCCACGGCGCGCGGGACTTGGGATCTATCGACATATTGGCGGCGGGCGACGATGGAATCTGGTCACTCGTTGCTATGGAGCCGAAGTAGCCTACGTAGTTGTCAGCACCTCGCAAATACCCCCCGGCACCCAGCCCCAGTAACAAGCCGGCTCCCTGGCTGTATGGCCAGGCAGCGTTTCTGTAGAGAGGCACGCCATGAAGGTTCTGGAACAGGATCGGGTTGGCCGCGCAGCCACCGCTGGCGATGACGACATTACGTCCGCGAATATCTGACCGCTTGCCCTTGCTGTCTTCCGTGAGCACCCCGGTGACCGCGCCCCGGCCATCCTTAATCAGGTCGACCGCTCCGGCCCCGGTCAGAACGGTGACCTGCCCTGCCTGCACGTGTCGATCGAGCAAGGGCTGAATCACTTTCAAGATTGACGCGCCGTTCTCCGGGCCCCATTGATAACGCGGGATCGAATAGGGGTCGTACATCGTTCCCTTTACGGGCTGGTCGTCGCCTATCGTAAAACCGTTATCAGCGAGCCAGTTGACGGCCGCCCCGCCGTGGTCTGCCCAGAGCCGCGTCAGCACAGGGTCCGAAGTACGGTTGTTGATGCGCATCACGTCTTCGAAATGTGCCTCCGGCGAGTCTTCGATGCCCTTCGCCTTTTGGAAGACCGTGTTGGCCGCAGCCATCATTCCGCCTGAAACAAACAGGGTCCCGCCCAAAGTCGGCGCCTTTTCGATGATGACTACGCGCGCCCCGCGGTCAGCGGCGGCGATTGCTGCCGGTATACCAGCGGTTCCTCCGCCGACGACGATCAGGTCAAAATTTTCCTCGGCAAGAGCGCGTCGCAGGCTCAGTGGGAGGGCTGATAACCCGATGGCGGCAGCGGCACCCTTCAGGAGGGAACGTCGAGGGAAAGACACGCTCGTGTCTTCGTTCGCTATGTCGTCATCGCGCATCTCGGTACCTCTCCTGAAACGGTTGCCGGCCACGCCCACCCTTCCCCGGGCAGGGCATAGTGCAGCTATCATAACTGAGTTAGCTATGTGGTACTAACTGTACCTTACAGGATAAATTTCAGTCGCGGGAGGAGATGCTGACCCGGAGATTGGAGAGGCCGGCCTTTTTCAGCCACTTGGCGGTGTCGACCATATAGTCGCGCCAGAATTTTTCGGCCGAGTCACCCTTGCGGGCCTTTATCAGAGTTACCAGTTGCTCATGAGCATCGGTGGATTCTTCACTTCTTCTGAGTATCGCCTTCTTGCTGAGCCGGCCGGAGGTGACAGGCAGCTGGGGATACACGTAGTCGGAGATCTCGTGCAGCATACCGGCAAGCAGGCGCAGGACCGTGTTTCCCGACTTGCGCACGAGTTGCCCGTGAAAAGCATTGACGGCTTTGGCCGCCGAAATGTAATCGAACTGTGACAACGCAAGTCGCTGCGCATCCACACACTTTTCGAGTGCTTCGATTACCGCTTTGCGGGACAACTTCGCATGTTGCGCGGCAAGCGGCGGCTCAAGAATCGTTCGGACGTCATGGATCTGCTGCAGCGTCGTGTCGTGCGTCGCGAGATACAGGCCGCCGTACTGGGCGGCCATCTCGATTGAAGGTGCCAGTACCTTCGCCCCATTGCGCGCGCCACGGTCGAGCTGGATCAGCGTCTCCGATTCAAGGACGCGAAGCGCTTCACGGAGCGTCGGACGGGAAATCCCGAATTCCTTCAGAAGTTGTGACTCGGAAGGCAGCGTGTCGCCAGGCCTGAGAGCACCGGTCGAAATTTGCGAGCGGAGCTGCTGGGCAACGATGTGCGGCAACTTTGGCGCGCGGACACGGCGCTGTGCAGCGTACTGCTCGGTGTGTGGGGACTTACGAACCATATCGCTCAATCAGTATCGGCAGTGCGGCTGCGCAAGCCGGGGTCGGCTCATGCCCGTGGCGTTTAGCGTTATTGATTTCGGTTACGGTAGCGCAAAGGGTTGATGCAAGCAATCTTTCACTTGCTCGCGGGCCGAAGACTCCGGCCCGCGGCGGCGATCAGCAGGGCGATCGGAACTCGATCAGCTCGTCGCTCGAGCCCCGTACAATCGCGATGCTCAGGATAGGGCGCACAATTCGAATCAGGCAGCTGCCTGCCGCGGCTTGACAGCGGAGATGACCGTCCATGGAAAACGCCACGAGTCGTGCGCATCGAGATCCAGGTCGGCGCTTTCCTTGAATCGTTCAATTTTGATGTCCTTAAAGCCGATTCTCGCGAGAACGTCGGGCAGGTCCATCTCGGCGACACCGCGCATGTATGTCTCGTTATTCCGCCTGGAGTGCCCGTAGTGCATGAATCGGTCGAATGCATCCGGCAGTACATAAAAGTCGAGGTGCGCCATATGCCCGCCCGCTTGCAGCAGTCGGTAGGACTCTTCGAGCAGGCGCAGAATGCCGTTCACCGGCAATTCGTGCAGTAGCATGGTCGACGTGACGAGGTCGAATGATTCGTCGGCGAAACGCGTACGGCGCGCATCCTGCTGGCTGTAGTGGACGTTCTTCGCGCCATTCTTGCGTGCTAATTGCGCGGCAATGTACAGGCAGGATTCAGACAGGTCGACCGCTTCGATAGCAGACTTCGGAAACTGCTTCACAAAGGGGCGAGTGCTCTTGCCGAAGCCGCAGCCAAGGTCGAGGATCCGCTGGAATTGCACGTCCTTTGCGATTAATTGTGTAAACCGGTTGTGCAGGTCTTCGTGGGTCTCACCAAGAAGCGGCGTGGTTGTTCTGGCTCCATACTCGTAAGCGAAACCGGCGGTGATGTCTGACCAGAGTCCTCCCTGGTGCTGATGGACATCCAGCGACCTGTAATACTTCGGTAGCTCCATGTCGGCGTCTATGGTTGGCGAAAACTGGTCGCGGAGTGAAAAACCTGATTCTTGCGTCAGCCTTTCGGCTCTTTCAGAGTGATAGGGGATCACACCGTAGCGGGAGGTATACTTCATGCGCTGCAGGTGCCGCTCGAGCCAGGCGAAGAATTGGTACGTTACGTCCATCTCAAGCTCGTCGATTGCTTCGTCAGGCTTCAGTGTCTGCGCCCCACTTTCGCTGACTCGCCTCTCGTACCTGGAGCGCAGTTCCCGGTACAACGTCGTCGTCCAGAAGCTCTTCGCACTCAGCAGGAACGCCTGCGCGGCTGCAAAGTCGCTCTCGCGCATCTGTGTGTTTTGTACGTCGGAGTCTTTCCGATTTTGTGAATCAGTCTGTTGGGCCGAGCGCATCTTGAGTTCCAAGTAGTGGGCGAAGTAAGTGCTCCGAATAAGCCTTTGCCTCAGACGACTGTCGATCCTGGTCCTCGCCCTGCGCTCGCAGATCGTCCACGTCGACGACCCCCGAGCTGCCGAGACGGTCTTCCAGCGCGCGGAGACGCGATTGCAGCACGAATACTTCCGTTGCGAGAGCCATGACAGTACCCATCAGGCGATCAATGGCCGGATCATCGAAGAACTGCTGTTCTGGCCTGGCGTGTAGTGATTCCCGAGAATTCATGATTTCGATGTATATTTCAACAAAGGTAACTAGGTTATCTGAATAGTAGCCAATCTGACCCGGTTTGCATAGGGTGCGGTGCGCACGGGTTCAGGGTGCCGAGTCCGCAAGCATCAGCCATAGCGTCGCAAGTATTTTCCGGCAGGCGCTCCGACGACGTTCGAGCCGTCCCATATCAGATTACCGCGAAGCCAGGTGCGCTTGACCCTGCCGGTCAGCTCCATGCCTTCAAATGGCGTATAGCCCTGCGCCGATTCTGAATTCTCCGCGGCAACGACAAAGGTCTCGTCCGGATCCACCAATACAATATCCGCGTCGAAGCCCGGGGCGATATCCCCCTTTCCAGGAACCCCATAGCGCGTTGCCGGGTTCTTGCTCAGGAGTTCAGCAATGCGATTGTACGACAGCCCGCGGCGCCGGCCTTCGGAGATGACCCCGGACAGGAGGTATTCAGTTCCGCCGAAGCCCGACTTTGCGACGAAGATGTCATCCGGCGAGCGCTGGTCAACTTTCATTTCAGTGCGGCAGCAGGCGTGATCACTGACAATCCAGTCGACCTTGCCGTCAAGGACGGCGCTCCAGAGATACTCGACGTCCTCTCGCGGCCTGATTGGCGGATTGACCTTGGCGCGGTTCCCGCAGGGCGCGTCAATGTCCAGCAGCAAATGACCAATCGTTACCTCGCGCCGGAACCGGATCTGCGGAAATGCCGTGCTCATTGCGATAGCGGCTTCCATCGCTTTTCTTCCGCTGAGGTGCAGGAGGTTGATATTCGCACATTCAGTCTCATGAGCCAGGTACGATGCGATGCAGACCGCCAGCCCTTCCGAATGCGGCGGTCTTGATGCACTGTAGGCGGCGAGTCCACTGAGCTTTCCCTCTCGCTCAACGATCCTGGTGTACGCCGCCATGATCTCCGCAGTCTCGCAGTGGAGACTAAGCGATATCCTGTCAGCGGCATCGGGGTACCGGTCCATTGCCCGTTTGATACCGCGCATGATGAACTCGAAGTGGGCGATGTCGTATTTCTCGTCCTCCCCAATCATCAGGAAGTCGCTCTGGTTGTCTGACCGGCCGTGCAATCCATATCCGCCGTAGAACATGAATATCTTGAAAGACGTGACACCGAATTTTTCGATTATCGGTTCTATCTCTTGAATATGGCGCGCATCCATCGGCGCGAGGTGATATGCATAGTCGACATGAAAATTTCCGTCCGACAGTTCAAGCACGCGTGGGAAAAAATCCATGTAGCTGCCACCGGTGTTGAGGTAATACTTCCCGGTCCGGATATAATTAATGCTGGTGGTCACGCCACCCATGGCAGCAGCGCGACTCTCCGTCACCGCGTCCTCGTCGAGTGGTGCGTAGATTCCGGTGTGCATGTGCGCGTCGACCAGCCCGGGAAACGCTATGAGTCCCTTCGCATCGACGACCTCCGATGCCGATTCCGGCGGAAGACCAGCAGCAATGGCCACGAACTTTCCATCCCGGATGCCAATATCGGCGGCTTGGAGCTCCTGTTGGCCAGGCCGTGCCAGCTTGGCATTTTTGATCAAGATGTCATATTGTTCGTTCGCCATTCTTAAAGCCTCACTAAGTAACCTTTGTTAAATCTATACTATTGCCGCCTAAATCTGAAGGCGCAAAATGGAAATGGCCATGGACAGCGCAACACCGCTCAATAAACTGAAAGTCGTCGAGTTCACGCACATGATCATGGGCCCGGCGTGTGGAATGATGCTTGCCGAGCTTGGCGCTGACGTCATCAAGGTCGAACCGCCGGGGGGCGACAAGACGCGGCAGCTGGCCGGGTCCGGCGCCGGCTACTTTCCGATGTACAACAGGAACAAGCGGAGTATCTGCCTCGACGTCAAGACTGATGCGGGAAAGGAAGCGGCGCTGCGGCTCATCGATTCGGCCGACATATTCATCGAAAACTTCCGGCCGGGCACGATGGACAAGCTGGGATTCGGCTACGCTGAATTGAGTGAACGAAATCCGCGCCTGATATATTGCTCGGAAAAAGGGTTTCTTGCCGGACCGTACGAGAATCGAACCGCACTCGACGAAGTTGCGCAAATGATGAGCGGACTCGCGTACATGACCGGGCCACCCGGGCGCCCGCTGCGTGCCGGTGCATCGGTTGTCGATGTGCAGGGAGCGCTGTTCGGCGCGCTCGGCATACTCGCCGCGGTGGTTGAACGTGAAAGTACCGGGCGAGGGCGGCACCTGACCGCGTCCCTTTTTGAGAGCGCGGTTTTCCTTGTAGGCCAGCACATGGCGCAATTCGCGGTAACGGGCGTTGCGGCAGACCCGATGCCGGCGCGCATCTCCGCCTGGGCAGTCTATGACGTCTTCGAAACGGGCGACGGCCAGCCCGTCTTTGTCGGTGTCGTTACGGACGGTCAATGGAGGACATTCTGCGATGCATTCGGGCTGCGCGAGTTTGCCGCCGACGAAACGCTGGCGCGCAATCCAGACCGGGTTCGGCAACGTGACCGCATATTGCCGGTCATCCGGGAAGTGTTCGCTGCCTTTTCCCAGTCGGAGTTGATTGCGCGTATCGAAAAAATCGGCCTGCCCTTCGCGCCGATCAACCGACCGCAGGACATGTTCGATGACCCGCACCTGAATGCGAGCGGCGGGCTCGTTCCGGTGACCCTGACCGATGGGCCGAATCGCGGCTCGCACACCAGTCTGCCGACCCTGCCCATTCAATTCGGGCAAGCGAGGGCGCCGCTGCGACACGATGTGCCGAAAGCCGGCGAGCACACACGCGAGATCCTGATTGGCCTCGGCTACTCGCAAAGCGACGCTGACGACTTCGCCGCGAACGCCTGATTCGCGTGCTCAGGGGATCGCCCAGGGCCGGCGTTTCGCATCGCCCGCCTCGAACTCGTCGATGAGGTCCGCGCTCTCCAGCGTCAAAGCGATCGGCGACAGGCCGCGCAGCAGCATTTGCCGTTCGCGCTCCCCTATTTCGAAATGCCAGGTGCGGTTCGCGAAGTGGATGGACCGGTTGCCGAGATCGACGGTGACCTGGTTGCCGAGTGGATCCTCCTTGACAGATGCGGCGATCGCTTCGACAGAATCTTCGTCGAGGCGCACCGGCAGCAGCCCGTTGTTCAGGCAGTTGGATGCGAAAATCGAGCCGAAGCTGGGAGCGATAATGGCCCGTATGCCCCATTCCCGGAGCGCCCACACCGCGTGCTCGCGCGAAGAACCGCACCCGAAGTTGGCTCCGGCGAGCAGGATGCTGGCGCGATCGAAAGGCGCCTGGTTCAAAACGAAGTCGGGGTTTGGCTCGCGGGCGCCCGGGTTGAGATAACGCCAGTTCGCAAAGAGCCCCTCCGCCAGGCCCGACTTGGAAACGCGCTTCATCTCGCGACTCGGGATGATGGCGTCCGTGTCGATATTGATCCGCAGTAGCGGTGCGGCGATGCCGCGGAAGACCCCGTCGTTCGTCACCGGAGATCCTCCACGCTGCCGATGCGGCCGAGGATCGCGGAGGCGGCAACCGTTACCGGGCTCGCGAGGTGTGTCCGTGTGCCCGGCCCCTGGCGGCCCTCGAAGTTCCGGTTCGTGCTGCTGATCACGCGGTCACCGGGCTTGAAACCTTCCCCGCCGGCATAAAAACAAAGCGAGCAGCCGGACTCCCGCCACTCGAAACCCGCATCGCGGAATACAGTATCCAGGCCTTCAGCCTCCGCGGCGCGCTTGACTGTCGAAGAGCCTGGCACACAGAGTGCACGAATGCCGGATGATACCTTGCGCCCCTTGAGTACCCCGGCAGCCTCGCGCAGGTCCGACAGGCGTGCGTTCGTGCAGGAGCCGATGAACGCTGCATTGATCGGCACGTCGCGCAGCCGCTGGCCGGGTGCCAGGTCCATGTATTGCTGCGCGCGCTCCATCGCTTCCTTCGCGTGCCGGTCTTCGGCCTCGTCCAAAGAGGGTACGACACCGTCCGTCGCGGCGATGTGCTGGAGGCTTGTGCCCCATGATACCTGTGGTGCGAGGCCCCCGACCTCAACAGCAATCTCGGCATCGAAATGCGCGGTTTCGTCGGTCTTGAGCACACTCCATGCGGCAATAGCCGAGTCCCAGGCGGCCCCTTCCGGCGCGTATGGCCTGCCCCGAACATACTCGAGCGTGCTGTCATCAGGCGCCACAATTCCGGTCCACGCACCGAACTCGACCGCCATGTTGCAAAGTGTGAGCCGGCCCTCGACAGGCAGTTGCCGGATGGCTTCGCCGGCAAACTCGATCGCGCTGCCAGCGCCACCGTCGGCACCGTGCCGGCCAATCAGGTGCAGGACCAGGTCCTTCGCTGTCACGCCGCGCCGGAGGCTGCCGTTGAAGCTCACTCGTGTCTGCCGCGGGCGTCGCACGATCAGCGTCTGGGTAGCGAGCGCATGCTCCGCCTCGGTCGAGCCGATGCCCCACGCGAGTGCGCCAAGCCCGCCAATTGTGCCGGTATGACTGTCGGGACAGACCAGGGTCAGGCCGGGCAGGGCAATGCCCAGTTCCGGGGATACGACGTGTACGATTCCCTGCCGGGGATCGTTGATGTCGAATAAAGTAATGCCCGCGGCATGCGCCGACTTGCGGGTCGCCCGGATGAATTCCTGGCCATTGGGGACGCGTGTCTGGTCCGTGCGGCCAGGCATCGTATCGACGATATGATCCATTACCGCGAACACGCGGGATGGCCGCCGCACGGCCAGGCCGGCTTGTTCGAGACTTTGAAGTGCGATGCTGCCCGTCCGCTCATGCAAAAAGATGCGGTCGATGTAGAGGAGGTCGCTTCCGTCGCCGATCTTTGTGACTCGATGAGCGTTCCAGAGCTTGTCGATGATTGTCTGATCGTTCATTATGTGCCGCTAAACATACCTAACTTAGTATAAGGTTTGTGGATGTCCGGAAAAAAGATTGTCGTCAGTGAAGTCGGGCCGCGCGACGGACTGCAAAGCATAAAGGCCATCATGCCAACTTCGGCCAAGAAGTGCTGGATCCGCGACGAGGCGGCGGCCGGCGTGTCGGAAATAGAGGTCGGCTCGTTCGTTCCGGCAAAGCTGTTGCCGCAGCTCGCGGACACTGCGGAGATTGTAGCGTTCGCCAGAGAGATCGAGGGTCTGTCCGTCGCCGCGCTGGTGCCGAACCTCATTGGCGCGCGGCACGCGGTTGAGGCCGGGGTGACGAAAATGAGCTTGCCGCTGTCAGCGAGCGAGACCCACAGCAAGGCCAACCTGCGAAGGACGCATGACGAGGTACTTCGCGAAATCACGGACATCGTTGACATGCTTGGCGCCATGCCGGCTGAGCACCGACCACATTTTGAAGTCGGTATCGCAACTGCATTCGGCTGCAGCATCGAGGGCGTTGTGCCGGAAGGCAAGGTCATAGAACTTGCAGCGAAAGCCATCGAAGCCGGCGCGGACGAGGTGGGGCTATCGGACACAACCGGCTCCGCCAATCCCGCGCAGATCAGGCGCCTGGTCGGCCTGGTGCGAGCGGAGGTCGGCGCGGATCGACTGACCGGACTGCATTTGCACAACACGCGTGGGCTCGGCATCGCCAATGCTCTCATGGCCCTCGAAGTCGGCATCACGACCCTCGACAGCTCGCTCGGCGGACTCGGCGGCTGCCCGGCAGCCCCTGGGGCAAGCGGCAACATCGTGACCGAGGATCTGGTCTTCATGTTGAATTCGATGGGATACGACACGGGTATCGATCTCCGAAAGCTGCTCGAGGTGCGCCGCGCCGTTGCGAAATCCCTTTCGGCGGAGGCGTTCTACGGATTTACGGCTGACGCGGGGCTGCCGTTGGGGCACAACGGCGGCAAGTGGGGCTGAAAAAGCCAATTACAACTAAGATAACTCGGTCAGGAATAGTATACGCTCGACCGGCCGCATCGGCCAATAGCGTGGGAGACTCAAAGATGGAAGCGTTTCAACTTTCGGTGCTGATGAACCGATGGACTTCGGCGAACCACGCGCAATGAGCATGAATGACAAAAGGACTGACGACGCCTATCCGTCCCCGACCTATGCTTGGTATGTAGTTGTCGTTCTCACTCTTGCCTACACGGTCTCCTTCATTGACCGCCAGATCATGGCACTCATGGTGGAGCCGATTCGCAGGGACCTTGATATCTCTGACACGCAAATGAGCCTGTTGCTAGGCCTTGCCTTCGCGATCTTCTACACCCTGCTAGGCATTCCCATCGCACGATTGGCGGACCGCTCCAGCCGCCGCGGCATCATTGCCGCCGGAATCGCCATCTGGTGCCTTATGACGGCGGCCTGTGGACTGTCCCGCAACTACTTCCAGCTTTTTCTCGCGAGGGTAGGCGTTGGTGTTGGCGAGGCGGCATTGAGCCCAAGCGCGCTGTCGATGATGAGCGATTACTTCCCAAAGGAAAAGCGAGGCCGTGCGGTGGCCTTTTACACGATGGGCATATCGATGGGGGTTGGACTCGCAATGATACTCGGGGGGCAGGTGATAGCACTGGTGAGCCAGGCGCCCCCGGTTACCCTGCCTGTCGTCGGCGAACTGTACGCATGGCAGACGGTATTCATCGTCGTCGGCCTGCCGGGCATTTTCGTCGCTGCCCTGATGCTGACGGTGAAAGAGCCCAAGCGCAAAGGCCGGATGTCTGCAGAGGACGGGACCAATTCCAATAGCCATTTGTCGCTGGCCACGGTCGGCCGCTTCTTTCTCCAGCGTTGGCGTATGTATGGCAGCCACTTCTTCGGTATGTCGACCGTTGGCATCCTTTCGTACGGTTTCTTTGCCTGGATTCCGACGATGTTTATCAGAACCTGGGGCTGGTCCGTCGAGGATATCGGTTGGGCATACGGTATCGTTACTCTGGTCGCGGGACCGGTGTCGATCGTCCTCGCTTCGTGGCTCCCCGAATACCTGATGAAGCGCGGCGCAGAAGACGCGCACATGCGAGCAGCGCTATACCTCAACTTGATGGGCGTCGTCTGCGCAATACTCACGCCATTGATGCCCTCGCCGACGTTGGCGCTCGTGATGCTCCTGCCCATGACAGCGGGCGTCCTGGCATCGACGTCTGCCGGCATTTCTGCGCTGATGATCGTGACACCGAACCAGATGCGGGCGCAGGCGTCCGCTCTCTATTATTTCGTCGTAAATATTCTCGGCCTGACTGCGGGCCCGACAGGTATTGCTGTGTTCACGGATTACGTGTTCAAGGATGAGTCCATGCTGCGCTACTCTGTTGGATCCGTTGCGTTACTCGCCGGCCTGTTCGCCACTGGCATACTTGCCTACAACCTCCGGCAGTACCGGCTGTCGTTCAGGGAATCACAGGCTTGGGACCCAACGCTACCAGACTCAAAGACTTTCGAGCTCCCGCATCGAACAGACACGTGAGTTTTGACGAGAGTGGTGGCGCGAAAACGCTACTGGTGCGTTCGCAGCCGGGCCGACTATTGCACCGTCCACTCGTACGAGACCCGGACAGAGTTTACCGGACACGGGTTTTCGCACGGTCGAATCGCGATACTAGGACCAGATAGAAGACTAAGCTGCCCGTTGACGCCTTCGGCCCGCGAGTAATGTATCAGCTCGCTATCCGGATACGAGTGCTTCGCTCACGAAGCTTACTTCTGAAATCGAATTGATGACGGCAATTGGCTCGCTGGGTCCAGGGACCATGGGATTCCCGAACAGCGGGGAGTCACAGCGACGCCGCGAGAGAATATCGACTGGCGTATCAATAGTTCCCGCACTCGCGGACTCCTCAAAGGCTGGTTGGCCGCTTGCGCCAAATAACCAACCAAGGTAACCTAGTTCTCGAAACACTAATGGGGGAGAACTGATGTGTAATGTAACTTTCGGTCGCAAGGCCGTCAGTCGTCTACCGACCGCGGTGATTCCAGTTGCCGCATCGATCGCCACTTTTTGTACTGCGGCCGAAGAAGGCAGGAAGATTACGGCACGTGCGCGCCAGCGCGACTAGTCGACCAGTGCCACAGAATCACGCCGGCGCCGCCGGAACCAGATCCAGATATTTGACCGCTGCCTAGCCAGGGGAGAGTAAGACAATGAATAGACTTCCAACTACGACCCGATCCGTCGCCGGCCTGCTACTCGTGGCCGGACTCGTCGTCTCGCCAGCAAGCGCTATGGCACAGCAGGAAGAAAACGAGCTGGAACAGGGCAGCCGCGCAACCTCCCTGGAGGAGATCGTTGTTACGGCTCGCCGCCGCGCCGAAAACCTGATGGAAATTCCAACGGCCGTGACCGCATATACGTTTGACGAAATGGATCGCAGCGGATTTACCAGTCTTGAGAACCTGTCCGATGTTACTGCTGGTATGAGCTTCAGCAATCAGGGCGGTGCCGTGCCTGGCAGATACAATGATGCCGTCCGGTTTCGCGGCATGAATACAAACCAGACCGCCCCATCGCAGCAGGTCGGCACTGTCTTCCTCGACGGCGTCTACATGGCGGGCGGCGTTGCTGGCATCGATTTCTCCAACATTGAACGTGTGGAGGTCATCAAGGGACCGCAGTCGGCGACCTTCGGTCGTTCGACTTTCGCCGGCGCTGTCAATTACGTCACCATTACGCCGGGCTTCGAATACAAGGGTCGGGTGTCCACGGATCTTTCCGAATACGGTGGCTATGACGTCTCCTTCGCCCACGAAGGACCGCTCATCGAAGATAAACTCTCTTACCGGGTAAACATCCGAGGTTACGGTACCGACGGCCAGTATCAGTCAAACGCGGATGGCGGCGATCTCGGCAGGGAGCAAACCGAAACAGTTCAGGCGGTGCTCTTCGCGCAGCCGACGGATAACTTCAGCGCGAAATTGCGGTGGATGTATTCCAAGGACAACGACGGACCGTCGACCGCACTTTTCCTCGGCGGGCCCCTCTCGGCCGGAGGAGACGGTTCCATGAACGCCGGCACGAACTGCTTCGATGTAAGGCCGGCGGAGCAGGCAAATGGCGCCGTTGCGGATTATTACTGTGGTGAGATTCCGCAGGTGAACGTGGATGACTGGATACAACCTAACACCACTGTAGATCCAGTCACGCTCGCTGCGTTTAATTCCAATACTTACACACCGCTCAGCACGGGCGTCACTCGTCTCAAAGTGGACGGCGTTCCGACTGTCGTTGCTCCGGGCTTGAAGCGAAACCAGCAAAACTGGGCTCTGATCATGGATTACGATCTCGACGCCGGATTTCTGGATGAATATAGGGTGTCGTCTCTGACCGGCTATAGCACCACGCGTGCATCCTGGGTACGGGATTTCGACCTGACCCGAATCAATGGCAGCATGTCTCAGGACCCCTACCTGTATGAGCACGTCAGTCAGGAGGTTCGCCTCGAGTCTCCCGGAGACGACCGCTTTCGCTGGTCTATCGGCTACAGCTATTTTGATGTCGACTACATTCGGGAAGGGAACCTCGGCATGACTGTAACCGGCGCGGATTCGGGATGCCAGATCGTGGGCGGCGTTTGCATTCCCTGCCCTTGCGTCGGCGGCGCCACTGACTTCCCGCAGGAAGCTGGCACGACGCACGGCGTGTTCGGGGCATTCTCCTTCGATTTCACGGATACATTGACTCTCGACTTTGAGTGGCGCTACCAGGAAGACGAAATTTCCCAGGACGACCGAACCACACCCGGTGTTGACTATACTGATACCTTCACCGCGTTCTTGCCGCGACTGACACTGTCTTACCACCCGATGGAGAACAGCACTGCCTGGGCTACGTACTCCGAGGGCAACATGCCGGGGTTCTTCAATACCGACATCGTGCCGCTCAGCGCCAGCGAACTGGCGGCGCTCGAGGCCGTCGTCGGGGAAGTCAGTCTCTTCAACGAGGAAGAAAGCCTCGAGAACTATGAGATCGGCTGGAAGCAGCAGCTCCTGGAGGGCAGGTTCCAGTACTCGCTGGTGGCATACCGGCTGGATTGGGTAAATTTGAAGACGCGGCAGGGCGTTCCGATCATTCTGGATACGGGCAACGAGCGCACGCTGAACGTCCAGTTCAATTCGGGCAATGCCGAGATTCTCGGCATTGAGTTCGAGGGTGGATTTGCGTTCAACGATAACCTGAGCGGCACGATCATGGTCGAGAGCGTTGACGGGGAATACGGCGTATTCACATGCGGCTTTTCGCCATTCAAGCGGCCGATCGATCCAGCCAACGCGTTTGGACCGCGGGATTGTAGCGGGCTCACGCCGGCACGGTACCCCGACCTGAGCGGTGCCGTGGGATTGAACTGGTACGACCAGTTGGGCGATAGCCAGTGGGAGTACTACGTCCGGGGACTTGCGTCGTATTTCGGCAAGGCCTACACAGAGGAAGCCAATTTTGCGTGGTATGGCAAGTACTGGCGCGTAAATCTTCGCGCAGGCTTCGAAAAAGAGGGCGTGAGGTTCGAAGGCTACATCGCGAATTTGCTCGACGACGACAGCTACGAAGCGGCTTCCAGGTGGTCGGACTTTTCGACAGGCATCAACGCGGGCTTCCTGTTCAGCCAGGGGGTCGCCGTTACGCCGGCTACGAAGCGCACCTTTGGCATTAAGATGGTGTACGAGTTCTGACGAGGTACGAACTTTTCGGCGTTCAATCCAGCCAAAGGCAGGAGGAGTTTATGAGTATTCGATACTTGACGGTGATTCTGCTGTGCTTGCCGTGGATGCCCGCGTCGGTCGTCGGCCAAGCTAATCCAGCAGCAGATGACCCGAGGTTTGAGCGCCTGGAGGTTAGGAGGACCCGCTTTAAGGACGCGTTCGTGGCGGCCGATGTAGCAGTCCTTGAATCGATCGTTGCACCGCACTATACGCACACGAACGACAAGTCGGAGCCGCTCGATCGGGAGGGTTGGCTGGATTCAATGCGCCGGAGGCAGGATGCCATCGCCGAAGGCGACTCGAGGATCACGCAGTTTGACAGTGAATATTTCCCGCTAAAGATTCATGGAGATACTGCTGTTGTGACTGGCGTAACGACGATGCGCGGAATCCGTGACGGTAAGGAGTACGGCATGCTCATTAATTTCACTCACGTGTGGGAATGGGATGGGGAAGAGTGGTATCGAATCGCTTTTCACGATACCTACCAGCCGCTTGAGAACTAGCCCGCATATCAAACCTTGATCGTCGGCTGCAGTTCTCAAGTAACGATCCAGAATAGGAACCGCCAATGATAACGAGAATTCGACCGCATACACTGCTGTTCATGTGCGCCGCGTTGCTGCTCTCCACGGTAACGTTCGCGCAGGACTTCAGGATACCGGAGTCCCGCGACCGCGCTACTGAGTTCGTTGGGTTCGTGCAGCCAGACCGCTTGTTCTGGCGCCCGCTCACACTAACGGGCGTGCAAACTGTCGATTTCAAACAGTTAAGCTTCGATGACAAGACGGGAGCGAGAACGATTCTGGTCAAGCTGCCGCCGGGTTGGAAGCAGGAGCCGGGATACCATTCCGCGAACCTGGAGATGATGGTTGTTGAGGGCGGCATCAGCATTGGCGACAAGCCGATGGGGCGTTACTCTTATGCCTACTATCCCGCGGGATACGCTCACAGCTACAGTACAGAGAATGGAGCGACGGTCCTGCAGTGGTGGAGCGGTGAGCCCGACTACGTGCAGAGCGAAGCGTCCCGGGCAGGAACCAATACGGAAAGTGCAATTGATGGCCTGCTCTACACTGACGTTCCGACAAAAGGTCCCGGTAGCCTGCCAAAGTTTCGCGACGAACCCGTCATGGAGAACTCGCCACTTCATGTAAAGCTGCTGCGCCTGGACGAGAGTACGGGACAGAAGACCTGGATTGTGACGATACCAGGCGGCACTCGCACAATGACCGGCGAAGGGGACCTGCCTCTCTGGTCATCCAGTGCGAGTTGGCAGGAGGGCTTTATGCTCGCCGGCGATATGACGATGGCTGAATGCTTGCCGCAAGGACAGGCAGCGGGCACATACGCACCGAACGGATATTTTTTCAGGCCGGCCGGTATCAGCCATGGCGGCCTGAGCCTGTACTCGGACTCGTTTGCGGTATGGCTGTACCGCACTGGACCGGGACATTGGTTGACGTACCAGAATTCCTGTGCGGAGCCGTCCGCGCCGACATCGGGAGGGCCGACGCGATGAATTCAATTTGCTGGAAAAAACTGTCAGTAGCTCCGGCAGCAGCTTTTATGTTTCTGGCACTGCCTGCATTCTCCCAGGAATTCGGGCCGCCGACGGTTGATCAGGCGCCGCCGTTCCCGGTACCGGACGAAGGCTACGAGGTCGAGGGTCGCCCGGGATTAATGCTGAGCATTCCCCATATCAGATTTGTCGATTGGGAGTCGTTCGAAGGCCCGGGAATACCTTCCGGCCTGCAGAGACGGCTGCTAAGCGAATCTCCGAGCATGGGTGCTGTGTCGCAGATCACCTATGTTCCGGCAGGTTGGAGCCACCCCGCGGGCTACCACGATGTAGACAATGAGATATTCGTTCTCGAAGGCGATCTCACCGTTAGCGATGACGCGGGAGACGAAAAGCTAACGAAGTACTCTTACAGTTATTTGCCGGCTGGCCAGATGCACGGGTTGAAGTCCCGTCAGGGCGCCGTGTTGCTCCAGTGGTGGAAGGGCGAGCCGGATTTTGTGGCATCGAGCCAGCACAGGGAGGGAGCGCGCACCCACGCACGCGTTCGCGACTGGAACAGGTTCCAGCAGGCCTGGTACGTGAACGAGCCCTTTCCGGATTATCGCACCGGCGGCAACTTCCCGGGTTACCTTCATGCCCTGATGCGGCAGGATCCCGATACGGGCGAAATGACCTGGATGACGTTTGTCTCGAGGATTCCGGCACCGCCCAGCAGCGAGGCCGGAAACTTCGGTGGTGGCGCCGAAGTTCACCCAAGCTTCGAGGAGTATTTCTTTCCAGAGGGCAGCCGGTTTGCCGACGTCGATGACAGGGAGCCCCACAAGAGCCAGTATGGCGGCGAATGTGTCGAGCAGGGTGTGTCGACGTATAAAAGAGGAACCCGGGGCTACTTCTGGCGCGCGGCCGGCGTGGCGCACGGCACCGTTGCCCAGGCACCTCCGCCCCCACGAGACGGCGATGGCAATCTTGCAGGCGGTAACGGCGAAGCAGGCTGGGGCTGGACACTGGTCCGGACCGGCACGCAACTGTGGGCTACGTACGTCACCGACTGTAACTACGAGACCGGGATCGAATACATGGGTGAAGGTCGTTGGAGAAATTACGACTACGACGTGCCGCGGTACGACCCGCACGAATAGGAGATACGGTTCGTGGCGAGCAAGCACACGTTCAGTGTTGAACTCGCCAACCGGCGCAGCGGCGCGCCGCGCGCGCCGCTGCAATCCTGAAGCTGAGCTACTACTTTTCCGGTGCTGACTCGGGCTGGCCCTACCGGACGGGCCTGGCCTCTTCGATGCGCGTGCCCTGGCTGTGCTCAAGTCCCTTCGCGTAGGTCACTTCCAGCCAGATGGCGCCGTGCTCACTCACCGGCTCGTCGCCGTAGCCCCAGATCGCCCTTGGCGGTTGGTAGATGAAATAGTCCTCTTTGACTTTCACTGCACGGCCCTCGTCATCGGGGCCGGTGAACTGCCAGACCTTCATTTCGCCCCATACCATGTAGCGAAGGCGGTTGGCCTGCTCGAAGTACGTCTTGCGCCATTCCGGCGGTGCGACCCACCCAGGCGGCACTTTGACGAGCTGCGAGCGGAAGCCGTTCGCGAGGTCATCGTCGAGCAACTTGATGAAGCGGCCGGGGACATCGGGATCCACTTCCCAGTCCAGGTCGCGCGCGGAATCCACGAGCCATGGCCGTGTGAACCGCTCTACATTCCGGTAGTCGTCATCCAGACCCGGAGGCGGCGAATTGCCGTCGCGTCCACGGAAGCTGCCCTCCTCGCCATTTCTGCCGACATTGATGACGTGGCCGTCACCTTCCTCAAAGATAATGAGATGGTAAGGGAACTGATTGCGCATGCCGCCGGTGGCCCAACTGCCGCCGTGCAGGGAGAACGGAGGGCGGGTCAGCCAGCCGCCCTCCCTCTTGCGATAAAGCATGCCGTTGAGCTGATCGGGATGCACCGGCTCCGGCATAATGGAATCGCCCTTGAGTGTATACCCCCACTCCCAGAACTCGTGATAATGCGGCACGCGGGCTGGTGGCGGCATCTCGTCGCTGAATGTCGGCCGGTAAACAAGATGAATCAGCTGACCGACCGGCAGCGGGCTGTCCGGGCCGGCTTCGGGACTCTGGAATATGGTCTTCGACGTCGGTCCGAGCGGGGGTTTCGGGATGGCCGATTCCGGTGTTCCATCGTACGGAAAACCAAGGACGTTCACGAACTCGATACTCCCCCAGGAGTTCGGATCCGGCTCGACGGTCCCGATTACAGGTTCCGTCGCCTGTGGCGGCTCCGGCACGTCGTCCATGTCCGCCGCGATGGCGTAATGGGCAAGCGAAACCAGTGCCACGACGGACAATGCCCGTGGATATAGGGATTCTTTTTTCATTTCAACTCCTGGGGCAAATAGACATGAACGAACACGCATGCTTGCGCGCAATACTGCGCATAGAGACTGTCGTCGAGACGCAACTGGGCCTGATATCTACAACAGGCATTTTCAATAACCAAGATACCTAGGTTTATCAACCTTGCCGCAAGGTTGACTTCCTTGTCAAGGGTCCGGGTGCTTCCGGGACGCAGCGTGTTGTTCAGGGCGCACAAACCAGATCAGATGCAGTTATTGAGACGCACGAAACGCACGAGCGATCTGCGTTCCGTTGGCAATCCAGACGTCCGGAGTTCCCGATATGATTGCCAGCAGGCGCTGCAAATAGCGAATGCGATGAGGTTGACCGACTACCCAGGGGTGCAGTCCGATCCCGAAGATGCGGCCACCCTCGTCATACAGGCGACGAAAGGCGCGTTCCGCAATGTCCAGCCATGTCCACGCCGGGAGCTTTCGAGCCTCCATAACGTGTGCGTCGTCCCATTCGACCTGATAAGGGATCGATACCAGTTGTGGTCGCGTTTCCAACAAGTACGGGCGGTCATCGTTTGGCCAGTCACCCAACCAGGAGAAACCCGCCTCCGCCAGCAGGCTGGCGGTATGGGTGGACTGGCCGAAGTCCTGGGATATCCAGCCGGCGGGCACGCCGCCCGCAACCGACTCCACGGCTTCGCGCGCTTCAATAATCGATGCCCGTTCCTGTGAACGGCGGGTGCGACTGGAGATCATCCTGCTCGCAGCCATACCGTGTGCGCAGATCTCATGGCCCGCGTCAACGCAGGCCGCGGCGAGTGCCGGCCGTCCAAGCAAGCACATGGTATTCGCCGCGACAGTCCCTCGCATTCCAAAATGCCGGAGAGTGTCCAGCACCCGGAAGATGCCCACGCGGTTACCGTATTCCCTGCGCGAAGTGGTACGGAAGTCAGGACGATAATCGCCGAACTCGCCGCGGTAACGGGGATCCTGCAGGGCGTCATCCGGTGGCTCGAGTTCGTAGTATTCAAGATAGACAATCGGCCAGACGACGATCCGTGCGTCATGCGGCCACATTAAGCGTGGGCGCCTGGAATCGGCGGCATACCGGTAGAGGCCATGATCCATCCCGTTGGGCGGCAAGGTGCCGGGTCGGCTCATTTCCGGTTGCCGGTCAGGGCCAGGACATTGTCGAACATTGTCTGGTAATACCAGTCCGAGATCTCGGCGCCGGTTGCCCACCAAACAGCAGGTTCCCTTCTCAGATCGGCAAATAACCTGTCGATCGTGTCGACCCAATGTGGCTGACCCGAGACGTACGGGTGCAGGGCTATGCAAAGCACGCGGCCTTGCTTATCGCCTTCCTCCCACAGCGTATTGAACGCGTCGCGGACGACACGTGCAAAATCCACTGCCTCCATGCCACGCAGTCTCGCCACCACGTCATTGAGTTCCATTGAGTAGGGCAAGGTGATAATCGCGCCCTTGTTGGAGAATATCGGAAAGGGCTGATCATCGTGATACCAGTCACAGAAATACTCGATGCCTGCTTCCGTGATCAGCTCGAGCGTGTTGTCGGTGTGCGAAGCCGCCGGTGAAAACCAGCCTTTGAGCTTCCGCCCGAACTGGGACTCAAATACGGAACACGCTCTCTCAATCAGTTCCCGTTCCTCGGCCAGCGGCATGTCCCACAGGTAGCTTGTATTCTCGAAGCCGTGACACATGCAGTCCCAGTCCAGTTCCAGGCACTTTTCCAGAATCTCCGGATAACGGCTGAAGCACGTCAACCCGCCCGACGCGGTGGCCCGAATACCATGCTGCTCCAATACCCGGAAAAGACGCCAGGCGCCGACCCGATTACCGTAGTCCTTTTCGCCGTAGCCAAGAATGTCCGGGTGCGGCATGCGCGGCCAGGGATCCCGTTTCCGCTGGGGCGGTGGCAGATAATCGTAGTGCTCCAGGTTGGGACAGACCCACACCGCCAGCCGGTGCTCTTCAGGCCATTGAAGCTGCGGCCGTTCAAAAATTGGAAGCCATGGAACCTGGTTCTCCATCCTGTCAGCTTCCGGGGCTGCTGCTCCAAACCTCCATGAGTTCCTCGCTCATTGCCATGGGATAACGGGCGCGGAAAAGGTTCATTGAACCGTCATGGTTGATTGGATTGGTGCTGCCGACGCAATCCTCGACCACAATCGTGTAGAAATCGTGGTAGGAGGATGAGCGTACGGTCGATTCGACACAGCCTTCCGTCAGCACACCGAGCACGACAAGCGTTTCTATCCCGTTCGCGCGCAGCAGCAGATCGAGAGGCGTGCCGTGAAATGCATCCGGCCGAAACTTCTCAACCATCAGATCCCGCGGATGTGGCTCGAGACCTTCGATCAGCTCCGCACCCCAGGAGCCCTTCAGGGCGTAGTCGGCAGACTTTCCGTCACGAACCTTGAAGCGAATCCACGCCGGCGAATCGCTGCGGCCATCCGGCAAAGTCACCTGGCGGATAAAAGCACAGCGTATCCCCAGCGATTGAGCATGCCGAACGAAAGCGACCGCGCGCGGCAACATCGCGTTGATCTGCGTGAAGTCCTTTCCGGAGCGGGCGTAGCTGCCACCCGGGTGGCAGAAATCGTTCTGGAGATCCACCACCGCCAGTGCACACAGGGCAGGATTGGCCATCTCCGCAAGTGTCTCGCAAACCGTAAATCGGCCAATGCTTTTCATCGATCAGTGCCTGCTGGTCGAAGCATTGCAAATCCCCCTTAATGAGCAGCGAGCGTTGCAGATCCACCTTTGACAAGGGCCGCGGCAGTCTCGCCCGCCAACCTGCCAAATGTTGTCGCAGTCAGCAGGCCGTTTCCGGCAAGGTAGCCCCAGCCGCCGGGGCCGGACACACCGCGTGCGGCACCGCCGCCGGCAAACAGGTTCGGCAGCGCCCGCCCGGATTCGTGCAACACCCGGCTGCGCTCGTCGACAACGAGCCCCCCCTGTGTGTGAAAGAGGGCGCCAGTGACCTTGGCGGCATAAAACGGAGCCTGCAAGGGCGGGTTACTCTTAAAGCGACGGCCATACGGACACTCACGCTCGCCACGAAGAATCTGTTCGACCTCTTCCAACGTTTCGAGCAGCGTTGCCGACGGAATTTGAAGTGTTCGCGCCAGTGCCGGTGCATCCTCGGCCGTTGTGATCGCGCCGGCATCGTAGGCATCGCGATAGTCCTGGAACTCCAGCATGAGTTCGTGGAGCCGCCTGTCGAAAATATCGTAGGCCACACGATCCGGTTGCGCGATCACGTTTGCCGCCTGTTCCGAGTAGCCCGCTGCCTCGTTGCTGAACCGGGTACCGCTCTTGTTTACCTGGATGCCGCCTTCCATGATCAGGGGCCACAGTATCGGGATAGCATGGCCGGCGGCGAGGCCGCCGTGGCCCTGGTATGCGCCAAGATCCATAATCGAGGCGCCAAGAGCACGGCCCCAGCGCACGGCATCACCCTTGTTGCCAGGGTGCCCAAAGAATTGCGCCTCCGCCATCTCAGGTATGTACTCCGTGAGCATTTCGCGATTTCCGGCATACCCGCAACAGCCGAGTATCAGCGCACCGCAGCCTATATCCTCGTGCGCTCCATCGGGGCGGGTGACGCGGAGACCGCGTACTGTGCCATCTTCGTCGACAAACAAATCGCTGGCCGTTGCCGACGTCAGGACATCAACGCCGGCCTTGTCGCCCGCTGATGCGAACGCCGCCATCAACTCCGTGCCACTGCGCTTGGGAGTCCCGTGCATCCGGTAGACTGAGTGGCCCGGATAAAGAAAACTTTTTACGAGAGTCAAAGGGACATCATGCTCACTCGCGAGCCAATCGACGGTCGGTCCGGATTCGCGGGCGAGCGCCAGTACAAGATCCGCATTGGTCTGGTATTTAGCCTTGCGTAGTACGTCCTCTGCGAATAGCTCGGGACTGTCCTCTATGCCCGCCTCGCGCTGAAAGTATGTATTGGTGCCGGGTATCAACCCGGTGGACATTGCCGTGCTGCCAAGGGGAGTAGAGTCCCTTTCGACGACGACGACATCCGCACCGCGGTCCCGCGCAGCCAGTGCGGCACTATAGCCGCAGGCTCCCGCGCCAATAACGGCAACGTCTATGGAGGCAACGAATTCGGCCTTCGCAACGTTCAGAATACACATCGGAATCTCACTTCGTGGGGGCCTGTGCTGGCGTCGGTTCACCGGTCATTTGCGCGACCGGGCCCGGTGTCCCTAATAACGCGGCAATGAGTGACAAATCTCCCGTTACCGCAACACCGACACCGAACAGTGATGACCACCTGGCTGGAGCAACTTCGGACATAGACGGCGGGGCTTCCGACAGTTGCCGGTCACAGCCTGAAAACGCGTCGGGCATTTAGTTCGCAGATCTGCCGCTTGTCGACATCGGAAAGCGGCATCCCGCGCATCGCGGCGGCCGAGCTTTTCCCGTCTTCAAAAGGATAATCCACGGCAAACAGCACGTTATCGATGCCTACAATCTGGATCGTGGCCTGCAAGGCGGGCCAATAGTTCATGCCACTGGTGGTGATCAGGAAATTGTCCGTCAGGTACTCTTTCGGTGTGCGCTTCAGTTTCGGAACACTGCTGGACCTGCTTTCGATTCGGTATCGCTCATCGATTCGAAATATGGCAAATGGAAGAGTCTCACCCATGTGGCCAAGGATAATTCGCAATTTCGGGAATGCGTCGAATACTCCCGCGCCCATGATGCGAAGGGCATGTGTTGCTGTTTCGACGCCGAAAGACCACCCGATGCGGAAGCCCGGGATGGCAAGTGCCGGCCCGGCCAGGTTTTCCGACGGGTCCCTCGGATGCAGGTAAATCGGCAGGTCAAGAGCCTCGGCGGCCTCAAAGATCTCCCAGTACTTGCGATCGTCCAGATACTCCCCGTTCGTATGCGAATGCACAACCGCACCGCGGAGACCGAGAGTCTCCGCGGCTCGCTGCAACTCCTCGGCGGCGGCAGACGGGTCCTGAGGCGCAAACGCGGCGAGCCCGGCGAGTCTGCCCGGGTTCGCCTTCACCGCATCGGCGAGTTCGTCGTTCGCTGCGCGCGCCAGCGACACGGCGGTAGCTGATTCGAACCGCTGTACGCCGGGAGTCGCCAGGGACAGTATCTGGGTCTGGATGCCGGACGCATCCATGGCCTTGATGCGCCCCTCGCCGAGATCAAGCAGAACGTCGAGAAATGCACGCGGTGCGGCGGCTCGTCCCGCTAATCTCGCTGTCTCGTTCTCGACGGCGGCTACCGTGAAATGTTCTTCGCAAGGCAGCATCCTGAAGCTGCCCGGAAGCGAACCCAAAACGTCCTCTCCGACAGCCGCCGCGGGGTACGCCAGGAGCGCACCGGTTGCACCGATGGACTGTCGCAGAAACTCTCGTCGACTCATCGCCTCACTCCGTATTCAGGCGGCCGTCGCAGTACGCACCTGGTCCCCCGTGTAAACGACAAGTCGTCGTACGAGTCACGAATCTCATGCACTGTCCTGGCTCATGCGCAACCACAAAGTGATCTCTACCGCGACCCGAAGCGGTACGTGGCTGTCACGCCATAGGTCCGTCCGTTGGCGACGTGTCCCGTGGAGAAGGTAGAGGTCAGAGCCACTTCCGGCTGGTTGATGGCGCTGTAGATGTACGGCTCGTCAAGCAAGTTCTTGACCCACGCTGAGAGCTCAAGCCCGTTGCTCCTGATCATTCCAACCCGCGCGTTCCAGACCGTGCGTGCCGGAATAAACTGCAGGTTCAGAGACCGCTGCGGCTGTTCGCCGGTGTAGCTGCCGTCCGCGCGCACGTAATACTCATTCTGACCGGCGGTCCACTCGTATGTGGACGACAGGTAGCCAGTGTGACGGAATGAGCGATCGACTCGTTGACCGCTAACGTCTATGCCAATCCCGTCCGGTCCCGGTTGCAGACCGCAATCGGCGGGTGTTGCGCAGCGGCGTTCGTGCTGGATATCGATCGTTGGCGAGTCGAAAGTTGGATCCGAGTACGCGTAGCCGGCCTGGACCCACCACTGATCCGTCAATGCCCAGCGCATGTCGGCTTCGCCGCCATAGGTTGTGACGTTGCCGACGTTTTTCGTAACGGTCGGATTGCCGAGTTCGGCTGATGGCGCAAGAATCTGGGCATCAGACCACCGCGAATAGAAGATGGAAGTATTAAGCGTCATGCGATTATCAAGCAAGCTCGATTTCCAGCCGATCTCGTAAACCAGGTTGGTCTCCGGATCGTATGTTTGCTCTTCCGGCACAGGCGTATTGTTGAAGCCTCCGCTCTTGGTGCCTTCCGCAATGCTGGCGTAGAGCATCGATTCCTGGGTAAGAGCATAGTCGAGCGAGACACGGTACGTTACGTCGTCAAAAGTGTCCTCTTGCACGTTCACAACACCAGTATTGACGTTTTCAAGCAAAGCTTCTCTCTCGTCGTTGCTATACCTGGCTTCCGTGTTCAATGTCGTGCGATCGTTGATGAAAAAAGTCAATCCCGCAAAAGCAGCCCACAACTTGCTTTCCGTTAGTGTAATGAGGTTCGTTATTGCAGTGGGATTCGCGGGAAATCCGAAAGCAAACTGCCGGTCGACCTCGAAGTTATTAAGGTAGAGTCCGGCCGTCCAATCGATTCGTTCATTGCCGAATGAGGACAGGCGCAGTTCCTGGCTCCAGTCATTCGATCCGCCAAAGTCGGGGATAATGACTTGCTGAGATTCAGGGGGAAGGCCGATCGGCGCATTGTAGTAAAAATCAACAAGAGCATCCGATGTGTAATTGCCCGCGCTGGTGAGGCTGGTCAATGTCACTCGCCCCATATCCCAACTCATATCGACATAGCCAAGCGACGTAGTTGCCTGGTTACCATAAAGAATATCCGAACGGACGGTTACGGCGTCCGGCGCATCCATGTCGCCGCAGAAATACCGTTGCGCCGTACCCCCGCGACCGGTCGGCGTCCCGCCGACCGCATTCACGCCGCCGCAGTTGTTCGCGTAGATATAGCCAGCGGTGGGGTCCATGCCGGACTCGCCGTAATAATAGAAAAGACGGGCCTCAAAAGTGTCGCTTGGCGTGAAGTCAAGCTGGCCCATGAGGGCATACTTGTCATTCCAGCCGCCGAGATTTTCGCCAATCGTGTTCTTGATGGTGCCGTCAAAGTCACTATAGCCGGCCGCGAACCGGCCGCGCAGTGTACCGTCAACAATCGATCCCGAGACGGAACCGGCCAGGTCGATCCGGTCCTCGCTGCCGAGTGTGCCCGTCACCTTGCCGGAAAAATCCTCAGTTGGGCGCTGGGTTACGTAGTTGATCGCACCCGCAAAAGTATCATTGCCGTATAAAGCGCTCTGTGGCCCTTTTACGACTTCGACTCGCTCTACGTCGAATAGCTGAAACTCCAGGTTGCCACGGCTCGACACAAAAACGCCGTCGAGGAATATGCCCACGTTCGCGTTGACACTGCGAATATCGGTTTGGGCCTGGCCCCTTATGACGGGTGCGCCGAGTCCGCCGCCGCCGTAATCCTGATAAACAAGACCGGCGGTAAGATCGGCGACGCCGGAAAGATCCTGGATGCCTGCGCGGTCAATGGCCTCCGACGTAATGGCAGATACGGAGAGGGGAATCTCCTGCATCGACTCTTCCCGTTTACGTGCTGTAACTGTAACCTCGTCGATTGCTCTTGCGTTCGTCTCCCCCTCTTGGGCTTGTAATCCATTGAATGGAAAGACGGATACCGTCAAGGCGAGTACCAGAAGAGTTGCTTTGCCCAATTTGTTCATGCCTTTACCCCTGTGTGGATCGTCCTGAACATCGAAACCGCCTCACTATCCGAGAGCACGCTACGGACGTAGTGCCGGTTTCCAGGCTTCTCGATTAGCTGTGATCAACAGCCTATGATGTTCGCCAATCGTGGGGCGGGTTGACTAATCGTTGTTTCTTATCCGCGTCATCAATTTGCCTTATAAGTAGCGATTTCGAGCAAGAACGGTGCTGCGCAGACCGGAAACTGGCATCAAGGACAATATGGGCGCAGCAAAGTAGCATGGCGATGATCACGCCTCACGAGCACTGCCGATGTCGGCCAATGTTTCCTGGCTATGTCTAGACAGCAGCTCCACAGCAATTTTCGCCGCATTTGTTCTGAAGCGCAATTTTGTCCCGTAACGCTGCGTGTTGCCAATAAATATGGCGGCGTCACGGCTATTGAGTCATTCCAGGTGTTTTGATGTCGACCATTAGTAAATCTGATCGATGCCGTATCGTGCGATCGATACAGTTACCGTGCCGCCGAATCGTGCAGCAGCCAAGACGAACCGAGGGCGTCAGCGCCTGAGTGTAAGCAGCAATTGGGAGCCAGCATGAAGGACAACCATCCCGGCGCGGTCATACCCCCCGGGCCGACTCCAACCACGGCTCTGAGCCTGGACATACTTTTTGGCTGGGGTCTCGGAACGCTCGGTATGTCGCTGATGTTCCAGGGCGTGAGTCTTTTGGTCCTGCGTTACCTCGTGGACTATGTTGGCATCGCTGCCGGCGTTGCTGGCACCCTGATCGGAATTGCGAAGATATACGATACCCTGACAGATCCGCTGATGGGGACTATCAGCGATCGCACGCATACATCCTGGGGGCGCCGCAGACCCTTTCTGCTTCTCGGAGGCATCGTTTCCGCGGCGTCATTCGTGCTCTTGTTCAACCTCGCGGCATTCGAGTACCTGGCACCGAATGCCCTGGCTGCCCTGGTCGCGTTTGCACTGCTCCTTAACGCCACTGGATATACGATATTTAACGTACCCTATATCGCCATGCCGGCGGAAATGACCAATCACTACCATGAGCGAACAAAGCTCATTTCATTCCGTGCCGGCGCTGTGGCCGTTGGCGGCGTCGTGGCAACCGGCCTGGGTCCCGCGCTCGTCGATGCCTTCGGCGGCGGAGCCGACGGTTACGGAATAATGTCCTGGCTGCTTGGATGCATCATAGTCCTGGCAACTTTCAGTTGCTTCTGGATGACTCGAAAGGCTCCGACAGTTACAACGGTAAGCAGTGCGGGTTCCGGCTGGCGCGAGCAGTTACGCACGACAACTGAGAACCGGCCTTTCATGCTGCTTTTGAGTGTCAAGTTGGCCCACCTGGCGGGGCTTGCGATCTACCTTTCGACCATGCCGTTCTTTTTCAGTGTGATCCTGAACGTATCTCTGTCGTACATGGGCCTATACTTCCTCGTCCAGAGCTCCTTTATCCTCATCTCGCAGTTCGGCTGGGTCTACTTCACCAGGAAAGCCGGTAAAAATGTCGCCTACTATCTGGCGGCATTCTTCTACGTTGTTGCGCTCGCCTCCTGGCTGCTCGCGTCCGAGGGAGAGCCGTTTGAGCTGATTGCACTGCGCGCCGTCTTTACCGGTACAGGCGCGGGCGGTGTGCTGCTGATAGGCCAGTCACTCCTGCCCGACACGATGCAATATGATTTCCAGCGCACGGGATTGCGGCGGGAAGGGGTGTTTGCCGGTGTCTATACGACCGTCGAGAAACTGTCATTCGCCGTAGGGCCGGCCCTTATGGGAATTTTGCTGGGCTGGGCCGGATACGTGGCCGGTGCCGACATGGCGCAGGTGCAGAATGAGACCAGCCGACTCGTGATCTATGCCGGGGTCAGTATACTGCCGGCAGTGTCGATCGGCATGGCCGGCCTTCTCATGACACGGTTCCGGCTGGATGAGGCGGAGTTGAATCGGTGAGACATCCGGGCTAGGGCGGCGGAAAGTCAGTCAAGAACCACGGTGATCTCGACCTCGACTTCGAATTCGGGAATCGCCAGCGCGGTGACGCCCAGCACTGTCGAGGCCGGCAGGATGTCGCCCAGGTAGCCGGAGCGAATCTCGCGCAGACGCGCGTAGCGTTCGGGCGTGTAGTCCACGATGTAGATATGCATGATCGCCACCGCCTCCCAACCCACTCCGAGTGCCGTCAGGATTTTCGTCAGGTTGTCGTAGGTTTGCCGCACCTGCGCATCGAAATTGCCCACCCCAATGCACTCTCCACTCTCGTCCAGAGGCACTTGTCCCGAGACGTACACGGTGCTCCCGCCTGTTGCTCTGACTGCGTGCCGAAATCGGCCGGTCTTCACGAGTCCATCGATGTCCAGGTACTGCAATGCCATGCTTGACGCTCCTCTATCCTGTAATGATTATCGTGTCCCGTACCTTGGCGCCGCTCGAAGATCTGCAGGCAGGGCCGGCCAGTCGGCCTAGTTTGGCGTGCCGCGGCCTGGCCGTCAGCCGTTCCATCAGAACGAGTGCTTCTGCCGGCCATAATCAAGCGTGATCGCAGCGGGCTCGGATCCGTCATTGCCTCTGAACTACACTCTCGACACGTTCGACCACCAAGTGTGCAGGAGAGAATACCGTATGACACCACGCAGCAGACTTATTGAGTATCGCGACGGCGACATCCCGCTCGAGGCGTATATGGCCTGGGGTGAGACAAGCGGTCCCCGCCCCGTGGTCCTTATTGTCCACGCCTATGGCGGGCGAGGGGAGTATGAGTGCAGCCGCGCGGACCTGCTCGCGCGCATGGGATACGTCGGCGTTGCCGTGGACGTGTACGGCAAGGGTGTTCGTGCACAGGAGCCGGAAGATTGTAAGCGCCTGATGCAACCGTTCCTCGAGGACCGGGGGCGCCTTTTGAGACGACTGGAACTTGGGCTCGAAGCGGCGCGCGCCCAGCCGGAATGCGATCCTGGCCGTGTCGCGGCCATCGGCTATTGTTTCGGTGGGCTCTGCGTACTTGACATGGCGCGGGCGGGACTCGACCTGTCCGGCGTCGCGAGCTTCCATGGGCTATTCGACCCACCCCCGGACAGGGCGAGCAACGACATCCGGGCGAAAGTGCTTGTGCTGCATGGCTGGGACGATGCAATGGCGCCACCCGATAGCGTGCTGGCCCTGGCGTCGGAACTGACGGCGAGCAAAGCGGACTGGCAGATTCATGCCTACGGCGGCACATACCACGCCTTTACAAATCCGCACGCCAACGACATTGAGCGCAGTGTCAAGTACGACGCAGTCGCGGACAGACGGTCGTGGGAAACGCTGGAGAACTACCTGGCCGAGCTGTTCAGCTGAATGACAAGCCGCGGGCGCGCTTCAGTCTGTCGCGGCGCGGCATGCCGGCACGGACGCCGAAGGGCGCCCGCATCAGTGCCACTGGTAGCGCGTGCGTATACGCACGAAGCGGCGCGCGTCAACTTCGTCCAGCAGTTCATCCTGCAGCGCGTCCAGTTGGCGCACAGCATCGCGCCGGTCGACCGTGACGTGTTCGCCGTCGCGGACCACCGTGCGGCCGCCGACGAGTACCCGATGCACCGCGTCGGGACTCGGGCCGTTGCCGTATACAAGGTTGGGAATGAGGGCCGCAGGTGGCGACAGTTGTGTCTCGCCGAGGCGGTTGATGACCAGTACGTCCGCCTCCTTGCCACCCTCCAGTGACCCAATCCGGTCGTCCATCATCAATGCTTTTGCGCCGCCGATCGTGGCGAGCTCCAGGGCCTGCTCGGCGCCGCCGTACAGTACCTCGTCACCGGTCCACGACGTATCCATTGATGAAGCGCGACGGCGATGCTCATCGCCGAGGCGCTGCGCGGTGATAAAGCTGCGCATCGCGGTCCAGAGATCGTGACCGTACGCCACGACCGGGCCGTCAAGCCCGATCCCGCAGGTGACGCCGTTATCAAGGAACTGGCGGGCGTCGAAGCTCACGAGTCCCAACACTTGTTCCATGTCCGGCACCAGCGCGATCGCTGCGCCACGATCGCGAACCAGTTCTGCCTCGCCGGGCCGAAGATTTTGCGAGTGGGCGGAGATCAGATTGGGACCCAGCATTCCCTCGGCATCGAGCCACTCGAACGAGCCGCCCTCCCACCCGCGCCGCGTAGCCAGAAACTTGGTATCCATGATAGCGGGAGCGTGAATATCGAATTGCCGATCATTGGCGATAGTCCATTCCCAGATCAATTTGAGATGGTCCGGCTCGCAGTATGAGATGCCGATCGTCGACGCCGTCACGGAGATGCGCTCATCTTCCCATGAACTCTTCACGCGTTCGGTCTCGGCAATTCCCGTATCTATGTCTTCACGAAAGCCCTCGGGTACAGCATCCTTGTCATTGATCGTGAGTCGAGCCATGCGACAGCGCATGCCCGTATCGCGTACCGCAGCAAGCACGCCGTCCACCGAACGCTTGTGGCGATGCGTAAAGTGATCATCCGCAGTGGTTGTCACGCCGCGCCGTATGAGATCGAGCAGCGGCGGCATTGCGGAAACGTAGGAACGCTCTTCATCACAGGCACCGGTCATCGGATAGTAAAAGCCGAACAGTCGCTCCATGAACGTCGTTCCTTCGGCCATTCCCCGTATGCAACCCTGCACGAGATGGGAGTGGACGTTCACGAGGCCGGGTAAAATCAGGTGTCCGTCTCCACCGATCTCCTCGTTGGCGGTGTAGGCACACTCGTCGCGTGGTCCTACGTCGACAATTCGGCCGTCGCTGATTGCCACGTAGCCGTTTGTGAACACGCGTCGATCAGCGTCCATTGTGAACACCATTCCGTATATAAGGGTATCGCAACTATTCACTTTCCAAGTCTCCGGTTCAAAGTGTGTTGGCGCTCATCGCACTATTGATGTTCATTGAAGGTCAGCAAGCCCGGCAATCAGTTTCCCTTCAACCTGCCAGCCGTGCGCATGCCTTGCCAATCGCCGTTGCTGATTGGCGTTATCAGCGCCGGTAATGCTCAGCGTTGTTCAGTCTGAGTACGCGCAATCCGGCCGTGCCGTCCGATACGTAAATGTGTCCTTCAGGTCCCATGATGACGTCGTAGGTATCCGCGCCGCCGTATCGCGGATTCTCCGCGGGGAGGTCATCGGAGATTTTGTACGTGTACCCGGCGACGTGGCGTGGCGCCGACGGATCGGAGTAGTCAAAAGCCTGCAGGCCAAGGCCGTACCAGGCCGTCAGGTAGATACGCTCGTTCCAGGCATTGCCCAGGTGGGCCGAGGGACCGCGAAGAGGAAAGCGCTCCTGGTCCGCGGGTTGCATCGGGGCGGCGGGGTCGCAGGCCAGGGTTTCGGGCAGGACGAGTTGACCGAGCAGATGCGGTTCCTGAGGGTCCGCCACGTCAAAAATCCTGACGTGACCGAATGGGCAGGTAAAGTATTCGTCTTCTACCATCAGCAGAGTCGTCCCGGGCACGAGCCTGGCCGTGTGCGTGTTGCCGCAGGCCGCCGATTGTCCCGCCGCGGCGTCGCGGCACTGCTCCGCGTTGGGTGACGGCGGTTCGGCCCCGGGCTGCAGGTAGTTGATCCTGGAGACGAGTTTCGGTGCTGCCGAATCTGCGACATCAAGCAGCACGAGCCCCGCCTGGTGGTATGCGAGATACGCAATCGTGTCTTTCACGGTAACGTAGTGCATGCCGACATGCCGCGAGAAATTACCGTCGTCAAGCTGCCGAACAGGACGGCTGAACAACGGTTGCTGGATCCAGTCGCGGGCAGCATCCTCCTCTGGCGTCTTTTGCCCGGGGAGCCACCATTTCCCCACTTCGCGGGGCGAGCGCGGATCGCGCACGTCGAGGATGACGAGGATCTTGCCTATGTACCCCTCGTACTCTGTGCCCACATAGAGGTAGTCGCCATGGAAGGTAAAGTGATGTACGCCGCGCGCATCCGGATACACGCCCGTTTCCGCGTCCGGCGGTGACACCGGCACATTCCACTCGGACAGGAGTTCAGGACGGGACGGATTCGAGATGTCATAGAACCGGACGCCCTGCAGGCCGGGTTGGCGCGTGCTGCCGTAGCGAAAGCGCTCCAGATTCACTGCAAGCAGCCGGCCGGGAATGGCAGCGACAAAGTGGGTCTGGGTATTCCAGCCCGGATCCCAGCAGGCCGGTGGCCGGGATTCGCCGATTATCTCAGGGTCCAGCCAGTCCACCTGGCAGGGTGCCGCGACGGGCAAGTTGGGCCAGGGATAGTCTTTGCCCCAGACTGGATGGTCGGCGGGCGGCGGCGGGGAGAGCGTTTGGTCATACGGGTGGATCGTCGCGCTTCGAACCGGCCTTTCCGGCTCGGAGAGGTTCATGATCATGAAGCAGCGATCGGCGCCCGGTTCGGTTGACAGCGGCGCTTGCGGATAGCAGCCCGAGTAAAGGTAGTCGCCATCGGTGTATGGCCAGGGTGCGAGCTTCGAGTAGGCTCCGAGATCCGGGCTGCCGTCAGGGCGAACGGCATGGCCTACGCGCTCGAAAGCCGGTTTGGCGTCGTTACTGCTCGTACAGGCCACGGGAGATAAAGCCGCGGCGAGCGCCAGAATTGCCGCGCGCGCGAGTAGTGGTCTCATGAGATTACCTGACTGAACTTTCGATATTGATAACCGGGCACGCGCCCCTTGCCAAGCTACATTGCTGATTGTCAATATCAGCAAGCGTAATGGCGGGACAATAGCGTTCGCGTACTCACGAGCTTAACCTTGATGAATGCGGGAGCCAAAGCGCAAGTTTCAGTGGCCGAGAGTCGGCAGGCACGGATCGCGGATTTGCGCCGTTTGGCCGCAATAGTGAAACGTTACGGTTCCACGACATGAAGCTGCACCGCCGCTGGTTCCGGCTCGTGCACGCCGTCCTCATGAATACAATGATGGTGTTTTGCATGACGCTGGTACTGACGATCTTCAATGGAGGTATCGGTGCGGGATTTCTTCGGGAGTGGACACGTGCTTTCGCCATAGCCTACGTCGTCGCTCTGCCGCTTACGTACTTCGCGGGACCAATCGTACGCATGCTGGCGGAGAGGCTGGTAGAGGAGAACTGAAGGTGACGTTCCTGACACATATCGATGATTCCGGAATTGCAGACACCGCGCTATCGCAGCGCGGTCGTTCCGGGTTACAGGCGCTTGGCGCGCTGCAGGCGTATTCGTCGAGCCGGATCCGCGACCTGGCTAGGAGGTCATTCATGGCTGACCCTGGCTACAGTGCGCTGGCGCGAGACGAAGTTCCAGCGGACGGTGCCGGCTGGCGCGAACGACTGCAGCGCAGCCGCGAGATTGCCGAGCGCTTGTCGTCCTACCGGTTTGAACGATTCAACCAGCGATACGTGGCGGAGGAGGTGTTCAATCGCGCGATTCCCGCAGTCGAGGAGTTTCGTGAGAAATTCGAGCAGTTCTTTCAATTGCCGGACGGGCCGACGATTGGCTCACTCGAGCTGGATCCGGGAATTAAATTCCCTTCGTACTATGACCGCGTCGAGTGGCATCTTGAGCCGGGCGGTTGGGACGGTTACGACCTCTATGGCGCGGTACTGGCCTTTGCAATCGGTCCGCACGTTTTCCGCCATGGCGGCTACGCGGCCGTGGAGGTTGGTGATGACATACTGGAGCATCGCCTTGACGCCGTCCGGCAGTTCCGGAAGTCCAGCTATCGCCGCATTTACGAACCTGGTTGCGGAGGTTTCTCAACAATGGCTGCCGTGCACAAGGTATTTCCGGATGCTGAGCTCGCGGCGAGCGATCTGTCGCCGCTCCTGCTGCGCGTCGGTCACGTGATGGCTGAGCGAAGCGGCACGGCAGTGCATTTCAGGCAGCGCGACGCGAGAGACACGCGGGAACCGGGCGGCAGTGCCGATGGAGTCATCATGTTTGCGTTGCTGCATGAGATGCCGACCACGGTGGTGCGCGATACCTTCCGCGAGGCGTTAAGGATCCTTGAGAGCGGCGGCGATATCGTGATCTCCGATCCTCCGCCGTTTCGCGAGGTCTCTCCCTTCCAGGCCCTGATTCTCGACTGGGAAACGCGGCACCGCGACGAACCCTTTTTCTCGAACGCCTGCGTCGCCGATTGGGGGGCGGAACTACAGGCAGCCGGTTTCCGCGATGTCGAATCCTACAGCCTCCGTGAGCGCGGCTATCCGTGGATTACACGTGCCAGGAAACCCTGACATGGCTGATTCATACCTCGCCGCGGCCGACGTGGAAGCGCTGGCCCGGATGCTGAATGCGCTCTTGGTCGAGCACTGGGTTCTGCACGATCGTGTCGCTGTGCTGGAAGAGTTGCTTGTCGAGCGTGGTGCAATCGAGGCGGGTGCGATCGAAGCGCACCGGCCTTCCGCGGACTTCAGCGCTCGCCTGGAAGCACTGCGCGGTACAGTTTTCGCAAATGTCCTCGGGGCTGCCAATAGTGACGAACGGAGGACGGTCGACGAGCTGCGTCGGCGCAAACCCTGATCGTATCGTGTCGCCGCATCGTACCCGACGGCGCATAAATCAACATCCGTGATGTTCCGGATAAGGAAAACTCACTGGCCATCCATCGGCCGGTCCTTAGCATAGGCTTCGACCGGAGGTTCAAGGTGGCGGGAATGAATGCAGGTTTGACCAGGATAATCGACACAAAAGAGCCGGTCGCCGATGATGTCGACCAGCGCGATTTCCGCGATGCGATGTCGCGTTTCGCGACCGGCGTTGCGATTGTGACTACGGTTGACGAGCAGAATGGGCCGATTGGAGTCACGATAAGCTCCCTGACATCGCTGTCGCTGGACCCCCCGCTTGTGCTCTGGAACATGGCTCTCCGGGCGCACAGCC
>CAZLNH010000320.1:0-14749 GCA_964560775.1 uncultured Woeseiaceae bacterium | reverse complement strand
ACGGCGGCAGTCGCCGCGGCAGTGGTGGCATGCAGGGCATCTTCACCGTACTGAAGGTTTCCGTTATCGTCGTCTTCTGTATTGCGGCGCTATGGGCGGCGCCGGAATTGCAGCCGGTGAATTTCCTGCCGGCCGCGGGCGACGGCACGCTGCTCCTGAGCAGCGCGTTTGCCGTATCGCTGATCTACGTCAGTTACGCCTATACCGGCTGGAACGCGGCAACGTACCTGAGCAGTGAGCTGGATGATCCGCAACGCACACTGCCGTGGATACTGATGGGCGGCACATTGGTCGTCATGGTGCTGTACATCGCGCTGAACTACACCTTCCTCGCCGTCGCGCCGATGAGCGCGATGACGGGCCAGGTCGAGGTCGGCTACATCGCCGCCGATGCAGCGTTCGGTGGTGCCGGCGGCAGGTTTACCGGTATCGTGCTGGCGCTGCTACTCGTATCGACGGTCAGCGCGATGACTATGGCCGGCCCGCGCGTGTTGCAGGTGATAGGCGAAGACTTTCGCGGCCTGTCATTTCTCGGCCGCACCAACGCCGATGGCATTCCGTCCAACGCGATATATTTGCAGGCGGTGCTGACGCTGGCCTTCATCGTGACGTCGACGTTCGAATCGATACTGGTTTTTGCCGGCTTCACGCTGGCGCTGAACAGTTTCGCCACCGTGCTGGGCATTTTCGTTCTGCGTGCCCGCCAGCCCGACCTGCCGCGCCCTTACCGGACGTTTGCCTATCCGTTGCCGCCGCTCATCTACCTCGCGCTTACCGGATGGACGCTGACGTTTGTGCTGATCAACAAGCCGGTCGAAGGCCTGTTCGGCCTGGGTGTTGTTGCCAGCGGCCTTGTGGCCTACTTCGTAACCGCGCGCACCAGCGGGGAGTCTGCGCGGTAGAAGCCGAACGGGCTGCGAGCCAGCTCCGGTCAGTCGGCATTCGCGCTGGCGCCGGGCCGGCGCGGCACGATCAACTTCATAGTCGCGAGCTGCACAGCTTCTTCATTCTGGTTCAGCGTCGTATAACGCACGGTGACGATGCCGATCGTCGGCCGTGATTCCGACCCGCGAACATCGATAATCTCGCTGACCACCGTCAGTTCATCGCCGGGATAAGTCGGCTTCGGCCATGTGATGTCTCCACCCAGGCCTATCTTGCCGCCGCCGACATCCATCGTGCTGTCGACAATCAGCCGCATCGTCACGGCCGCCGTATGCCAGCCACTGGCAACGAGCCGGCCGAACATCGAGTGCTTCGCCGCCTCTTCATCCAGGTGAAACGGTTGCGGGTCGAACTGGCTGGCAAATTCACGAATCGCGTCCACGTCAATCTTCAGCTTGCCGCTGGTGTGCCGCTGCCCGACCGCAAAGTCTTCGAAGTACATCATTTGCGCTTTCTGCATTCTTTCCGGATCCGTACTCTTGAACAAAAATCCGGGTGCCGCACTCACGCACGGCACCCGGGACCCATCCTGCTGCCGTCAGGCGGCTTCCTGCAACCGCGCATCGTCCTTCGCCGGCACTGAGTCCGGCCGCGATACATCGCGGAACAACAGCATGTCGATGATCCGCGCCGAGGCGCCGCGGTAAAAGCCTGTCTCGTAACTCTCGACACTCCGCGGATTGCGGAACGTACCGAAAATCATATCCCACAGCGGCAGGTTCGCATAATTGTGATGATGCTTGCCGCGATTGTGGTGCACGAGGTGGCTTTCCGGCCGCTGGATGATGTAGCCCAGCCAATACGGCGTGCGGATGTTCGCATGCTGGAACATTGTATTAAACGCAAGCCACGTCGCCGCAATCGCGCCAGATTCAGGCAGAAGACCGAGCAACGGGAAGAACACGAGACTGCTCCACGTCGTAAAGAGGAACAGGTCGACCGGATGCAGGTAGTTGGCGCCGAACGCATCGAGCTTCTCGGTGCTGTGGTGCATCTGGTGCCCCAGGCGCCACAGGAAGTCGAAGCGGTGTGCCGCCCGGTGGTAACAATAATGCACCAGCTCGTAGACAAGTATGCCGATGATCGCACCGCCCCATGTACCAAGGGACTTACTGTTTAACAGGCTGTAGCCCGCCAGCAGATCGCCCCAGAACAGGGCGACAGCGACCGAACCGGCCACAACGGCGACAGTAACGAGGAATCCGCGCAGCCGGTACCATCGCGGCGCATCGAAGTCGCGCTCGCTATGGACAAGATCCAGGATCATGAATGCGGGAATAAACGCGAGTCCCACTATGCCAAGTATTTCAATCATTGCTGTTTCCTTTCTCAAAGTGTGGCGGCCCGGCCGGGCCGCTCAGAGTTGTCCCGTCACCAGGGCGCCGATCGCGCCCAGGATCGAGAGGCAATAAATAACCAGCAGCACCAGCACTGCCGGCTCGAGTTCGTTGGACCGGCCCCCGTCCGCCAGCCGCGGATGCGAGGGCCGTGCCGTGGCTTTCCGGCAGGTGTCCATGCCGCTCAAACCGCGAGGCCTGCAAGCTGCGCCAGGCAATTTGCGTAGGCGACCAGCAACAGGCCTGTCGCCGTTTGCGTCAGGGCCGCCTCCAGCCATTGCGTTACTTTCTTCATCGTCTTGCTCCTTCGGTGTTTTGCTGACCAGGGCGACGTCTCCGCCGCCGACGCTGCGCATCTTCCGCATGCAGTGGCGCCCCGGCCTGAAATAACGCCGCTCTTTTTCGAAAGAAAAACCGATATTTTTCGGCAATCGCTCAATGGACGGTGGGAAACGACCGTCGAGAGCTGGTTTCAGGTGCATTAGAATGCGGTGTCGATTCACGGAGAGCCGGCGTGACCATGAGCAAGGCATTTCAGCTGGGGGAATGGCAGGTATTCCCGCTGGAAGGGAAACTTGTATCCGGTGGCCGGGTGGAGCGCCTGCGGCCGAGGGCCATGGACGTGCTTGTCCTGCTGGCGCGCGCACCGGGGGAGGTTGTCGAACGCGACACGATTCTGGGAGAGGTCTGGGGCCGAACGGCGGTTACCGACGAACCGCTGACGGCGACCGTTGGCGAGTTGCGCCGTGTCCTCGGCGACCGCCGCGGGGCGAATCGCTACATTGAGACGATACCGAAACGGGGTTACCGGCTGATCGCCCCGGTTCAGTCGCTGGACAGTGGCGCGCCTCCGGAGGCGGCAAGCAGCCCGCCAGCCGGCAGCACGGTACCCGACCGACCCCCCCGCACAACGGCAGCCGCCGTTACCGGTAAATTCGCCGGCATGGCGGTGCTTGTGCTCGCCGCGCTGGTTGCCGGCGTGCTGGCGCCCGGTCTTTTCAGGCAGCCGGACGTCGAGTCGGATCTGCCGCGGTCACTGGCCGTCCTGCCATTCGACGTCGCCGGCGATGACGAAGAGGATCGCTACTTCGGTGACGGACTCGCTCGCGAGGTGTTGACGACGCTGTCCGGAGTCAAGGGCCTCCGCGTTGCGGCACGGTCATCGGCGTTCCAGCTGCGCGACCGGCGCAACGACCTTGAATCCCTGCGCCGCACACTCGGTGTCGATGCCGTCCTCGATGGCAGCATTCGCCGCGCGGGGAATTCCATTCGGATCCAGGTCCAGCTGGTTGATACCCGCTCGGGCTACAACCTGTGGGCCGATACCTACGATCGCGAACTCGATGACGCATTCGCCGTGCAATCGGATATTGCGCAACAGATTGCCGGCCGCCTGCACGTCGGCATTTCCGGCGGGTCAGCGGCGTCCGCCGGTGCGGCGAAAGCCGGCTCCACGGCGTACCTCGACTACCTGCGCGGCCGCTACCTGTTCGATACGGCGCGCGATGAACAGCATTACGTCGCGGCGCGCAACCGGCTGGAAGCCGCGATTGCCGCCGATCCCGCCTTCAGCCTGGCGCGGGCACACCTCGCCAGTGTCTGGCTTCGCATGGCCGATCTTGGCTTCATACCTGCTGCCGAGGGCTACGAAACCGGCCGTAACCTCGCTCGCGAAGCGCTGTTGATGACGCCCGACCTCGCCGAGGCGCATTGGGCACTTGGCTGGATACAGCTGTATCACGACTGGGAATGGCGAGGCGCGGAGCGGTCGCTGATGCGCGCACTGGAGCTGCAACCCGGCAATGCCGACTTCATCGCCGCCGGCGCGGCGCTAAATTTTCATATCGGCCGCCTCAATGACGCCATCGAACTGGCCGCGCAGGGCGCCGAACGGGATCCGCTCCGCCAGGGCAGCTTCTACAACCTTGCCTACTTCAGCTTCGCCGCCGGCCGCCTGGACCAGAGCCAGCAGGCGCTGACACGCGCGGTCGAACTGGCGCCAGGTTTTCCGGGCGCAGGCATCTTGCAGGCGCAGATCCACCTCGCGCGCGGCGAATCCGGAGAGGCCGCGGTCGCCGCAGCGAGCGAATCGCACCCGGCGCTGGCGCTGATGGCGCAGGCACTCGTCGACGACGCGAAAGGCGACCACGACGGTGCAGAGAACGCTTTACGACGGCTCGAAGACCAGTACGCGGCAACTCTCGCTTACCAGATTGCGGAGGTTTACGCCGCCCTCGGTAATGCCGACCAGGCCTTTCGCTGGCTCGAGACCGCACTTCAGCATCGCGACCCGGGCATCGCTGAGATCAAGGTTGACCCGCTGCTTGCCTCGCTGCGGAGCGACCCCCGCTATGCGGACCTGCTAGCCCGCCTCGGTTTTTCGGATGATGCCGCCCAGCCAGGTTGACGGGCCTGATTGTTCGAATAAACGCAACATTGAGTGTCCTTTATACCCACTACTGTTGCCTGAGAGCCGTCTATATGATGGATCGCATCACGTAATGGCACGTTGCCATAACGCCAGGAGATCACGATGAAAAAGGTCAAGGGACTCTACAATGCGCCGCGCGGCCACTGGGTCGGCGACGGCTTTCCGGTACGCTCGCTGTTTTCCTACTCGGAGCACGCGGCGCTGGTCAGTCCTTTCCTGCTGCTAGATTACGCCGGCCCGGCCCGGTTCGAGCCGGGCGAGCGCCCGCGCGGTGTCGGCGAGCACCCACACCGCGGCTTTGAAACGGTAACAATCGTCTACCAGGGCGAGGTCGAGCACCGGGATTCCACCGGCAGCGGCGGCCTGATCGGCCCGGGTGACGTGCAGTGGATGACGGCGGCATCCGGCATCCTGCATGACGAGTTCCATTCGAAGGCGTTCACCGAAAGTGGCGGCACCCTCGAGATGGTGCAGCTCTGGGTCAACCTGCCGGCGGCCAGCAAGATGGCGCCGCCCGGCTACCAGACATTGCTCAATGCCGATATTCCGGTCGTGCCCTTGCCCGGTGACGCCGGCAGCGCGCGCATCATCGCCGGCGAGTTCGCAGGTCATCGAGGTCCGGCCCGGACTTATACACCGATGAACGTCTGGGACTTGCGCCTCAAAGCAGGCGCCACGGGACGCATCAGCGTTCCCGAAGACTGGACGACGGCGCTCGTCGTCCTGCACGGTACAGTCCAGGTCAATGGCAGCGAAATCGCGCGCGAGGCACAGATGGTGCTGCTCGAACAGGACGGTACGGATATCGTCATCGACGCAAACAACGATGCGGTCGTCCTGCTGCTGAACGGCGAACCGATTGACGAGCCGCTCGCCGGCTACGGGCCATTCGTCATGAACACGGACGCGGAGATCCGCCAGGCGATCAACGATTTCAACAGCGGCCGGTTCGGGCGCATCGAAGGAGCACGGCCATGACAAGGATACTGGGACTGTCCGGCAGCTTGCGTGAACAGTCGTACAATACCGCGCTGCTCAATACCGCACGATCGCTCGCCGGGCCGGACATAGAGATCGATATCGCCACGCTGCACGAAATTCCGCTGTACGACGGTGATCGCGAACGCGACGACGGCGTGCCGGAGGCCGTAACCCGCCTGAAGGAACGCATCAAGGCAAGCGACGGCCTGCTGATTGCAAGTCCGGAGTACAACAACAGCATGCCGGGCGTACTGAAAAACGCCATCGACTGGCTGTCCAGGCCGCCACGCGACATAGCCGAGGTTTTTGGTGATCGCCCGGTCGCTGTCATCGGTGCATCGCCCGGCGGATTCGGTACCATACTCGCGCAGAATGCCTGGCTGCCGGTACTGCGGACGCTTGGCACACGCCAGTGGTTTGGCGGCCGCCTGATGGTATCCAAAGCCGGCAACGTGTTCGATGACGATGGCACCATGACGGACGACGCCACAAGAACGAAACTGAAAGAGTTCCTCGAGGGCTTCGCGGAGTTTGCCAAGCCGACATAACAGGGCCAGCAATGCAGCCGGCCCAATAACATAGGAAATAACGATGGCTGGATGCATACGTAGAACAGGCGCCTGCTGTGTGGCGTTTTTGCTGCTGGCGTTAAGCACAACAGTCGGCGCTAGCGATGTGTCCGATCAGCGAACCGTGCAGACCGCCGAGCGCGGCATGGCTATGTGGCAGATTCCCGGCATGGCGGTTGCAGTCATAGACAGCGGCGAGGTCGTGCTGCAACAGGGCTTCGGCGAAACCGCGGCAGATGGCGTGGCGGTCGATGAGCACACGCTGTTCGCCAACGCATCGACCACCAAGGCGATGGTCGTCGCCGGCCTGTTGATACTGGCTGATGAAGAAAGACTGTCGCTCGATGATCCGGTCATCGACCACCTGCCCGAAGTTCACTTTCATCGCGACGCACTGACACAACAGGTGACGATACGCGATCTGCTGGCACACCGTACCGGCCTGCCGCGAACCGACTTCTGGACATTTCGCCAACTTACACCGCTCGACGAGCAGGTCCGCAAATTGCGCCTCGTCGAACCTGAAGCCGCGCCGCGTACGCGACTGATCTACCAGAACACGATGTTCGAGCTGGCCGGCCTGATTATTGAACGAGTATCCGGTCAGCGCTGGGACGAGTTCCTGGACGAGCGCCTGTGGCAGCCGATTGGCATGCGGGAAACGTTTGGCACGCGCGGCCAGATCCCCGGCAACCTGGAACACGTGATGCCGCACGCAAAAGTGGACGATACGGTGCGTGTCATTCCGTGGGATTTGCCCGCCGACCTGCCCGATGCCGCCGGTTCCGCGTGGTCGTCAATTCACGACATGACTAAGTGGGCCCGGTTCCTGCTGCAAGATGGCGTGACGGAAAGCGGAGAGCGGCTGATTTCGGAAGATGGCATGTCGGCGATGTTCGAGCCGCACCAGCTCGCCACACCGGATGATTTCTACCCGACCGTCGAACTGACAAAGCCAGACTGGCGCACCTACGGGCTGGGCTGGTTCCAGCAGAATTTCGACGGCCGCAAGATCGACTTCCACACCGGCAGTCTCGACGGACTGGTCGCGATCATCGGGCTCGATCGCGCCGGCGGCCGCGCGGTCGTAGTGATGGCCAACATGGACGGCGCCGAGCTGCGGCATGCGCTGCTCTGGGACGTCATGGACGACAGCCAGGGTGCGGCACGCCGTGACTGGGCGCGCGATGTATTCGACCTTTACAGGGCACGCGCCGACGAGCAACGTGACGAATGGGCGGCCATTGAAGAGTCGCGACTCGAGGACACGGAGCCGAGCCTTGCGCTCGAAGCCTACCTCGGCACCTGGCACAGCGACATCCTGGGCGATATCGAGCTTCGTCAGGAGGCATCACGGCTCGTGCTGTCGACCGGGATGTACGACTATGACGTCTCGCACTGGCACTTTGATACGTTCCTGGTCAATTACCTGACGTGGTCACGCGGCACGTTTGCGTCGTTCGCCATTGACCCTGAAGGCAAGGCGGTCACACTGGACGTGTTTGGCCATACTTTCCGGCGCCCACCGGACTGATTCCCGGGTAACGAGCACAGCCGGTGCGATATCCGGGTAAAACGAGACAGCAGTGCAACGGCGCGTTCCCGGAATCCAGACCCGCCGGGCTGTCCGGTGGTCTTTGCTATGTGCGGACCGGTTCAGTCACAATGATGTCCTTAGCACGCATCCAGGAGTCCCGAACATGGCAGGTGGCTGGGCCCGCGACGGGGCCGTGCAGGACCAGATAGACGCAAGCGTCGAGGACGCCGTCAAGCGGGTACGCAATGAGTTGCCGCAAGGCGAGAGCCTGAGTCACTGCGAAGCCTGTGATGCCGTCATCCCTGAGGCACGGCGCAAGGCCGTTCCCGGCGTACGGTTGTGCATCGCCTGCCAGCAGGAACGCGACGGCGAGCAGTCGGCGCACAGCGGTTACAATCGCCGCGGCAGCAAGGACAGCCAGCTGCGGTAATCAATCGCTCACGCAGCGAACGCCCCGCGGCCACCGCCCTGGATGTCCCTGGCTTGGCCCGTACCCGTCACCGATTACCGGGCTAGCGCGAACGGGCTTCGCGCCGGATCTCGACGATATCGCGCGCTTCCTCGATACCGGTTACACGTTCAATCTGATCAACGCGGCAGGTCTGTGGCCCGTGCACGCGGTCAGCGTAGGTGAGACTGCCGAAACTGTCGTTGCAGATGCGGCTGGTCGGGTCACTGATGGCGATCGAGTCTGCCGAGCGCAATCCCGGGCAAATGCCAACGACGGTAAACAGGTAATGGTCACTGACAGTTGCCGTTACCAGCAACTCACGGTCACTCAGCGGATTGAACCCGTTGATGCTGCGAACGCTTATGCAGGTTCTGTCCGCTTCGGAAGCGCCAGTACTTTGCTGGCCCGCACAACCCGCGGCTAGTAATAACAGCAGAGCGATAAAGAGCGCCATGATTCCGGTTTTCATATCAACTTACCTCGCGGCACGTGCAGCTTCTCAAAATTACGCCACCAGGCTGATGTGCTGGCCCAATAGTCGTCCAGCGGCGATGATGGCGCGTGTACTCAAAGTCCGACATGGCGCCAATCACTGGATAATTCAAGGTGCAACGAGATCACTGCGCCGATGCAGCCGGCATGGCCCGCAGCTACTCCGCATGTCCGCGGCGTTTTCCATCTCGTGAACTGTCCCTGTGCTGATACCCGATTTGTAGTAGATTGCGCGGCCGATGCAAAAAAAACCTGTTAATACCAAGCTTAATATCCTGACCCGTAAGCTGCACCGGTGGGGCGCAATCGTCATCGCATTGCCGATTCTGGTTGTTATCTGTTCGGGTCTGATTCTGCAGCTCAAGAAGGATGTCGACTGGATCCAGCCACCGACGCAACGCGGTGAAGGCGCACCGTTAACGCTGTCGTTCGACGAAATTCTCCGGATTGCCCGCGCCGAACCGCGAGCCTCCATCCGTGACTGGCCGGACATCGACCGCCTCGACGTGCGACCGGAGCGAGGCGTCGTCAAGGTCCGGGCGAAAAATCGATGGGAAGTACAAATTGATACGCGCACAGGCAAGGTGCTGTCATCAACAGCGCGGCGCTCCGACCTGATCGAAACCATTCATGATGGCTCCTTTTTTCATGACAACCTGAAACTATGGCTGTTCCTGCCCGCCGGGGTCATCCTTCTCGCGCTGTGGATCACCGGCATCTACCTGTGGCTGCTGCCCGGCAGGATGCGTCGCCGTGCCAGGGCCCGGCGAACGCAACCGGGTAACACGAGCTGACCGGAATGCGAACCGCGCCGTGGTTGCGCGGTCCATGACCTTGTAGACTGTTTTGCTTTCCGGGCTGGCATCCGCAGCCCCTGACCGATCTTATCCAGGACGCAGTACTTATCGTGAAACCCGATCGGGCCCATTTACTGCGACGCATCGTGAGTCATGCTGCCGCCCAGGCGTTGCTGTTGCTCATGACGGCATGCGCAACGACGTCCGTACCACCGCTCTTCCAGGTTTCGAACCTGCAGGCGACCCAGCATGTGCCGGGTGACCTGGGCATCAGCAGCTGCCGTGACTCGCTCGACAACGCGGTTCCGGGCAACGGCGCACGGCTGAACCCGTATGACATCCGGCTGGGCAACTGGAACATTCGCAAAAACAGCAGCCCGGAGTGGCTGCGGGACTACGATCAGCTTGCGGCCGGCAGGGATCTGATCCTGATCCAGGAAGCATCGCTCCGGGCCGACACAATTGCCGCGTTGACTCCGGATATGCACTGGTCATTTGCACCCGGCTACCGGACCAACGGAGAGGTAACCGGCGTGCTGACACTGTCCAGCCGGAAACCGCTCACACAGTGCAGCTTCGTGACGATGGAGCCGCTGATGCGGACACCGAAAGGAACAAGCCTGACGCAGTACGGCCTTACCGGCAGGGAGCAGACACTCGTCGTCGTCAATATCCATGCCGTCAGCCTGTCGTTCGGACTGGACGTCTATGAGCAACAGTTCGCGCAAATTGCCGCCGCCCTCGAAAATCATACGGGTCCGATAATACTTTCCGGCGATTTCAACACGTGGCGGCACGGTCGCATGGCAATCATCGACAACCTGGCTGCAACGCTGTCGCTCGAGCCATTGAGCTTCAGCGAGGATCACAGGATGCGGGTGATGGGCCGCTTCCTTGACCATATTTACGTGCGCGGCCTGACCGCACTGCAAAGCAATACACGGATGGTAAACACCTCCGACCACCGGCCTATGAGTGTTACGCTGACGATGTAGCGGGAGCCGAAAACGTCAATGAACTTGTTCATGAACAAGCTGCTGAGCACTGCAGCGATGACCGTTGCGATAACGGCTTTCGCCGGGTCGGCGGCCGCCGACGACTTCACGCGAATCGCGTCGGATGCACACGGCAATCCGACAGCGCTGCAGCTGGCAATCGTCACGTACGGCGCAGCGTCCGGCGATCGCGGATTGGAAGTGGACCTGATCAGCGCCATTCATATAGGTGACAGCTCGTACTACGAGAACCTGAACGACCGCTTCGGCGCCTACGATGTTGTGCTATATGAACTGGTCATCCGCGACGCGACGGAAAAAACGCCGAATAACTCGAATCCGATGAACATGTTGAGCGCATCACAGGTTCTCCTGAAAAACCTGCTCGGGTTGGCCTTTCAACTCGATGAAATTGACTACAGCGCGCCCAATTTTGTGCATGCCGATATGACCGCTGCGATGCTGGGTGACAGTATGGCGGACCGCGGCGAGTCACTCTACGTGTATGCCTGGCGCGCGTTCCTTGTGGCGCTGGACGAGTACGCCAAGGACCCGTTGGGGCTGAGGGATTTTCGCGTGCTCGGCAGGATGGTGGCTCATCGCCAGAACAACGGACTGAAAACGGCGATCGCCTATGAAATGGCGGACGAGCGGAACATGCGGGATTTTCTCGGCGGCGAACAGGGGTCCGCACTGATTGCGGCTCGCAATGCACGGGCCATGCAGATACTTCAGGAACAAATCGATGCCGGAGCCAGGCGCATCGGCATTTTCTACGGCGTGGCGCACATGCCGGATTTCGAACAGCGCCTGGCCGACGAACTGTCACTCGTAAGGCAGCAGACGGACTGGATCAATGCCTGGCAGCTCGATGAGAAGGTTGGGTCAGAAGCGAGATAGCAGTAACCCGGGCGCCTCACCGATTCGCGGAACCTCGTGCAGTAATCCGTGCAATACGCGAGTTACGATTGATTACCGGCGAGTCCTGAATGTCTGCGACTTTGGTCCGGGCGACTGGAATTCGACGCCGCCGAAACTGCCGACGTAGGCATTCGCATGCTTTTGCCAGCGAAGCGTCACCTTGGCGGAGCGTTGTATCGTTGCAACGATGACGTCATGTTCGCGGAAATCCAGAATCTCCCCCTGCACGGTAACGCCGTTCTCAATGCCGGTGATTTCACAGGTGTCCTCAAACCGGGTCTCCCGAACGATGGGCATGTTAATCACTCCTGTACACCGGGCTGAGGCCACCAAGCGTATCAAATCGGATATCAGCAAAACGGACAAATTGAATCCCCGCACGGCCCGGCAACGTTTCGTTCGCCAAGCGCCATCGATGTTCGTACCTTGCGCCTTGATTCCACCCCCGCCCTGTCGAATCTGACACCGGCCGAACGACTTGATTGCAACAGAAGCTGGCACGGCGCCCTGCGGATATGGCAATAATCAACGACCAAAAACCCGAACTTGACCCGACGCTGCTCGCTCTCGGCGCGGTCTACGCCGGCGCCTGGGTCGCACTGGTCCTGTGGCTTGCGCTACGAATCTGAACCGCGCGGGCAGGCTTTGCACGTCCGCGGTGCGCAGCAGCACCGGGGAGATATAGCGAATGGGCATATGTTGCACATAGACAACAAGGGGTTATCTTTATAACTTATTAATATTAGAAGAAAAAAATACTGGACGGCGCAAAGCGAATTGTGCGCACCACAACCATTTGAGTTTCCCGTAAACACTCGACAGTATAGCGAGCAATGAAACTGCCGCTGGGACGGCGGTGGATTTTAACAAGACGCCTACCAACAAAAAAAGCACGGCGTTACCCGGGCGTCTTCATTACCAGTGAGCGTTAAGGGGAGTGTGTCATGTCATATCGCAAGCGCATCGTGCGCGGATTGTGCGCGTGGCCTGCAGTGGCCGCGTGCGTGCTTGTCGCTGTGCCGGTCCAGGCGCAGGACGAAGGCGAAGAAAGACAGCTTGAAGAGATTGTCGTTACCGGCTCCAAGCTGCGTCGCGACGAGTTCAGCTCCATATCGCCAGTACAGGTCATCGGCGGCCAGGACTCGGTCCGTATCGGCATTGCCGACACGACGCAGATGATCGCCGAATCGCCCGTAGTGTTCGGCACCCAGCTTGACGGATCGGTGAATGCAGGCTCCACGACCGGCGCCGTTGAAGGTGTGCCGGCCAGTGGTCCAGGTGCGGCAACGGTCGCACTGCGCGGTCTCGGAGCGGAACGCACATTGCTGCTCGTCAACGGCCGGCGGCTGGCACCGTCCGGTGTGCGCGGCGCACCGGTTGCGCCGGACCTCAACCTGATCCCGAGCGCGATGATTGATCGTATCGAGATATTGACCGATGGCGCATCGTCCATTTACGGCGCGGACGCGGTCGCGGGTGTGGTCAATATCCTGCTGCGGCGGAATTTTGAAGGCATGGAACTGCGCGGATTTACGTCGTTGCCATCTGAAGACGGCGGACAGGAATCTCTCGTAAGTATTATTGGCGGTGCGTCAAATGATCGCGGCAACTTTACCGTTGCTGCGGAATTCTTCGATCGCGATCATATCTTCACGCGTAATCGCAGCGGCTGGAACAACTGCCTGCGCGACATCGAGGTCGATCCGGCCACGGGCGACGTTTATTCGATCTGTGCCGACGGCCGGCCGGACAACGCTGTATTCGTCGGCAGCCAGGGCGGCTTTATTTATGACACGCCGGGAGTGACGGACATCGGTATACCGGGCTTTTCGTCGAATGCCGGCGCTGGCGCAATCATCGGCCAGCCAAGCGCGCTGGTGGGTGACGCATCACAAACGCCCTACAACCTGCAACAGGAGGAACTGGATACGCAGATACAGGGCGATGTCCAGCGCATCAACCTCTATGCGACGGGCTCGTTTGAATTCTCACCGGGACACAGTGCTTATCTCGAAACTTCCTACTCGCAGCGCTCCAACACGGATATCTTTACGTCGGAGCAGGCGTTTCCGGCAATACCAGCGTTGATTCCCCAGGAGGAATGCGCCGAGCTCGACACAGATGGCGTCACGTGCCTCCGGACACGCACCGTAGTGGATGGCGGCGGGGACCCGATCCTGGTTGACAATCCGCTCAACCCGTTCGACGAGACGGCGCTGCCAGTGTACTCACTGCAGGGCCTTACGCAGCATCGCCGGACCGATATCGATAACTTCCGAATCGTGCTGGGCACAGAAGGCGATCTGGGCTTCGGCGCCCTGGGCGACAGGAACTGGATCTACGACGTGTTCGCGTCGTGGGAAGAAAGCTCGGGTTCGTCGATCCAGGCCGGCATGATGGAAACACACGTTCGCGAATCGATCGACACGCTGCGCTTTGACATGGATGGTAATCTCGTCTGTGGTTTGGAGCGCACGGCGCCCGGCTTCGGTTTTCTGACGCCACGCGAATGCGTTCCCGTCAATTGGTTCCAGGATTCCCTGTGGTCCACGCGCGGCGGCAACAAGACGTTTTCACAAGCCGAAAACGAGTTCCTGTTTGGTAACGTAATCAACACGACGACGCTGAACCAGCTCCACCTGTCCGGTCTCGTGACAGGCGACTTGTTCGAGATGCCGGCCGGCACCGTGGGTCTCGTCGTCGGCATGGAATGGCGTGAGAACTCCATCGACTCTGCAAACGACATCGTGCGCGCACAGGCTCTGTCCGCGTCCGAGGCCCCGGACCAGGAGACCGATACGATCGGTGAGACGTCCATCTTCGACATCTACGCCGAGACGGAGCTGCCGGTGACGGAATGGGCCGCGTTAAACCTGTCAGGCCGTTACACGGACGAGGAGAATTTCGGCGAAGAATTCACCTACTCGGTGAAGGCGGAAGTCCAGCCGATCGAATCGCTGCGTCTGCGCGGCACGTTTGGCACCACCTTCCGCGCACCCAATCTGCGAGAGCAGTTTTTGGCGGGCCAGGCCGGGGTGATTGCGGGCGGTAACGACCCTTGTGTCGTACCAGCGACTGCGCAGAGCGGCAATGTGTACGATCCCAGTGGCGAAACACGCACCCAGACGGTGCTCGACAACTGCGTGCTGGATGGCGTTGACCCGACACAACTGGGCCTGCAGGCGAACGTGCTCATCCCGACCGAAACCGGTGGTTCCGAGGACATCAGAGCCGAGACGTCGGAATCGTTCACGCTGGGCTTCGTGTGGGCGCAGACGTTGACCGACGCGTTC
>CAZLNH010000319.1:0-20137 GCA_964560775.1 uncultured Woeseiaceae bacterium | reverse complement strand
TGACGGTTGAGCAGCAAGAGACCTTCTGGCGCGAGCGCGTGCGGTTGATGGATTCATTGATGCAGGTGCGTTACGCACATGCACGGCGCACGTCGTTTTAAACGGCGGGCACAAATCAGTTTTGGCGGCCGCAAGGCCGGGGCGCGTCGAACGGACGCAGGAGCGTTACATGAACAACGGAAAGGCGGTTTGGTTTGCATTGCTCGCGGTCTCGATGACCGGTACGGCGATCGCACAGGTCGACGACGACGCATCGACAGACGAGCGTCGTGTTGTCGTCGAGCGTGAAGAAGTACGTGAAGAAATAAATATCGAGCAGGAGATGCGCGCTGCTGAAGCGCGCCTGGAAGAAGCCGCACAGCGTATTGCTGAATTGAGCGCGCGGAATTTGCCGGCGATCGTATCGCAACATTACAGTTTCGAGATGAACAACCGCCCGATGCTCGGCGTCACAATTGACGGCGAGGCCGACGACGGACCGTCAGAGGGTGTTCGCGTCAGTGGCATTACTCCGGGCGGTGCCGCCGCCGAGGCGGGCCTGCGCGCCGGCGACATCATTACATCGATCAATGAAGAATCGCTGAGTGCTGACAGCAGCGCAGCCTCCAACCGGAAGCTTCTGGATTTTATGGCCGGCATAGAGACGGGTGATACGCTGGATATCGAGTATCGCCGCGACGGCCGCGTGGCAACGCTTTCGCTCAAACCTCAGTCAATGGCCAGGCACACATTTGATGTTCGCGGGCCGGGCGGACGGTTGCGTGCCCCGAGGGCTCCGCACGCGCCGCATGCGCCCATGCTGCCTGGCATCAACGAGTTCGCATTCCGGCTCGGAGGCGGCGGCTGGGGCGACATGGAAATGGTTACGCTGACGGAGGATCTCGGACGGTACTTCGGTACCGACAAAGGGCTCCTGGTTGTGCGCGCACCGGCTGATGAAAACCTGAAACTGAAAGACGGTGACGTGATTCATGCGATTGACGGCCGTACGCCGGCGTCGGTATCGCACGCCGTGCGCATACTCGGGTCGTACCAGGCCGGTGAGAAACTCGAGATCGACATCGTGCGCGACAAGCGCCCCCAGACCCTTGATATCGAGATACCGGACAACCGGCAAAGCGGCTTGCCATCCATTGCACCCGCTGATGTCGTCCGCGTAGCTCCGGTCGTTCGGATTCGGCGCACCCCGTCCGTGGTTCGCGGCGCGGAGTGATCGACTGCCGCATGTCACCCGGTATGGATCCGGGGTTGCGGCCAAGGCACATGCTTCAGGTCCGCACCGGCATCCCCTGCGGGGGGTCCTTTGGGGGAATGGCTCCCTTCGGTCCGCATTATTTCCCCCAAAGGACCCCCCGCAGGGGAAACCGGTGCTCCCCAGGGTCCGTAAGTACTCGGGAACATGCCATTGGGCTTGGCGGACGCTCTGCTACCATTCGCGCCCATGCAACTGGCCGACTTCGATTTTGAGCTTCCCGATGACCTGGTAGCGAAATACCCGGCGAGCGAACGCCGTGCGAGCCGGCTGCTGGAGGTCGATCCACGCCATAACGGCAATGGGTTACACGATCGCGGCTTTGCTGAATTCCCCGAATTGCTAATGGCCGGTGACCTGCTCGTGTTCAACGATACGCGGGTCATCAAGGCGCGCCTGGCTGGCCGCAAGTCCAGTGGTGGCCGTGTCGAAGTGCTGATCGAGCGCATCGTGACCGAGTCGACGGCGCTGGCGCATATTCGTGCCAGCAAAACGCCGCGGCCGGGAACGATCCTCGAATTGGCCGGCGGGTGCGAGGGGCAGGTCACGGCGCGCGACGGCGATCTGTTTTGTGTCGATTTTGACCGGCCTGTGCTGGCGTTCCTCGAGCAATTTGGTGAGATACCGCTGCCGCCTTATCTTGAGCGCGAGGCGGACGAAAGTGATGAGGAACGCTACCAGACCGTGTATGCACGAACGCCCGGAGCCGTCGCCGCACCAACGGCCGGATTGCATTTTGATGCAGCAATGCTGGCCGACATGGCAGCGCGTGGCGTACAACAGGCTTTTGTCACACTGCATGTTGGAGCAGGGACGTTCCAGTCGCTGCGTGATGCGGATGTCGACGCCAATCGCCTGCACCGGGAGCGTATCGTGGTGGGAGAGGACGTCTGCCACAAGGTTCGAGATGCAAGAGACTGCGGCGGCCGGGTGATCGCCGTCGGTACGACGTCAGTGCGCGTGCTCGAAGCCGCGTCAGTCGGTGGCGTGCTGACAGCCTGCGAGGGTGAAACCGATTTGTTTATTCGGCCCGGTTACGAATTCCAGCAGGTCGACGCAATGCTGACGAACTTTCATCTGCCGCAGTCGTCGCTGTTGATTCTCGTATCGGCATTCGCGGGCCGGGCCTGCATGTTGCGCGCCTATCGGCATGCCGTTGCCGAACGTTACCGGTTTTTCAGCTATGGTGACGCGATGTTTATTTCTGCACGGGGCCCTGTGTCGTGAACTTCACCATCAGTACGACTTGCGGTGCCGCCCGCTGTGGTCACCTGACATTTCGCCGTGGTGAAGTGCGGACGCCGGCATTCATGCCCGTGGGCACGTATGGGAGTGTCAAAAGTGTAACGCCGGAGGAAGTGCGCAGTAGCGGCGCGGACATCCTGCTTGGCAACACCTTTCACCTGATGCTGCGGCCCGGGACAGCCATCATCCGCAAGCACGGCGGGCTGCACGAGTTCATGCACTGGGGCCGGCCAATACTGACGGACTCCGGCGGCTTCCAGGTCTTTTCGCTGGCGGCAATGCGCAAGCTGAGTAGCGAGGGCGTGCGATTTCGGTCTCCGGTGGATGGTGCCGAAGTGTTCCTGTCACCGGAAATATCCATGGAGGTCCAGCATGACCTGAATGCGGATGTTGCGATGATCTTCGATGAGTGCACGCCGTATCCGGCGACACGCGAGGAAGCCCGCGAATCCATGGAACTGTCGCTCGCGTGGGCCGCGCGCAGCCGCCGCCGATTCGATGAGTTGAGGTCGGCGACGCCCGCACGTGGCGAAGCACTTTTCGGCATAGTCCAGGGGGGCGTATACGACGATTTGCGCGAGGCGTCGCTTTCCGGACTTCAGGCAATTGGTTTTGACGGCTATGCCGTCGGCGGCCTCGCTGTCGGCGAGACGGAAGCCGAGCGCATCGCGGTACTCAAGGCTTTGCAGCCACGGCTGCCGGCCGACAGGCCACGTTACCTGATGGGCGTCGGCACACCGCTCGATATCGCTGAAGCGGTCGCCCTTGGCATTGACATGTTCGATTGCGTCATGCCGACGCGCCACGCGCGGACCGGGCACCTCTTTACATCCCGCGGCGTCGTGAAAATCCGCAATGCGCGCTATACCGATGACACAGGGCCACTCGACCCGGACTGTGACTGCTACACCTGCCGGAACTACAGCCTGGCTTATCTGCGGCACCTCGAGAAATGCGGCGAAATGCTGGGCCCGCGGCTTGGGACTATTCACAATCTACATTACTACCAGGCCCTGATGGCCATGTTGCGAGACGCCATAACCCGCGGCACTCTCGAGGCGGTCGTCGCACAAATCCGGGCCGTCTATCGTGATGCTACAGCGCGTCCGGCATCGTCCGCGGTGTCTTGAATCGCCCGATATCGCCCCCACACCAAAGTCCATATGCCATAATGGCGCGCAAATTTTTCGAGCATCGCCGCAACCCGGCCCTTACCTGAAGACAAATACATCATGGATTTTCTGATTCCCGCAGCTCATGCGCAGACTGCGCAGCAAGGCGACCCGTTCAGCTTCCTGCTGCCGATGCTGATTATTTTCGGCGCTTTCTATTTTCTACTGATCCGGCCGCAGCAGAAGCGGCAGAAGGCACATACCGCGCTCGTCAATGCCTTGTCAGTGGGTGACGAGGTCCTGACCGCCGGCGGTATTCTCGGCAAGGTCACTGCCGTCTCCGATCATTACGCTACCCTTTCCATCGCCGACAACGTGGAAATCAAGATCCAGAAGTCCACGGTGTCCGCGGTCGTGCCGAAGGGCACGATCGACGCCGCTTGAAGCGGCTTCTCCCATGAATCGATATCCGTTGTGGCTCAACCTGCTCGTGCTCGCCATTGTGGTGGCCGGGTGCGTGCTGGCGCTGCCGAATATTTACGGCAGTGTGCCTGCCGTGCAGGTTGCGGCGCTCGACGGCAATGAGTACGACGAGTCGCGCGCCAGGGAAATCGCGGCCCTGGTGGAGGCCGAAGGGTTTGCCCCGGACGCCGCCTATGTCGAGGACGGCCGTATTGTCCTGCGTTTCGATACAGTTGCAGCGCAGCAGGCAGCGGGTGAGGAATTGCGCGAGCGCCTCGCAAACGAAGCCGGTGTCGCGCTCACGCTGACGCCAGACCTGCCGGCCTGGCTGCGCAGCATCGGGCTGCGGCCGATGAGCCTGGGCCTGGACCTCCGCGGCGGTGTGTACTTCCTGCTTGAAGTCGACATGGAAACAGCCATCGAATCGCGACTTGCGCTTTACGAGCAGAATTTCAGCAATATCCTGCGCGATGAAGGTATTCGCAACCGCGTTGAATTGAGCGGCAGCACCATAACGGTACGGCTGACCAGCGATGAGGACGCGGAGCAGGCGCGCGAGTTGCTGAGCGCAGCTGATCCCGACGTGCTTATACTCGATGGCAGTGACGGCCGCACGTTTCGCGTGCGCATGAGCGAGCAGCAGATCCAGGACCGCCAGGACTTCGCCGTCGAGCAGAACATCACGACACTCAGGAATCGCGTCAACCAGCTGGGCGTCTCCGAGCCCCTGGTGCAACGGCAGGGTGTCGACCGCATCGTCGTGCAACTTCCCGGCGTGCAGGATCCCAACCGGCTCGATGACATCCTGACGGCAACCGCGACGCTGGAGTTCCGGCTCGTGGATACGACCGGCGACTCACCGGGCTCGCGCCGGTATTCAGGCCGCGGCGGCGAGCCGGCGCAGATCCTGCAGCGCGACGTTATCGCCTCCGGCGACCAGATTATCGATGCCGAATCCGGCTTCAGCGAAGGCCAGCCGGCCGTGTTCATCACGCTTGACGCCGCCGGCGGCGAGACGATGCTGGCGACGACGCGTGCCAACCTGAACCAGCCTATGTCGACTGTGTTTATTGAGTCGCGGCGCGAGACCGTGGAGAGTGACGACGGCACGCTCGGTTATCGCACGGTCAAAACCGAGGAAATCATCAACACGGCGACGATACGCGGAATCTTCAAGAACCGGTTCCAGATCAGCGGCCTGACGCCAGTCGAGGCCAGGGATCTCGCGCTGTTGCTGCGAGCCGGTGCGCTCGCGGCGCCGGTATACAAGGTGGAGGAACGAACAATCGGGCCGAGCCTGGGCCAGGACAATATCGATCGTGGCTTCAATGCCGTGCAGATCGGTTTCCTTGCCGTCGTCGTGTTCATGGCAATTTATTACCGCGGCTTCGGACTGATCGCCAACGTCGCGCTTTTCGCCAACCTGGTATTGATCGTTGCGTTACTGTCGCTGTTGCAGGCGTCGCTGACGCTTCCCGGCATTGCGGGCATCGTTCTGACCGTCGGCATGGCGGTTGACGCGAACGTGCTGATCTTCGAGCGCATACGCGAGGAACTGGTCAATGGCAATTCATCGCAGAGCAGTATCAATGCCGGCTACGAAAAAGCATTTTCATCCATCGCGGACGCCAATATCACGACGCTGATCGCCGCGATCGTGTTGTTTGCCTTCGGCACGGGCCCGATCAAGGGCTTCGCCATCACGTTGTCACTCGGTATCGTCACGTCGATGTTCACGGCGATCGTTGGCACGCGCACTATAGTCAATTTGATATTCGGCGGCCGCAAGACGGCCAGCCTGCCGATTTAGGATCGCCGCATGACTTTCAAACTGGTCAAGGATCATACGAGCATCGACTTCCTGAGTCCGGTGCGCCGCCGCGTTGCAATTGCCATTTCCCTCCTGTTCATCGGTATTTCCTTCGCCTCTTTCGCAACGCGCGGCCTTGACCTCGGTATCGATTTCACCGGCGGCGTGCTGCTGGAAGTGGGTTACCCGCAGGCGGCGAATCTCGATGGCATCCGGGCATTGCTGGACGCCGAGGGGTTCGAGGAAGTCCAGGTGCAGCGATTCGGCGCGGCAACCGATGTCATGGTGCGCTTGCCGCCGCAGGAAGGGGATCCGAATGCTATCCGCGACCAGTTGCGGAATGCACTGGCGGCGGACGAACCGAATGTCGAGTTGCGGCGTGTCGAGTTCGTGGGGCCGCAGGTGGGCGAAGAACTGACGGAGCAGGGCGGGTTGGCAATGCTGTTTGCACTGCTGATGATCTTCGGCTACGTCATGTTGCGGTTCCAGTGGAAGTTTGCCGCCGGTGCGGTCGTGGCGCTGATCCACGATGTCATCATAACGATCGGCTTTTTTTCAGTGTTCCGGCTGCCGTTTGACCTCACCGTGGTTGCGGCGATACTGGCGGTCGTCGGTTACTCGCTGAATGACACCGTCGTGGCTTTCGACCGAATTCGCGAAAACTTCGTCAAGCTGCGCGGTACGACTTCGGAAAGTGCGATGAACACGTCGCTGAACGATGTCCTGGCGCGCACGATCGTCACCGGCATGACTACGCTGCTGGTTTTGACGGCGCTGTATGTGCTGGGCGGCGAATCGGTGGAATCGTTTTCGCTGGCACTGATTGTCGGCATCATCGTTGGTACCTATTCGTCCATTTACACGGCAAGTGCCACGGCCCTTATTCTTGACGTCAGTGCACAGGACCTGCTGCCACCCGAAGAGGATTCCGAACTGGTCGACGACCTGCCTTAGCCCGGGTCAACCACGACGCAACGGAGCTTGCTTAAGCTCTGGCCCATGTCGTTGCGAGCCCGGAGGGCGTGGCAATCTGTTTCAGTTGGCTGAGGGGTTATCTGTGCGAGATCGCCACGTCGCTGCGCTCCTCGCGACGACGGGGGTGCGAGATCGCCACGTCGCTGCGCTCCTCGCGACAACGGGGGTGCGAGATCGCCACGTCGCTGCGCTCCTCGCGACGACGGGGGTGCGGTCAGGCCGGAACGGCAAACATCGCCTTGATATCAGGCGCGAACAGGCGCGCCAATGCGCTGTAGATTTTCGGCGTGCCGGCCAGTACGTGACCGATATCCATGAAATCCTCGCTGCCGTCGAGGCCGCTGATGATTCCGCCTGCTTCGCGGATCAGAAGGGCGCCTGCGGCGATGTCCCATGGTTGCAGGCCGGTTTCCCAGAATGCATCGAGGCGTCCGGCCGCGACGTAGCTGAGGTCGAGCGCGGCCGCGCCCGGCCTGCGCACGCCGGCCGTGTTCTGCATTGCCTTGCGAAACATCTCCATATACGGCTCGAACGGCAGGTTGGAGTCGCGGTACGGAAAGCCGGTGCCGATCAGCGCACGGTCCATCAGCGTGTTCTTGCTGACGCGAATGCGGCGTCCATCCAGTTGCGCACCGGCACCTCTTGAGGCCGTAAACAGTTCCTGGCGCATAGGGTCATAAACAGCGGCGTGTTCGGCACGCCCCTTGTGCACGACGGCAATAGAGACGGCAAACACCGGAAACCCGTGGAGGAAATTGGTCGTGCCATCGAGCGGGTCGATGATCCAGACATAATCGGAGTCGCCATGCTGGCCGCTTTCCTCGGCCAGGATGGCATGGTCCGGATAGTGTTTGTGAATCACATCGATGACCGCACGCTCGGCATTACGGTCCGCTTCACTGACGAAATCATTGCGGCCCTTTTCCTCGACCTTTATCTTGTCGATCCTTTTCAGGCTGCGGGCGAGCGAGTCGCCGCCGCGGTGAGCGGCCATTACGGCCACGTTGAGTAATGCGTGCATCAATGAAATTCCGCCAGGTATGAAAAAGAACGAGCGGCCGCACAGAGGCGCGAGCCGGCACAGGGCACTACAATACCAGACCATGGTCATCAGGGCCCGTTGACATGAACGTCCGAGTCATCCTTGTCGGAACCACGCACCCCGGGAACATCGGGGGTGCCGCGCGCGCCATGAAGAACATGGGCTTGACGGACCTGGTACTCGTGCGGCCGCAGTACTTTCCTCACGAGGATGCTACCGCGCGTGCATCGGGTGCAATGGACGTGATCGAAGCGGCACAGGTTGTCGACACGCTGGACGACGCACTTCACGATTGTACCTGGGTGGCCGGCGCGAGCGCCCGCTCCCGGACTATCGGCTGGCCAGCCATGGAACCGCGCGAGTGTGCGGCCCGGCTCCTGGCCGAGAGTACCGCGGGCCAGGCTGCCGTTGTTTTCGGCCCGGAGAAATCGGGTCTGACCAACGACGACCTCGACCGGTGCCATGCGCTGCTGACGATTCCGACCGATCCGGGCTTCAGCTCGCTGAATCTCGCGATGGCGGTGCAGGTTATCAGCTACGAATTGCGCGTGGCATCGATGACCGGCCACGTCGCCGCACCGCTTGCGGGCGACGTGCCGCTTGCGACCGGTGCGGACCTGGAGCGCTTTTACACCCATCTTGAAGCGGTTCTGACGACCAGTGGTTTCCTGGATCCGGAGAATCCGCGGCACCTGATGCGCAGGCTGCGGCGGCTGTTCCTGCGCGCGGCGCCGGACCAGAACGAGATCAACATCCTGCGCGGCATCCTGACGTCGCTCGACCCGCAAACCCGGCGCCGTGACCCATGACAGTGCCGGACGCCTTGTACCTCGACTATGCGGCCAGCACGCCGCCCGCCCCGGAAGTGGCAGAGGCGATGGCGGCCTGCCTGTCCGGCCGCGAGTCTTTTGCCAATCCATCGTCGACGCACGCGAGCGGCCGCGCAGCCGGCAATGCCATCGACGAGGCTCGCGCCAGGCTCGGTGCGCTGCTGAACGCGTCGCCGCGCGACCTCGTCTTCACGTCAGGTGCGACGGAATCCGACAACCTTGCTATCGCTGGTGCAGCGCGGTTTCGCGCCCATCGCGGCCGCCACCTCGTGACGATGCCGACAGAACACAAGGCGGTCGTCGATACGTTTCGCGCGCTCGAAAAGCAGGGGTTCGACGTTACATGGCTTAAGCCCGGCGCCGATGGCGTGCTGGACATCGAGCAACTGGAAGCGGCCCTGCGCGACGATACACAGCTCGTGTCAGTCATGCATGTCAACAACGAGACCGGCGTTGTCCAGGACATCGGGGCGATCGGAGCGCTTTGCCGTGACCGGGACGTGCTGTTTCACACCGACGCCGCACAGTCGGTTGGCAAGTTGCCCATCGACCTCGCGTCGCTGCCCGTCGACCTGCTGTCATTGACGGGGCACAAGTTTTACGGGCCGCAAGGCATCGGCGCGCTGTATGTCGCGAATCGCGACGGTTGCGGTGTGGAGCCGCTGCTCCACGGCGGCGGACAGGAACGTCGCCTGCGCCCCGGCACACTGCCGCTGCACCAGGTTGTGGGCCTCGGCGCCGCCGCGGCACTGGCGTCCGGGCGCCAGGCGGACGACCTCCGGCACATGCAGGCCCTGCGCAGCCAGCTTTGGAATGGTTTGCAGAAGCTGCCCGGCCTGCACCGGAATGGCGCGCCGGAGCAGCAATACCCCGGCATCCTGAATGTCAGCGCCGATGGTGTTGACGGCGAGAGCCTGATGCTGGCGCTCGAGCCACTGGAGGTTGCAAGTGGCTCAGCCTGTAATTCGCTGAGCAGAGAGCCGTCCTATGTATTGCGGGCCCTGGGTCGCGATGATGCGCAGGCGCAGTCCGCCATACGCTTCAGTTTTGGCCGGCCCACCCGTGCCGCCGATATCGAGCGGGCGTCCGATATCTACTGCGCGGCGATCACCCGCTTGCGCGCGCTGGCACCACAGGCGTCCGGTTGACGTGCAGGTCCCGTATTACAACGAGGCGGTAAGACGGCTGTTCGCGGCCCCGGCACACGCCGGAGACGCGTCGGGCATCACGGCTGATGTTGCGCGTGGCGGCGCGCGAGTCGTACTGGCGGCGGATCTCGACGGCAGCCGAATCGTGAAAATTCGCTTCCGGGTGCTGGGCTGTCCGCATCTGGTCGCGGCGGCCGAAGCGGCTTGCGCCGGGCTAGAAGGGCAACCCGCAGTGGCCCTGCGGCAGTTTTCTATCGGCGATATAATGGGAATACTTGAAATTCCGGTTGAAAAGACCGGTCTAATGCTGTTACTTGAGGACGCGATCGGGGCGCTCGGGCAGCAAATAAACGCAAAAGACAGCAATCGGAGCTGACTGATATATGGCAATTTCACTGACACAACCGGCCGCAGCACGTGTGCGGAGCTACCTCGATGCCCGCGGCAAGGGCGTCGGGCTGAGGCTGGGCGTCAAGAAAACCGGCTGCAACGGCTTTGCCTATGTCGTCAATTACGCGGACGATACCGGCGATGCTGATGTCATTTTCGAGGACCATGGCGTGAAGGTGGTTGTCGACAGGGACAGTCTCGAACTGATCGACGGTACTGAAGTCGACTTCGTCAAGGACGGGCTGAACGAGGCGTTTCGCTTCCGGAATCCCAATGTTACCGGCGAGTGCGGCTGCGGCGAGAGCTTCAGTATCTGACCAAAAGCCGCGGGAATACGCGCCCTACCCACCCGGGGCGCGTTGCCTGACTTCATTTATCCAAGTAAAATTGAAGGCTTACGCGCGGCCGGCGGTTTCCTGCCGGCCGACTCTCTCATTGAATCAAGGAATACGGTATGTCTGTTGAGCGGACGCTCTCGATCATCAAACCTGATGGCGTGCAAAAAAACCTGGTTGGAGAAATCCTGTCGCGATTTGAAAAAGCGGGTCTGCAGGTCGTCGCCGCACGCATGATTCACCTGACAAAAGAGCAGGCTGAGGGCTTTTACGCGGTGCACAGGGAGCGGCCCTTTTTCAAGGACCTCGTCAATTACATGTGTTCCGGGCCGGTCATGGTGCAGGTGCTCGAAGGCGAGTCCGCCGTCAGCAAGAATCGCGACATCATGGGAGCGACGAATCCGGCCAATGCTGAAAAGGGTACGATTCGCGCCGATTTCGCCGACAGTATCGAGGAGAATATCGTGCATGGGTCCGACGCGGCTGACACCGCGGCACAGGAGATCGCCTTTTTCTTCAAGGATTCCGGGCTCTGCCCGCGGACGCGATAGCTGCTTCGGCCGTGAATTCCGCCTCGCCTCAGCGCCCCAAAACAAATCTTCTCGGACTGCCGGAAGGCGGCCTCGAGTCGTTCTTTGCCACATTGGGCGAAAAGCCATTCCGGGCGCGGCAGCTAATGCAGTGGATGCACCAGCGCGGCACGTTTGAATTTGACGCGATGACAGATCTGTCGCGGCCTCTCCGCGAACGCCTTGCCGATGTTGCCGCCATCGAATTGCCGCCGCTCGTTTCTGAAAAACAGTCGTCGGATGGCACGGTCAAATGGCTTTTTGGTTCAGGATCGGGCCAGGCGGTCGAAACGGTATTCATTCCGGAACCGGCGCGCGGCACATTGTGTATTTCTTCACAGGTAGGTTGCGCGCTGGATTGCGCGTTCTGCGCCACGGGCGCGCAGGGTTTTAACCGTAACCTGTCTACAGCCGAGATTGTCGGCCAGGTCACGTATGCGGCACAAGCGCTGCCGCGACGCCCCAATGGTGAATCCGCGGTCACCAATGTCGTATTCATGGGCATGGGAGAACCGTTGGCGAACTACTGCAACGTCGTCGCCGCACTGGAGCTGCTGGTTTCCGATTTCGCCTACGGACTGTCTCGCCGGCGCGTGACCGTCAGTACGTCAGGAATAGTTCCGCACGTCGAAAAACTGGGCGACGATTGCAATGTCTCGCTCGCCGTGTCCCTGCATGCGCCGAATAATGAGCTGCGCAACCAGTTGGTGCCGATCAATCGCGTGCACCCAATCGAGGAACTGCTTGACGCCTGCTGGCGTTATGCGTCGAAACGCGCCAATCGCTTCATTACGTTCGAATACGTGATGCTGGCGGGGGTCAATGATTCCCTCAGGCATGCCGACGAACTGGCCACTTTGCTTGATGGACACCCGGCCAAACTGAACCTGATTCCGTTCAACCCGTTCGCGGGCAGTGACTTCCGGCGGTCATCGGCGGACACTATCCGTGCTTTCCAGGAGCGAGTGCGTCATCGTGGGGTTATCGCGACTACGCGCAGGACTCGCGGAGACGACATCGATGCCGCGTGCGGCCAACTGGCAGGCAAGGTAAGCGACCGCATGCGCGTGCGATTAGGTAGCCGGAACGACAAGGTAGTGACTTGAGAATGAGAAGCCCTTCAATAATCATGCTGGTAGCCGCGGTCCTTTTGCTGTCCGCGTGCGTCTCGTCGACAACCGGTCCAGCCAGGACCGAGTCGAGTTCCGCAGAGGCCGCCAACAACTATTACCAGCTCGGCGCGCGCTACTATCGCAACGGCAACTACAATTTCGCCCGTGAACGCCTGTTGCGCGCGATCGAACTCGATCCGCAGCACGCCATGGCGCATTCGACGCTGGCCCTCACCTATATGCAGCTGGACAATGCGCGGCTGGCAACCGAGCACTACGACCGCGCCGTTCGCCTCGCGCCGGGCAACTTTGATGTTCGTAATGCCTATGCAGTGTTCCTTTGCGGGCAACGGGAGTTCGACGGGGCCGAGGAGCAATTTCAGCGCGCGATACGTATCTCGGACAATGACAGTCCTGAAATCATGCTGACAAACGCAGGGGTCTGCATGTCGCAGAAGCCGGACCTCAAGCGTGCTGAAAGCTATTTTCGTGACGCCCTCAAGGCCAAGCCGGGCTACGGCGAGGCCCTTCTGCAAATGGCCCAACTGGAGCGCACCCAGGGTGACGGGCTTGCTGCGCGTGCCTTCCTGCAGCGTTATTTGTCAGCCAATGCGGCGACGCCATCGGTACTGTACCTGTCTTACAAGGTTGAACAGGAACTCGGCAACGATCGCACGAGCGGCGAGTTCGCGGCCCGGCTGTTGCGGGAGTACCCTGATTCGCCTGAAGCCCAATACCTGCGCGAAGGACGCTGACGGGGCCCTGCTACGATGACCGACGAAACTCCCGCAGATGATGAATCCAGCGTTCCACTGGTGGCCGGTGAACGGTTGGCCGAAGCGCGCCGCTTAAAGCAAATATCGCTCCCCGAAATTGCCCGGCAGCTGCATCTTGATGAGCCGCGCGTGCAGGCACTCGAGGAGAACCGTTTCGACGTGCTCGGTGCACCGGTATTTGCCAAAGGATATCTGCGGAAATACGCCGAGCTGGTGCGTGTACCGGTCGACGATATCATGGCCGATTACTACACGATCAATCGGGCCACCGGCGCGCCGCCGGTCGTCGGGCCCCCGCGCAAGCAGCAACGCGACTTCGACGCGGGTCCCTGGGTCTCCGGCCTGCTGATCCTCGTTGCCTTGCTGGCGCTGGCGGCGGGCATCTACTGGTGGATGCAGCGGGAACCTTCGCCCGCGGCCGGCAGTGACAGCACATTGCGCCAGCCGGGCGAGGCCGCCGCCCGCTCCGAACCCGGGGACGACGCCGCGGATGACGTAGCCGACGTCGACCCTGCCACCTCGGCGCGGGAAACCGCCGGGGATGACGCGGCCGACCCGGAACGGACAAGCCCGGAGATCGATCCGGCCGCCCCTGCAGAACAGCTTGGCGATGGACCACTCCAGGCATCGCCGCAGGCCGCGGCCGCCGAGCCGGCTCCGCGACAAGCCGGGGCTGCAACACCCACGCCGCAGCCCGGTGCCGGCGGTACCGTCGAACTTCGGCTGGCCTACAGCGGGGATTGCTGGACCGAAATCACCGACGCCAACGGTGAACGTCTTTTCTTTGATCTCGGCCGGGCCGGACGCACGATTACCGTGCGCGGCGTGACGCCTGTGCGGGTGCTGGTCGGCAACGACGAAAACGTCAGCATCACTGTCGATGGGCGATCCTATGCGATCGCCGCTGCCGACAGGCGTGGCAATACCGCACGCTTTACGATCCGCCGCTGAACCGTCATCGGATTGCCGACGTGAAATCCAGAGCCATTCGTGGAATGAACGACGTGCTGCCCGGCGCCGCGGGCACGTGGCGGTATGTGGAGACCGTCACGCAATCGCTGATCGAATCCTACGGCTACCAGGAGATCCGCCTGCCGTTGCTTGAGTACACCGAGTTGTTCCGGCGCTCGATCGGCGAAGTTACCGACATCGTTGAAAAGGAGATGTACACCTTCGACGACCGCAATGGCGAAAGCCTGACATTGCGGCCGGAAGCGACCGCCGGAATGGTGCGTGCCGGTATTACCAACGGCCTGCTGCACAATCAGCGCCAGAAACTCTGGACGGCCGGCCCGATGTTCCGCTACGAGAAGCCGCAGAAGGGCCGGTACCGGCAATTTCACCAGATCGATGTCGAAGCACTGGGCTATGCGGGGCCGGATGTTGACGCGGAGCTGATCATAATGACAGCGCGCCTCTGGCAACAGCTCGGGCTCAAGCGGCTGTGGCTCGAAATCAACTCGCTGGGCGATGCCGATACACGAACGCGCTATCGCGAAGAGCTGGTCCGGTATTTTTCTGCCGTGAAAAACCGGCTGGATGACGATAGTATGCGCCGGCTTGAGAAGAACCCGCTGCGCATCCTGGACAGCAAGAACCCGGAGATGCAGGACATTGTGGCGGGCGCGCCGGTCATGGAGGAGTACCTGGGCGCCGATGCCGCAAGCCATTTTGCCGAGCTGAAGGCGTTGCTCGAGGCCGCTGGTATTGCCTACAAGGTCAATCCGCGCCTCGTGCGGGGGCTCGATTACTATAACCGGACGGTATTCGAGTGGATTACCGATGCGCTGGGGTCGCAGGGCGCAGTATGCTCCGGCGGCCGCTACGACGGCCTGGTGGAGAAGCTCGGCGGGCGCGGAACGCCTGCCATCGGCTGGGCCATGGGTGTCGAGCGGCTGGTGGCGTTGTTTGAGGCATGTGGCGGCGTGGCCCCATCCACCCTGCCTGACGTGTACATTGTGACAGTCGGCCAACGTGCCGGGCAGGGAGGCTTCCGGCTGGCCGAGTCGTTGCGGGACAGCCTCGGCAACCGCCGGATCGAGATTAATCTCGGCGGTGGCAGCTTCAAGGCGCAGCTCAAACGGGCGGACAAAAGCGGTGCGGCAGTAGCCCTGGTGCTGGGTGACGAAGAAATAGAGGCAGGCACCGTTGGACTGAAACCTTTGCGAAGCAGTGATGCCCAAACCAGCATCGCAATCGGGAACGTGGCGGATGAGCTGCAGAAATTTATCGGCCCCGGATAACGGGGCCTCAGGTAACGAAAAAGGCATTATTTGTGAATGATTTATCCGAAAAGGAAACCATCGACGAACTGAGGCGTTGGTGGGAGGAAAACCAATGGTTTGTCATTGGCGGCCTGGTATTGGGCGTTGCCATGCTCGTCGGCTGGAACGTCTGGCAAGCGCAGCGAGCGGAAAGCGCAACGGCTGCATCGGCGCAATATGAAGCGCTTGTCGAGCAGGTTGCCGATGGCAACGTAGACCAGGCCGTAACCCTGTCCGCGGAATTGTTCGAAGAGTATGGATCGACACCGTATGCAGCCCAGGGACGCCTCGCGATGGCGAGGTTGTACATGGATCGCGGTCGCGACCAGGATGCGGCTGATGTGCTTGAGCCTTTGGCTGAATCAAGCGGCGATGGCGTCCTGCAGCAGATTGCGCGGCTCAGGCTGGCCAGCATCCTGATGTACCAGGACAAGCCGGCCGAGGCCCTGGAACTGCTAGGCACACCCGGTGAGAGTGCCTTTGCGGCGCGCTTTAACGACGCAATCGGGGACGCTCAATTTGCGCTTGGCAATTTCGCCGAGGCGGCCGCCGCCTGGTCGAGGGTGCTTGCCGACGAAAACGCACAGCAAACGGTCAATAGCCGCTACGTGCGCATGAAACTCGACGACGTGCCGGAAGATGCCGCATTGAGCAGTGCCGCGGCAGAGTTGCCGCAGGATGGGGCTGGCGAGTGACGATCTTACGCACAGGCCTGCTGGTGGCCGCAAGCCTCGCAATGTCGGGCTGCGGCATATTCGGTGGCGAGGATGACGACGCGCTGGCGCCAAAAGAACTGGTCGACTTTGACCCGACGCTCGAAGTTGAGCGACTCTGGAGCGCCGATGTTGGCGGTGATTCGGAATTTCTCAGGCTGAACCTGATGCCGGCGGGTGACGGTACGCGTATCTATACCGCGGGCCGCGACGGGTCGGTCAGCGCATTCGACCCGGAATCGGGTCGCAGGCTGTGGCGCACGGAGACCGACGCGCCGCTGTCCGCCGGGCCGGGGCTCGGCAATGGACGCGTTGTGGTCGCCGCGAGCGATGGCACGCTGATCAGCCTCGTAGCAGAAACCGGTGAGGAACGCTGGCGAGTCAATATAGGCGGTGAATCGCTGGCAACGCCGATCATCGCGGACGATTCACTGGTGGTCTATACGATTGATGGCAAGCTGCGGGTCCTGTCGCTGTTCAATGGCAGTGTGCTCTGGTCGATGGAGCAGAGCGTGCCAGCGCTGACGTTGCGGGGATCGGCTGCGCCCGTTGTAGTTGGTACGACCATCATTGCCGGCTTTGACAATGGCCGGCTGGTTGCCGTGAACCTGTTGGACGGTGCGACGGAATGGGAAGCGATGCTGTCGCCGCCAACCGGGCGTTCCGACCTCGAGCGCTTGTCTGATGTTGACGGCACGATTACGGCCGTCGATCAGGACGTCTATGCATCGGGATACCAGGGACGCATTGCGTCCGTGGCAGCCGAGTCGGGACAGGTACTTTGGGCGCGCGAAATTTCAACGCACGTCGGTATCAGCGCCGACTGGAATAACCTGTATACGGCGAACACGGACGGCGAAATACTGGCCATGAGCCGCAGCACCGGAGCAGAGGCCTGGCGCAACGACGCGCTGTTGCGCCGTGAGCCCACGTTGCCTGTGCCGTTCGACACTGCCATCGTTGTCGGTGATTTCGAAGGTTACCTGCATTTCATGAGTAATCTCGACGGCGACCTCGTCGCGCGCGAGCGCGTCGGCAAGGGCATGGTGTCCGGCGCCCCCGTAGTCATAGGCGGGCGCCTGTACGTCCAGACCGAAGCCGGCAAGGTGTCGGCCTACGCCGTTCCCAAGCGCGATGCGCCGGCGACCCCGGGCGAGGAAGAGTAGAACCGTGCCGGTTATCCCATGCTGCCCGTCATCGCACTTATCGGTCGTCCCAATGTCGGCAAATCGACATTATTTAATCGCCTGACATTATCGCGCGATGCGCTGGTCGCGGACTTTCCGGGACTGACGCGCGATCGCCAGTACGGGTTCGGCCGCGTCGGCCCGGTGCCGTACCTCGTCATCGACACGGGCGGCGTGGCCGGCGGCGAGACCGGCATCAGCGAACTGATGGTCGAACAGTCTGTCGTTGCGCTCAAGGAGGCCGATGTCGCGATCGTCATGGTCGATGGCCGCAGCGGCCTGACCGCGGCCGACCAGCACGTGGCCGATCTTGCACGTCGACATGCCAGGAGCACGTGGCTGGTCGCTAACAAGGCCGAAGGCCTCGATGCCGACATCGCCACCGGCGATTTTTACAGCCTCGGCCTCGGTGACCCGGTCGCCATTTCGGCCGCGCACGGGGACCGCGTCTCCGCACTGATGGACGAAGTGCTTGCGCCGTTCGTCCCCGCTGACGACATTGCCGCGGAGGCAGCGCCGGACGAGGACCACGCGCTGCGCATTGCCGTCATCGGACGGCCCAACGTCGGCAAATCGACTCTGATCAACCGGTTGATCGGCGAGGACCGGCTCGTCGTGTTCGATCAGCCCGGCACGACGCGTGACAGCGTCGCTGTGCCGTTCGAACGCGGCGATAAATATTATTTGCTGGTTGATACCGCTGGTGTCAGGCGCCGTTCGAAAGTGTTTGACGCGATAGAAAAATTCAGTATCGTCAAGGCGCTGCAGGCTATGGAGCGCGCCCAGGTCGTAATCGCGGTGCTCGATGCAAAAGAGGGCGTCACCGAGCAGGACGTCAGCCTGATGGGTCTCGTCGTCGAGCGAGGACGCGCGCTGGTTGTCGTGACGAACAAATGGGACGGGCTGTCGAACGAGCAGCGCCGGCACGTGCGCGAACAGCTGGACCGGCGCCTGCCGTTTCTTGACTTTGCCGAACGGCACACGATTTCAGCGTTGCACGGTACGGCAGTCGGTGACCTGCTGCCCGCCGCCGAACGCGCGTACAGTGCTGCGACACGAGACATGTCGACCGGTGACCTGAACCGCGAACTGGCGGCGGCCGTCACGTCGCATCCGCCGCCAATGGTGCGCGGCCGGCGCATCCGGTTGCGTTATGCGCACCAGGGCGGACGGAATCCGCCGGTCATTGTCGTTCACGGCAACCAGACCGAGCGGCTGCCTGATTCGTACCGGCGCTATCTCATCAATTACTTCCGCAAGGCGTTTCGCCTGACCGGCACGCCGGTGCGGCTGTCATTCAAGACGAGCGATAATCCGTACAAGGGCCGCCGCAACAAACTGACGCCGCGCCAGCAACGGCGCCGCAAACGGCTGCTGAAACACGACAAGCACTAAACAAGGGCACTGTGGTGAAGAACGACGCAACTGTCACGAACCCGGGGCCGGGAATCGCGCAGGTACCAGGCCGGTTCGCGATGCAACGCGGCGGCTATCTCGACCGGCCTGTCATCGCCTACGAAACCTGGGGGGAGCTCGAGGACGATGGCAACAACGCGATCCTGCTGTTCACCGGCCTGTCACCGTCCGCGCACGCATCATCATCCCCGGCGAACCCGGCGAGCGGCTGGTGGGAGGAAATGATCGGCTCCGGCCTGCCCATCGACACTGATCGCTACTTTGTCATCTGCATCAATTCACTCGGCAGCTGCTTTGGTTCGACGGGACCGGCGTCGATCAACCCGGCAACCGGCCGGCGTTACCGGCTGTCGTTTCCTGTCCTGACGCTCGAGGATGTTGCCAAAGGCGGATTTGCCGTATTGCAGCACCTGGGAATACGGCGGCTCCACACCACGATCGGCTGCTCAATGGGTGGCATGAGCGCTTTGGCGTTCTGCCTGCAATATCCCGACGTCAGCCGCGGCCTGCTCTCCATTTCGTCAGCGGCGCGCGCACTGCCGTTTTCAATTGCCGTGCGTTCGCTGCAGCGGGAAATGATTCGTTCGGATCCGAAATGGGCCAACGGCAACTACGACGCTGCCGACCCGCCGCTCGTCGGCCAGCGCCTCGCGCGCAAACTCGGCATGATCACCTATCGCTCGGCCCTGGAGTGGGAACAGCGCTTTGGCCGCGAGCGCAGTTCGTCCGAAGACCATGCCGGTGACCCCTTTTACGGCGATTTCGCCGTCGAATCCTACCTCGAATCCCAGGCAAAGAAATTCACCGGCCAGTTCGACCCGAACTGCTACCTGTACCTGTCACGGGCATCCGACCTGTTCGACCTGGCCGAACACGGCGGCTCACTCGCGGCCGGCTTTGCGCGCCTGAAACTCGACCACGCCATGGTCATTGGCGTTACGTCGGACATCCTGTTCCCACTTGCACAACAACGCGAGCTGGCCGATGGCCTGCACCGGGTTGTCGATAACGTCATGTTCGAGCCACTCGACTGCATCAAGGGCCACGACTCGTTCCTCGTCGAAATGGATGCGTTTCGGCCTGTTATTTGCCGCTACTTCGAGTCCTGTGGCTGAACGATCGCCTGGGCCGGATCGATTTGCTTCGGTGAAAGGCAGAGTGCACTCTGAGGTGAGCGGCCCGGATTATTCATGAACGTTTTAGTTCGGCGCCAGGCGAAGCACCCTCGGCGTAAGCCGGCCGGATAATTCATGAACGTTTGGCTTGGGTGGTGCAGGCGGAGGCGCACCCCGGGGAGGGCTATTCAGGGACGCTGTGAATACGTCCCTGTACGCTCTGTGCCGGACGTCCGAAGTCCGGCACAGCCCTGAAAAGCCCTCCCCGGGGCACACCTCCGCCCCGACCAACGTGGCCGTTCATGAATAATCCTCGATCGCGCCGATGGCACCCACCGGAGTATCCACCCGCCTCAGAGGTGCACCGGCACCCCCTGTGGGGAG
>CAZLNH010000318.1:0-1920 GCA_964560775.1 uncultured Woeseiaceae bacterium | reverse complement strand
AAGCCTTCATTGACGCCGCGGTTCAAAAAGCTCTGGTCCATGTCGAGCAGGCGCATTTTCTCGCGCGCGGCCTGCAGGAATTCAAACGCATCGATTTCCTTTTCGCCGCGATGCTTGCGGCGCGCATTCAGCGCCGCCTTGAGTAAATAGGCGTTGTTGACGCCAGCGATCTCAACCGGGTACTGGAACCCCATGAAGATCCCTTCACGCGCACGTTCCTCGGGCTCCAGTTCGAGCAGGTCATTACCGAAAAAGCGTACGCCACCGCCGGTCACGATGTAGTTCGGGTGACCGGCGATGACCTGCGCGAGCGTGCTCTTGCCGGAGCCGTTCGGGCCCATGATTGCATGCACTTCGCCGGCATTCACGGACAGCGTGACGCCATTCAATATGGCCGTGTCGCCAATAGAGGCGGACAGGTTGTCAATTTCGAGCATCGGTTTCACATCTGTATCCTGTTGGTTATCCGACCGCGCCTTCGAGGCTCACGTTCAGGAGCGCCTGCGCCTCGACCGCAAACTCCATCGGCAATTCCTTGAAGACTTCCTTGCAAAAGCCGTTGACGATCATGTTGACGGCATCCTCCTCGGATATACCGCGTTGCCTGCAGTAGAACAGCTGGTCTTCCGATATCTTCGACGTCGTGGCCTCGTGCTCGATGCGGGCGCTTGGGTTGCGAACTTCCATGTACGGAAAGGTATGCGCGCCGCAGTCCTTGCCGATCAGCAGTGAGTCGCACTGCGTGTGGTTGCGTGCGTCCTGTGCCTGCGGCATGACCCGTACGAGCCCGCGATAGGCGTTTTGCGCACGCCCGGCAGATATGCCCTTTGATACGATCGTGCTGCGCGAATTGCGGCCGATGTGAATCATCTTGGTGCCGGTGTCCGCCTGCTGCATGTTGTTGGCGACGGCAACGGAGTAGAACTCGCCCACCGAGTTCTCGCCGCGCAGGATGCAGCTCGGGTACTTCCACGTAATGGCGGACCCGGTCTCAACCTGCGTCCACGAGATCTTCGAGTTGGCGCCGCGGCAATCGCCACGCTTCGTGACGAAGTTGTAAATGCCGCCCTTGCCGTTCTCATCGCCCGGGTACCAGTTCTGCACGGTCGAGTACTTGATCTCGGCGTCTTTCAGCGCAACCAGTTCGACAACCGCGGCATGCAACTGGTTTTCATCGCGCATGGGTGCGGTGCAACCCTCAAGGTAACTGACGTGGCTGCCTTCTTCGGCAACAATCAGCGTGCGTTCGAACTGGCCGGTGTTGGCGGCGTTGATACGGAAATAGGTCGACAGTTCCATCGGGCAGCGCACGCCTTTGGGGATGTAGACGAACGAGCCGTCGCTGAACACCGCCGAGTTGAGCGTTGCAAAGAAGTTGTCGCGGTACGGAACGACGGTACCGAGATATTTTTTGACGATTTCCGGATGCTCGCGCACAGCCTCAGAGAACGAGCAGAAAATAACGCCTGCCTCGGAGAGCTTTTTCTTGAACGTCGTCGCGACAGATACGCTGTCGAACACGGCATCGACAGCGACGCCGGCCAGCCGCGCGCGTTCATGCAGCGGTATGCCTAGCTTGTCGTAGGTCTCGAGCAACTTCGGATCGACTTCGTCGAGGCTCTTCGGCCGGTCCTCGTCGGACTTCGGCGCCGAGAAGTACGAGATTGCCTGGAAGTCGATCTGCGGATAATGCACATGCGCCCACGTCGGGTGCTTCATCGTCAGCCAGTGCCGGTAAGCCTTCAGCCGCCACTCGAGCATGAACTCCGGCTCGCCCTTGCGGGCCGAGATTGCGCGCACGACATCCTCGTTAAGGCCAGGCGGCAGGCTGTCGGAATCGATGTCAGTGATGAAGCCGTGCTTGTACCGGCGATTGACGATCGTTTCGAGTTCTTGCTGTTCTGTAGCCATTTACTTCTC
>CAZLNH010000317.1:0-4894 GCA_964560775.1 uncultured Woeseiaceae bacterium | reverse complement strand
TGCGCGAGGAAATCATTCAGTACCAGCTCGCGTTCAAGGTGGCCTGAGCACAGGCACCCCGCAATCCATGGCGGCATCGGCAACTGTTCGCAAGAAGTTTGAATCGCTTCGACGCGAGATTGATCGCCACAATTACCGCTATCACGCGCTGGATGACCCTGAAATCCCCGATGCCGAATTCGATCGCCTGATGCAGGAATTGCAGGCGCTCGAAGCACGGCACCCCGAACTGATTACAGACGATTCACCGACCCAGCGTGTTGGCGCAGAGCCTGTCAAGGCATTCAATACCGTCAAACACGTGCTGCCGATGTTGTCGCTGGGCAACGTGTTCAGCGAGGAAGAACTCAGGGAGTTTCACCGCCGCATCGCCAATCGCCTCGAGCTGGACGTTGAGGATGAGCTGCAATATGCCGCGGAGCCAAAGCTCGACGGTGCCGCGGTGAGCTTGCTGTACGAGAAGGGTCGCCTGGTGCGCGGTGCAACGAGGGGGGATGGCACGACCGGCGAGGACATCACCCACAATGTCAGGACAATTCAGGCGGTGCCACTGAAACTGACCGGCAAGCGGCACCCGGCGAGCCTGGAAGTGCGCGGCGAAGTCTTCATGCCGCGCAAGGGTTTCGAGCGATTCAATGAACAGGCGGCTGCCCGCGGTGACAAGACCTTTGTCAACCCGCGAAATGCGGCCGCCGGCAGCCTGCGGCAGCTGGACCCGCGCCTGACGGCAGAACGACCGCTCGATATCTACGTTTATTCAGTCGGACACGTAGAAGGAGGGGCGCTCCCGGATCGCCACAGCGACATCCTTCAGCAGCTGCAACTGTGGGGCCTGAAGGTTTGTCCGGAGTGGCGTGTCGTTCAGGGCATTGACGGTTGTATTGATTATTACAGTGATATCGGCAAGCGCCGTGACACACTTGAATACGACATCGACGGCGTGGTGTACAAGGTGGATCGCCTTGACTACCAACGAGAGCTCGGATTTGTATCCCGCGCGCCGCGCTGGGCAGTTGCCCATAAATTTCCGGCCCAGGAACAGCTTACGGTCGTCAACAAAATTGAGTTCCAGGTGGGTCGGACCGGAGCTATTACGCCCGTCGCGCGGCTTGAGCCGGTCTTCGTCGGCGGTGTCACGGTAAGCAATGCGACGCTCCACAACATGGACGAACTGCATCGCAAGGACGTTCGCGTTGGTGACACCGTGATTATCCGGCGCGCCGGCGATGTGATCCCGGAAGTTGTCAAGGTTGTGACGGATCGGCGACCGGCCGGAACACGAATTGTCAAGGCGCCGAAAGTCTGCCCGGTTTGCGGGTCCGCCGTCAGCCGTGCTGAGGGTGAAGCGGTCGCGCGCTGCAGTGGTGGTCTGGTCTGTTCCGCTCAGCGCGTCGAATCGCTGAAGCACTTCGTTTCGCGACGGGCGCTCGATATCGAGGGTTTTGGCAGCAAACTGGTCGAGCAGCTAGTGGCGGCCGATCGACTCCATACACCAGCTGATATCTATACCCTGCGCCAGGACGAGCTTGAATCATTGGAGCGAATGGGGCCGAAGTCCGCGGAAAACCTTCTGGAAGCGATTGAAAAAAGTAAGAAAACATCGCTCGAACGCTTTCTGTACGGGCTCGGCATTCGCGAGGTGGGGGAGGCGACCGCTGCGGCAATTGCAGCCCATTTTGGCAGCCTCGGGGCTGTTATGGAGGCCGACGAGCAGGCCTTGCTGCAGGTACCGGATGTCGGGCCAATTGTAGCGTCACATGTAAAAGCGTTCTTTCAGGAGGACCACAACCGCGGCGTCATCGACGATCTGGTGCGTTGCGGCTTGTCATGGCCGGAAACGGACGCCATGCCAGAACCCGGCAGCGGGCCGCTCGCCGGGAAAATTTTTGTGCTGACCGGCACTCTCTCGAGCATGACCCGCGACGAAGCAAAAGCGAAGATCCAATCACTTGGCGGCAAAGTAACGGGCAGTGTTTCAAAGAAAACTGACTACCTCGTATACGGAGAGAACGCCGGCTCGAAGCTGACAAAGGCGCAAAACCTCGAAGTAGTTACGATTAATGAAGAGGCACTACTGGATCTGTTGCCTGGTCAATAAATAGGCAGCATTTGGGAAAAAAGGAACGAGAAATTGCAATAAAATCAAACCACAAAACTGGCCAAGACCACTAGAAAATACAATAGTTTTCGCCCGCTTCTATAGGTGAGACTTGGGCCATTTTTCCCAAGTGCCTAATTTAATTGACCGAAAAAATTGGCGCTCCTATATTCCGCGTCCATGCAAGACACCATTCAACGCCAAATCCTCAATGCCCTACTTCAGGTTCTTCGGCCGCTAGCGCGGGCTCTACTTCGAGCCGGTATCGGCTATAGAGAATTCGCAGAGATCTCCAAAGCCGCGTTTGTCGATATCGCTACTCAGGACTATGGACTACGTGGTCGGCCGACGAACATTTCGCGGGTGGCAGTCATGACTGGACTCACTCGAAAGGAAGTTCGTAGGCTTCGAGATAAGTCAGCTGCGGGTGAAGAGACCGTGGTTCTTCGGTCTGCTCCAATGGCGATAATTCTGCATCGATGGTTTACGGAAGACAATTTCACTGACGAGCATGGTTTACCTCTGGCGCTGCCATTCGAAAGTTCTGACGGATCACCATCATTTTCTGGTTTAGTACGTCGATTCGGCGGTGATGTACCCCCAGGAGCAATGCGTACTGAATTGAAGCGGATAAAGGCCGTCGATGAAGATAGTAAGGGTCTGCTTGTTGCCCGAAAACGCGCTGTGTCAGGATTAAATGTCCATGAAAAGCTAATTACAGGCTTGGCTGGCATTCTTTATCCCGCGGCACTGACGATGGCGCACAATACGGATCTCGACAATGAAGGTGACCTTTGGGTACAGCGATATGCTGTAACCAAATGTGTAAGAAGTGACGACGTTAGACGTATTAAGCGAATCAGTAGTGATCGACTCATCGAGTTTACGGAATCAATTGACGATTTGTTTGCTGCCTACGAGACACTTTACGACGAAAATGACAACGAATCCTCGTCGGCGAAGGCGATAGGTGTGGGTGTATTTTACTTCGAGGAGGAGAGGAGTAAGGGTTGGAAAGTATTCAGTTAGCTGACGCAAATTCTTCTGCACCCTTGCGATGATTCTCCGGACATAAAAAGCCACGTTTCTTTAATAAAGTTCCGGCCCCGTATACCACCTAAGCGTCCCGGCGGCGCAGATCGAGTGCGCGTTTCGACTGACTAAGTCGGATTGCGCATTTCGGATCGCCCATTAGTCCTATATATGGGTAAAAAATAACAAAAATAATCACATGAGAAACATATAATCTGCTTCATCGGAAGGTTTCTCAGCTAGAATCCATAATCTATTGATTTATAAGCAATAATCCTGTTCACCAAGTCCTGTCTGGTTGCGTCGGATTGATTCATACGGCGCAATTCCTCTAACTCTTGGACTTTGGCCGCGCTTCAATTGTAGTCGAGAGCGCGAATTCGACCCTCCAAGCTCCTTCCGTAACAAACTTAAAGTTGACTGTGACATAGTTCGGGAATAAATTCCCGACTATGGTTATTATGTCTAAATATGTCAGATTCTGTAAAACAAACTCTGCTCGCGGCATTTCGAGTACTGATGGGGCCGCTTGTTCGAATTTTGCTGCGGCAAGGTATTTCGTTTGCTGAATTCGCTGAGGTTGCTAAAGCGGTTTACGTAGAGGTTGCAGTTAAAGATTTCAAAGTAACAGGAAGAAAAGCAACGCGTACGCGAATTGCGGTAATGACCGGCCTTACACGGAAAGAAGTAAAGCGAGTTATTGATGAGGCTGTAAAAGAACGTTACGAACTTAAAACTAGTTACAACCGATTAGGCCGCGTGCTAGTCGGTTGGCATACAGACCCAGATTTTACCGGGCCCTATGGCATGCCGCTGGAGCTGCAATACGAATCAGCAAACAGTAACGAACTAACATTTTCAGTCTTGGTTAGGCGCCACAGCGGCGACATGTCGCCGCGATCAATCTTGGACGAGTTGATTCGGGTTGGCGCTGTCACAGAAACAGATGGCGGGTGGTTCAGAGTATTAAGGAGGGACTACATACCTGAAGCGCAAGGGGTCCATAACTTCGAACGAGCAGGGGGCGTGATACGAAATTTTGTCAACACTATCGACTTCAATATGACGAAGTCAGCGCCAGGGAGTGGTCGCTTTGAGCGTCAAGCGGTAGCCGACGATGGAATTCGACTTCAGGATGTTCCGAAATTTGACTCGTATTTGAGAGAACGCTGCCAGGCCCTATTGGAAGAGATTGACAATTGGTTGACTAATTTGCCTAAACCGGACCCAGACAAGGGTGATGCTGTAGTCCGAACCGGACTTGGTATTTACCACTATCTTGGACAAGTGAATGACGAGCGATCCTTCAAGGAACTATTAATAGATGAAGGATTAATTAGAGAAAACCGCTAGAGCGGAAGTTTGGCGAAAAACGAAGATACGTTGATCGGGTTTAAAAGGTGCTGCCGTTAACTACACAGGATAAGTGTATCGGTCGGTAGTGGTAGGAAGATGGACAAATTTTCGAATTGTTGGAGATATCGAAAAATGAGCGAAAGAAAGAGGGTTGGCGACGTAGCATATGCATTTGCTACAGCGCTTCTAATTGGGGGATTCAGTGCAGGTGTGAGTGCCGCTACACACTCATCATCGCCTGTTTCCAGTATTGATGGCAGTGATGCGTTGAGCATAGACGGCAGCGACCGTTTCAGCATCGACGGCAGTGATGCGCAGAGCATCGACGGCAGCGACCGTTTCAGCATCGATGGCAGTGATGCGCAGAGCATCGACGGCAGCGACCGTTTCAGCATCGATGGCAGTGAT
>CAZLNH010000316.1:0-18456 GCA_964560775.1 uncultured Woeseiaceae bacterium | reverse complement strand
GAAGGGAGCCATTCCTCCAAGCAACCCCCGGCAGGGGCTACCGGTGCGGCGGCCGCGGTCCGTTGCCAAATGCAAAGCCGACGGCCTGAGCACTAATGCAGCGGCGGTTTCCCGTTCCACTGAATGGCGTGGCCCGCCGGATCGTAATGGGCCTCGGCAATCCACAGGTCGGCAACTGCGACGAGGTCGTCGCCTGCGTAGAACAGCGGCAGGCGGCTCCGCATCCACGGTACGATTGCCGCTTCCTGCAGCAGCTTCTTTAATGCATGGGTATGGTCTCGCCCGGCCGGGCGCAGCGTTTCACCGCCGGCGCGAAATCGAACGGCAAGGCCGCTTGCAGCCAGCGCCGGTGCGATACCTCCGACGCCGGGCACAAGCTGCAGCTCGCCGAGTCCATCGCCGAGCGCAAGAGTCGTGCCCGCGGCGAGACGATAATCGGGCGCATCGATTGCGGCGGGGAGTGGAGTCCGGAGATAAAGGCGCGACCGGTAACGGCGGGCTTCACCGCCCTGCCACTGCACCAGCGGCCTGGCATCAGCGCGCGCGGGCAGCAGTTCGGTCACGATGCGTTCGAGCTTGCGGGCCGGTGGTAGCGGCAGCCCGAGTTCACGTATTGCATGACGCAGCAGGTTTCGTTGCCGGGGCTCGCTGAGCGACATCAGCACGCCGGCATCCATGCAGGCCGGATCACCGGCTTGCGCGAGGTCGATCGCGGCGAGTTCTGCAAGCAAGCTTTCGGCCTCGCCGGCAAGTACTGTGCTTCTGGCAAGACTTGAAATTGCAGCCGGCCAGCGTGATTCGAATAGCGGCAGCACCTCGTGGCGCACGAAATTACGATCGAACGCGGTGTCGTCATTGGACGGGTCCTGTACCCAGCTGAGCTCATACTGCGCGGCGTAGGCCGCGATCAGTGCGGCGGGCACATCCCGCATCGGGCGCACGAGGTGGCCCTCCGCCAACGGCTGGAATTCACCGATACCCGCAAGACCCGCGATCCCGCTGCCCCGCATGACGTTCAACAGCAGCGTCTCGGCCTGGTCATTGCGGTGGTGTGCCGAGAGCAGCCAGTCACCGGGCGCGAGGAGCCGGGACAGGGCTTTGTAGCGAAGATGGCGCGCCGCCGCTTCGGTGCCGCCGGGCGAGTTGTCAGGCACCGATGCCTGCAGTGCCTGAAACGTGACGCCAAGGGACTTTGCCTCACGTTCGCAATGCGCCTGCCAATCGTCTGCGGCCGCCTGCAGCTGGTGATTGACGTGCACGGCCACAAGCGGCGTGGCGCTCGTGCGGGATGAGGTCAACAGAGCGTGCAGCAGCACAGACGAATCGCGGCCACCACTCCACGCCACAACGTAGCGCCGGGGTGGCGCATGCAGCGCCGCCAGCACCTCGAGGCGCTCGGTCAGGTTGTCGGCAGTCACGTGCATGGCGATTCGGTTAGTGCCCGTTCCGGCTGGCCGGACACCGTCGGGTGCGTTCAGGCGTCCTTGTAGCGGCCAAAGCCTGCGATTCTCCGCCGCCGTTCGGCGACCAGGGCGTCCTTGTCCATGCCGTCGAGATCGCCGAGATGCTTCAGGATGGCGTTGCGAATGACGTCCGCCATGTCGGCCGGCTTGCGATGCGCGGCGCCAAGTGGTTCTTTGAGCACTTCATCGACCAGTTCGAATTCATTCAGGTTCTGCGCGGTAATCCGCATCGCCTCGGCCGCTTCTTCGGCCTTGGCGGCGCTCTTCCACAGGATAGATGCACAACCCTCAGGTGAAATTACAGCATAGATACTGTACTGCAACATCAGCAGGCGATCACCGACGCCAATAGCGAGCGCGCCGCCGGACCCTCCTTCGCCAATGACGATGCTGATGATTGGCGTCCGCAATCCGGCCATCAGGTAGAGGCTGCGCGCTATAGCTTCGCTCTGGCCGCGCTCTTCCGCGCCCATGCCGGGATAAGCGCCCGGCGTATCGATGAAGGTAACGACCGGTAGCCGGAATTTCTCGGCGAGGCGCATCAGTCGCTGGGCCTTGCGATAGCCCTCGGGTTTCGGCATGCCGTAATTGCGCCGCACACGTTCCTTCGTATCGCGGCCTTTCTGGTGACCGATGAACATGACGGAACGGCCGTCGAGCCGTCCGATGCCGCCTATGATCGCCGGATCATCAGCGTACATGCGGTCGCCATGCAGTTCCTGGAAATCGGGCGCGATCTGCGCGAGGTAGTCCGCCGTGTAGGGACGCATCGGGTGGCGAGCGAGCTGTGCGACCTGCCACGACGTCAGTTTCGAGAAGATGCTCTTCGTCAGCGTCTCGCTCTTGGCCGTCAGCCGCGCGACCTCCTCGCTGATGTTGATTTCGGAATCATCACCAACGAATCGCAGCTCATCGATCTTCGCCTCGAGCTCGGCAATCGGCTGTTCGAAATCCAGGAATTTGAGATCCATACAGTAAGTCGACCCAGTCTGTCTTCAATAATCCGCCAGCGAAACGCCGGCACCTTGCCTGATTATTCATGAACGGCACAGAGGCAGGGGCGGAGGTGTGCCCCTGGGAGGGCTTTTCAGGGCTGTGCCGGACAGGGACGTCCGGCACAGAGCGTACAGGGACGTATTCACAGCGTCCCTGAAAAGCCCTCCCCGGGGTGCGCCTCCGCTTACCACCTCACGAACCCGTTCATGAATAATCCAGGCTCGGAGCCTCCGGACTCTACATCATTTCCTGGCCCGGTGCGTACAGCAGCCGCACACTGTTCCTTCCCAGCAAATCCGCCAGCTTGTCGCGCAGTTCGCGGCTCGGGCGCACGCTCCATTCCGGTCCCAGGTTGAGCCTGGCCGTCGCATCGCTGCCGGTGTACTGGACCGAAATATCGCAACTCCCTTCGCGGTATGGCAGCAGCACGTCGTGCAGGCGGGCCAGCAGTTCGTGCCCCTGGCCGTTCGGGCACAGCGTCAGGACCATGCTCTTTGCCCGCTGCTCGATGACGCGGTCGATATGCCGGATCATCTTTGCATTGACCTGCCATGCAGCCATGAAATCGTCGTAACGCAGAGCGCCGGTAACAACGATGATCTCGTCCTTGCCGAGCAGGTGACGGTATTCCTGGAATGCCTCGCTGAACAGGCTGACCTCGAGACGGCCGGTGTCGTCATCCAGCGTTACCGTCACACGATTGCCCCGCTTGCGTATGTCCATGACGAGTCCGGCGACCGTCACCTCGCGACGTGGCTGAGCGTAACTGCGCTCACCACCGTTGCCCTGTGGCGCCGGTTCGGAGCTGATATCACCCAGTTTGCCATCGACGAAACACGCCGCGTCGCCGCGTACCGCATCAAACGGGTGTCCGGTCAGGTAAAGGCCGAGTGCCTCCTTTTCATTCGCAAGCAACTCACTTTCGCTCCATTCCCGCAGCGCAACGTCCTCTGTAACCGGTTCCTCCACCGGCGCTGCCTCCTGCAGGCCGAACATGTCGTTCTGCCCGGCAGCGGCAGCGCGCGCCGCCTGGTCCGCGCTTTTCAGAGCGCCAGGCAGTTGATCGACGAGGCCGCGCCGCGAGATTGCGAACTCATCCATGGCACCGGCCTTGACCATCGCCTCGAGCGCGCGACGATTGACGCGTTCGAGATCGATGCGCCGGCAAAATGATGCCAGGCTGTCGAAGGGGCCGTTGCGGTCACGCTCATCGACAATGGCTTCGACGGCACTGCGTCCGACACCTTTGATGGCACCCAGGCCGTAAAGTATGCCGCCATCGTGAGCGACGCTGAACTGATACGCGGAGCGATTGACCGACGGCGCCAGCAATACGATGCGCATCAGCCGGCAGTCGTCCTTGATCATGACGAGGCGGTCGGTGTTGTCGATGTCGGCGCTCATCACGGCGGCAATAAACGCGGCGGGGTGATGTGCCTTCAGCCATGCGGTCTGGTAGGACAGGAGCGCGTAGGCAGCGGAATGTGACTTGTTGAAGCCGTAACCGGCAAATTTCTCCATCAGGTCGAATATGCGTGTCGCAGTGGCGCGCGCAACACCTCGCTCCGTCGCACCGGACATGAAGATTTCGCGTTGCTGTGCCATCTCTTCGGGCTTTTTCTTGCCCATCGCGCGACGCAGCAGGTCAGCGCCGCCCAGCGTGTAACCGGCCAGCACCTGCGCGATCTGCATGACCTGTTCCTGGTACAGGATGACGCCGTAGGTCGGCTCCAGTACCGGTTTCAGGTCCGGGTGCAGGTAGTCGATCTCGGCCTTGTTGACATCGTGTTTGCGGGCGATGAAGTCATCGACCATGCCGGACTGCAGCGGGCCCGGGCGAAACAACGCGACGAGCGCGACGAGATCATCAAAGTGGTCCGGCTGCAGCCGCTTGATCAGGTCGCGCATGCCGCGGGACTCGAGCTGGAATACGGCCGTCGTCTTGCACGCTTTCAGCAAGTCGAAACTCGGCACATCCTGCATTGGAATGTCAGTGATTTTGACAGGCGCTTCCGGATGCCGCTCATTGATAATGCGTACGGCCCAGTCAATGATTGTCAACGTCTTCAAGCCGAGAAAGTCAAACTTGACGAGGCCGGCTGCTTCGACATCGTCCTTGTCGAGCTGCGTGACGACGTTGACGCCGCCTTCTTCACAATATAGCGGTGTGAAGTCCGTCAGTTTGTCAGGCGCAATGACGACGCCGCCGGCATGTTTGCCTGCGTTGCGCACAAGGCCTTCCAGCGACCGGGCGAGATCGATGAGGGCGCGCACTTCCTCGTCGTCGCGATACATTGTCGCCAGTTCTTCTTCCTGCTTGAGCGCTTTATCGAGCGTCATGCCCAGTTCGAAGGGAATTTGCTTGGCGATTCGATCGACGAACCCGTACGGATGGCCAAGTACCCGCCCGGTATCCCGCACGACCGCTTTCGCTGCCATCGTGCCGTAGGTGATGATCTGCGATACGCGATCGCGGCCATAACGCTCGGCAACATAGTCGATGACCCGGTCGCGGCCTTCCATGCAGAAATCGATGTCGAAATCGGGCATGGAGACGCGCTCGGGATTCAGGAAGCGCTCGAACAGCAGGTCATGCTCGAGCGGGTCGAGGTCCGTGATACCGAGCACAAAAGCGACCAGCGAACCCGCTCCGGAGCCGCGGCCCGGGCCCACCGGAATTTCGTGCTCTTTCGCCCAGCGAATAAAGTCCGCGACGATCAGGAAATAGCCGGGAAACCCCATGTCGCAGATAACCTTGAGCTCGTCCGCAAGGCGCCGCCGGTAGGGCTCGCTGACTGCCTCCTGGCGCGGCCCGGTGACGCCGTCGCGTTGAAGCGCGCGCTTCAGGTATTGCGCAAGACCCTGTTCTGATTCGGCGCGCAGAAAACCGGCAGTCGTTTGCCCGTCCGGCACAGGAAACGCCGGCAGAAAGGACTCACCGAGACGAAGGTGCAGGTTGCAGCGTCGCGCGATCTCCAGGCTGTTGGCTATGGCTTCGGGCAGGTCATCGAACAGTGCCGCCATCTCTGCGCCATCTCGCAGGTACTGCTCATTGCTGTACGGACGAGGCCTGTCGGCATCCGCGAGACCTCGACCCTCATGAATGCAGACCCGTGCCTCGTGCGCATTGAAATCAACGCGGTGCAGAAAGCGGACATCGTTGCTCGCAACCACTGGCACGCCGCCCTGGCTGGCAAGCTGCAACGTCGCCTGCAGACAGGCCTCCTCGCCCGTCCGCCCGGTGCGCGTCAGCTCGAGGTAGTAGCGGTCGCCGAAGACATCGAGCCAGCCGTCAAGCAAGGAGCGCGCCTCATCACCGTGGCCGTGCCCCAGCGCGCGACCGACATCGCCGTGCAATCCGCCGGACAAGGCAATCAGGCCCCTGCAGCTGTCTGCATCCATCCAGTCGCGACGGGCCATCGGCATGCCGCGATACTGTCCCTCGAGATAGGTACGCGTTACCAGCCGTGTCAGGTTGCGGTATCCCGCCTGGTTCTGGCACAGCAACACAAGCGACGTGCTGCGCCCCGGCTCATCGTCGGATTGCACTCTCAGGTCCACACCAACCAGCGGTTTGATGCCGAGTTCGAGTGCCTTGCGGTAGAACTTCACGAGTCCGAACAGATTGCTCTGGTCGGTCAGCGCGACCGCCGGCATGCCATGCGCAGCACACTGCTCCATCAGGGCGGGAATGCGCACCGTGCCATCGACAATGGAGTACTCGGTGTGCAGGTGCAGATGTACGAACGGTGTGGTCATTGTCGTTTTGTGGATGGACACTGCTCCGGACGGCCAAAGATTTTATCAGGCCGTTGCGAGGGAGTGTGGCGCGATGCGTCCGCCGGTCAATTTATCGGCACAAGGGCCTGAAACTGCGCCGATGTTCCGGGCAAGGGCCGTGACGATCGAGGTTCTGGCGGTGTTCACGCGTCCCGTAGCCTTTATGTTGCGCAAAGCCGTATTGTGGATAAAGGCTGTCAATAGACCTCATCATCCGGTCGCGTTCGACCTTGGCAATGATCGATGCTGCACTGATTGACGCAATGCGCGCATCCCCGCCGACGACCGCGACGCCGTCAAGGCGCCGCGCGCCGAAATAGAGGTCTGGCAGGCGGTTGCCATCGACGAGGACCTGGAGGGGCCAGAGCCTGAGCCCGAGTATCGCGCGCCGCATCGCGAGCAGCGTTGCATTCAGGATATTCAGTGTATCGATCTCGGCCCGGTCAGCCCATGCATACGACCAGGCCAGCGCTGTGCCACGAATCTCGTCCGCCAGCGCCTCGCGCCGCCTCGCATCCAGCGCCTTGGAATCGGCAAGTCCGGCCGGTACCTGCGCCGGATGCAGCACAACCGCGGCCGCGACAACCGGGCCGGCCAGCGGTCCGCGGCCCGCTTCGTCGATCCCGGCAACGGTATTGCAATATTCCCTCTCACAGTAGTCTTGCATCGTCATGGACGGGCGCGGGCGCGCTCGGCCAGTGCGATGACTGCGGCCGCCGCCTGTTCGTTGGAGCCGCGCGCCAGCTGATCCCGCAGCGATGCAAACGCATGTTCGATTGCGAGTCGCCGGTCATGATCATCGAGCAGCGACGCCACAGTGCCCGACAGCGCTGCCGCCACTACCTCGCCCTGCAGGAACTCGGGGACGAGCGGTTCGTTGGTCAGCTGGTTCGGCAGCGTGAAATGGCGCACCTTTACCAGGCGCAGCAGGCGCGCAAGCGCATAGGTCAAGGGCGCCAGGCGGTACGCCGCGACCATGGCGCGGCATAAGAGTGCCGCTTCGAGCGCCGCGGTACCCGAGGCCAGCAACACCGCATCGCCGGCAATAATCGCCGCCTCGGAACGCCCGTCCAGCAGCATGAACCGGTCCGTCATCCCGGCCTCAGCCAGCTGCTGCTCGAATAATGCACGCGTTGCACTGCTCGCCAGCGGCGTGACAAAGGCAATGTCGCCGTAGCGCGCGGCAAGTGCGGCACAGGCACCAATAAACGGCGGGCCGAGTCGTGCAAGCTCGGAACGGCGGCTACCCGGCATCACGGTAACGACGCGTGCCGCGCTGATGCCGAGCGACTGTCGCATTGCAATGCGGTCGGTATTGACCGGCACCTTGTCCGCCAATGGATGACCGACAAACACGGCCGGTACCTGGTGAGCATCGTAGAACGCTTTTTCGAACGGCAGCAGGCACAGCACCTGGTCGGCCGAGCGGGCTATCTTGTGCACGCGCCGTTGCCGCCACGCCCAGACCGAAGGGCTGACGTAGTGCACTGTCGGGATGCCGCGCGACTTCAGTTTGCGTTCCAGCCCAAGGTTGAAATCCGGCGCATCAATACCAACGAAGACATCGGGCGGCGCATCAAGCCAGCGCCGGACCAACTCGCGGCGCAAACGCAGCAGGCGCGGAATTTCCCGCAGCGGCTCGACCAGGCCCATTACCGCCAGCGAATCCGACGGCTCCCAGACTTCGCATCCCGCCTGTTCCATCCGAGGTCCCGCGACCCCCTCGCATTGCACGCCAGGCTGTGCGGCCTGCAACGCTGTGACGAGCCCGGCACCCAGCATATCCCCGGATGCCTCGCCCGCTACCAGACCAATGCGCATTCGAATCGCTGCCAGTCAGCGCACGATGCCGCGTTCCGACTGCCTGAGCGACTCGACGAGCAGACCGAGTTCGGGCTGCTCGCCCACGAGCGTGTCAAGCTCATCAATGGCGTCGGCCAGCCGCAGGCCTTTTCGATAAATAATGCGGTAGGCATTCTTGATATTGCGGATCTGCACGTCCGTATAGCCACGCCGTTTGAGTCCTTCACTATTGATACCGCGCGGCTCAGCCGGCTGACCGGAGACCATCGTGTACGCGGGGATATCACGGCCCGTCCCGGTGTACATGCCGAGAAACGCATGCGTGCCGATTCGGCAAAACTGGTGCGCTCCGGCGAAGCCACCGAAGATGACCCAGTCACCGACATGCACGTGGCCGGCGAGAGTTGCATTGTTGGCAAAGATCGCGTGGCTGCCAATCTGGCAGTCGTGTGCAATGTGCACATACGCCATGATCCAGTTGTCGTCGCCGATCGTCGTGACACCAGCGTCCTGCGCCGTCCCCCGGCTGATCGTGCAGAACTCACGAATTGTGTTGCCATCACCGATTTCCAGCCGCGTGGGTTCGCCCGCGTATTTCTTGTCCTGCGGATCATCCCCGATCGACGAAAACTGGTAAATGTGATTGTTGCTGCCAATGCGGGTTGGACCGCTGACGACGACATGACTGTCGATAATCGTTCCTGCGCCAACCTCTACATTGTCGCCGATCACTGCATACGGCCCTATCGTCGCGTCGGCGGCAATTACCGCCGTATCCGCAATGATCGCGGTCGGATGAACGGAATCGTGCGAAGGCATCGGGGCGCGTTACGTGCCGGGCGCGCAAAGGATGCGCGCTGACACCGCTGTCTTGCCATCCACCGTCGCCGTGCAGGCATAGCGCCACATACCCCGGCGCACACGCTCGGTACTTACAACTATATGGAGCTGGTCCCCGGCACTGACTGTGCGCCGGAATCGCGCGTCGTCAACGCCGGCGAGGTAGTAAAGCGGCTGTGGCGTCAAACCCTTGTCGGTGAGATGAGAAAGCACGCCGCCCGCCTGAGCCATGGCCTCGATGATCAGGACACCCGGCATCACCGGGTTGCCAGGAAAGTGCCCCTGGAAAAACGGCTCGTTCATCGTCACATTTTTCAGCGCCGTAATCGATTCTCCTGGCCGGCACTCGACAATTCTGTCGATAAGCAGGAATGGATAACGATGCGGCAAAAGCTTCATTATGCCGTTGGCATCAAGCAGCACTGCGTCACCTGTCATTTATTCTGCCTGTCCTTTTCCAGCTTGCCGACGCGCTTTACCAGTTCCCCAAGGCGGCGGAATCGTGCGACCTGCCGTTTCCAATCCCGATCCTTCTCGGCCGGGAAACTCGCCGCGTAGAAACCAGGCTCCGTTATGTTCTTCGTCACCATTGTGGCACCGCCGATGACCACATCGTCACAGATCGAAATATGACCGACGATGCCGGACTGCCCGGCCAGCATACATCGCTTGCCGATTGTCGTACTACCGGAGATACCGGACATTGACGCAACTGCCGTGTGCTCGCCTATGCGGACATTGTGGGCTATCTGCACGAGGTTATCGAGACGTACGCCATTTTCGATGATCGTGTCGTCAATGGCGCCACGGTCGATAGTCGAATTGGCACCGATCTCGACGTCATCGCCAATAATGACACTGCCCGTCTGCGGCACCTTGACCCAGCCGTCCGGGCTTCTTGCATTACCGAATCCGTCGGAGCCGATGACGGTGCCGGGATGCACAAGGCACCGGGCACCTAGCCGGACCCCATGCATCACTGTGACATTGGCAAGGAGACGGGATTCGGCTGCAATGTTGACGCCGTCACCCAGCACGCACCCGGGACCAATATAGACGCGGTCGCCCACCGTACAGTTTTCACCGATAACGGCATTCGCAGCGACCTCCGCACCATTGCCAATATGAGCGGTCGTCGCAACGACCGCCGTTGAATGGATGCCGGGGGCCAGCGGCGCCGGCGGATGCAATGTCGCTGCGATTCGCGCGTAGGTCAGGTAGGGCTCATCACTCAGCAGCACTGCCACCGGGCAGTCGGCTGCGTCAGCGCTTTTAAGAATAACGGCTGCCGCCGCGGTCTGCCTTAACGCATCCCGGTAGGACGGATTCGCAAAGAAACTGATGCATCCGGCACCTGCATTGCCGAGCGTCGCCACTCTGTCGATGGCCGTGGCCGGGTCGCCCTTGAGCTCGCAGCCGTAGCGGGTCGCCAGTTCTCCGAGGCTAACCGGCATGGACCGCTATCAGTTGGCAGCCTGGTAGTTGGCTTCGACGGCGCGCAGCACCAGTTCCGTGACATTGATGGCGTTGCTTGCGTACAGCACACCGTCACCGACAATGAGATCGAATCCCGCCGTTTGCGCGTAGTCCTGCACTTCCTTGAGCAATGCACGCTGCAGGTTGCCCAGCTCTTCGTTGCGGCGAAGATTCAGGTCCTCACGAAATTCCGTCTGCAACCGCTGCACTTCGCGTTGCAAATCGCGCAGGTCCCGCTCGGCATTGCGGCGTTCGGCCTCGCCCATGACGGCAACGTCACGCTGCACCTTTTCGCTTAAATCCTGGTATTCCTTCTGCTTCGCCAGAATTTCACGCTGCCGTGGCGCAAACTCTTCTTCCAGGGCATCCATTGCAGCTTTGGTCTGCGGTGCACGATCCATCAGCAGGGGCACATTGACAACTCCGACCTTCAGCTCCTGCGCCGCGACCGGCAATGCAAACACAACCACCAGCATCATGCCGATGAGCGACTTACTGAAATGCTGCTTCAAAAAATTCATATACAAATCCATTCCTCAATCATTCAAAAAAATTCGTCACACCCGGCATCGTTCATTGCTCTGCCGGCAATATCCTGCTCGCGTCCGGCGAACACTAGAACGCCTGGCCAATCGAAAACTGAAACCGTTCAATCTCGTCACCGAAATACCTGTCGTTGCGAGGCGTGTTGTTCAACGGGTAAGCGTAACTGAACCGGAAAAAACCGAGCGGCGCGAGCCACTGCACCGCGACACCGACCGATGTCTTCAATTCATCAAACTCCGGCTCGTAGGTTTGCGGGCTGCCCAGCCGGTCGGTAAACGCAACTTCACCGGTATTGAACACATTACCGACATCGTAAAAAATACTCGCGCGCGCCTGGTTGGACCACTTGTCCGGCAGCGGAATTATAAGCTCAACCTGGTTGGCAACCAAAACATTGCCGCCATACGGGTTCCCGAAGCTGTCGCGCGGCCCCATGTAGGATTCCCGGTACCCGCGTATCGATTCGGGCCCGCCGCCGTAAAAGTGCTTGAAAGGCGGCAGCGCGGTCGTTTCATTCAGTCCCTCACCGAATGCAAGCTCGGAATTGAGGCGCAGTGTCCAGCGGCCATAAATGGGAAAATACTTCGTGAAATTGTAGCGTGCCGTGTAGTACTCGACCTGGCTGCCCGGCACTGCCATGCCGATGAAGAACTGGTGGCGGCTGCCGCGGTCCGCGAACAGGCTGCGGTTCCTGCTGTCGTAGGTCCAGCCGGTCAGCAACTCCAGCGTGTCGAAGCGGGTACCGAAAAAGTTCCTGCCGCCGCCGGCTTCCTCGAAAAACGTATCGCCGTTGTTCAGCACCCAGTCCTGTGCCTGCTGTGTACTGCCGCTGGACGACAACAGCTCCGCCCGCTGGTAGGTCAGGCCGAAGTTAATCGTCTGGTACTCAGTGATCGGGTACCCGTAGTCGACGGACGCGCCCATGCTGGTCGTCGAGAAATCGGACGAACCGGATGTGAACTGCGTGATATCGCGGTAGTTGACGCTGACCGTCCGTCGCACACCGTTCATCGTCCTGTACGGATCCGTGTGCGACAGGCTGTAGAGCTTTGAGAAGCGGCCTGAATTCAGCTGCAGCGCAACACGTTCACCCGAACCCATGAAATTGGTATGCACGACGCTGCCGTTCAGGATCAATCGCTGCGATTCGGAGTAGCCGACGCCGCCGCTGAACTGCCCGGGCATCCGGTAGGCGAGATCAAAGTCGACATCGACGAGGTCCGGGCTGCCAGGCACCGGCGTGTTTTCGACCTCGACGGTTTCTATATAAGGCAAGCGCTGCAGGCGCACCTTCGAACGATCGATGAGGCGGTTGGACAGATACGCGCCCTCCGCCTGGCGCATCTCCCGCCGCAGTACCTCATCGTCTACCTGGTCAATGTTGTTGAAATTGATGCGGCGGACGTAAACGCGGCTTTTCGGGTCGACATAGAACGTAACCGCGACTTCCTTGGTCCCGTGATCGAGTTCGGGCACCGGCTCGATCTCTGCGTTGGCATAACCTTCTTCGCCCAGCCGGAATGACATCAGCTCACTGGATTGTGTCAGGAGCCGCAGATTGAAGATCGATCCCGGTTGTGCGAGTACAAATGCACGCATCTGCTGCTCCGGAACAACCATCTCACCGACGAGTTTGATATCGGAGATGGTGTATCGCTCGCCTTCATGAATATTGATCGTGACGTAGATATCCTTGCGATTCGGCGAAATCGCTACCTGCGTCGATTCGACGCGAAAATCAGCGAAGCCCCGATCCATGTAGTAGGAGCGCAAGGTCTCCAGGTCACCGCTCAGGGATTCCTTTGCGTAGCGGTCATCCTGGCGTATCCACGACAGCCAGTTGGCCGTGTCCAGTTCAAATCCTTCGCGAATTTCCTCATCATCAAAATTTTGATTGCCGACGATATTGACCTGGCGTATGCGCGCGCGATCGCCTTCCTTGACATTGATTTTGACGCGTACGGTATTGTTGGGGCGTTCAATGACTTCCGAATCGATAGAAACGGCATACTTGCCCCGGTCGTAGTATTGTTCCCTCAGGAACAGCTGCACATTATCCAGCACTGAGCGATCGAACGTGCGGCCACGCGCCAGGCCGACACCGCGCAATGAGTCCATCAAATCCTCGGTCTTGATGTCCTTGTTGCCCTCGATCGTAAAGTCCTCTATCGACGGACGTTCACGGACGGCAATTACCAGTACATCGCCGTCACGCCGAATCTCGATGTCGTCAAACAGCGCCTGGTCGTAAAGTGCGCGCAGCGCTTCCTGAATTCGCTGCTGATTCACCGTATCACCGACATTGATCGGCAAGTAGTTGAATACGGTACCTTCCGAAATGCGCTGTAGTCCCTCGACACGCATATCAGCGACCACAAATTCGTCCTGAGCGATTGCAACGGGCGGCAATGCGGCGAGCAGCAGCAGTACGGGAAGCAAGTTTTTCAGTGTAAGCAATTTCATAAACCGGGTGACTCTCTGCGTGAAGCTCGATCAGTTCAGGATACGCGCAATGTCATTGTAAAAGGCAAAACTCATCAGCAGCAGCAATGCGAATATCCCGACCTGCTGCCCCATTATCTGCGAGCGCTCCGACATCGGGCTGCCCTTCAGCCACTCGACGGTCTGGTAGACGATCTGTCCGCCGTCAAGTACCGGGATGGGCAACAGGTTCAGGACGCCCAGGCTGATACTGACCAGCGCCAGGAAACGCAGGAACTGATTGATACCCGCCGATGCTGATTCGCCCGCGTACTGCGCGATATTGATGGGTCCACTTATATTCCGGATGGACACATCGCCGGTCACCATGCGGCCCAGCATGCGGACTGTAAAGGCCGTCGATGCCCACGTCTGCTCCAGCGCCTCTGACACGGCGCCCACCGGACCGTACTTGCGCTCGTACCAGTAGTCGCCGGCGTTGTTGCTGATCCGGATGCCGAGCATGCCAACGCGCTGCCCGTCCCGTTCCGCACTGCCAAGCTTTGCCTCGGCGGAGTAAGTCCTGCCGTCCCTCCGGTAGTCCATGGTGACGGCTTTGTCCGGGCGTGTAGCGACGATATCCAGCAAGTCGCCGAAAGTCCGCACGGGTTCGCCGTCGATGGCCGTGATGCGATCGCCTGGCGCCAGGCCAGCCTCCGCTGCCGCACCGCCGGGCTCGACCGATTCGATGACCGCCGGCGGTTGCCAGGGCACAAAGCCCAGGCCGTCAAACAACTTGCCCGGCTCGGTCAGGTGCGACACGTCGTCACCGACCTCGATTGCCGTCGTGCGCTGCCAGCCGTCCTCGCCTTCGAGCACAAGTTCGACGCGGCCGTTGCTGACCAGGTTGTCGAGCATTGAGACGAGAACGGCTTCCCAGTCCGCGCCGTCACGGTCACCCGCCTTGATAATGCGGTCGCCGTATTCGAGCCCCGCCTCGGCGGCATACGACCCGGCTTCGACCGCGCCCACAGCCGGCTTGACCGTCGGCACGCCGCTGACAAAGAGCACCCAGTACGCCAGCACGGCAAACAGGAAATTGAAAAACGGCCCGGCCAGCAGCACGGCAATGCGCGCCGGCACCGGCCGGTGATTGAACGCCCGTCCCTCGTCAGCCGCCGCGACCGGACCTTCACGATCATCGAGAAACTTGACGTAACCGCCTAATGGAATTGCAGAAATACAATATTCAGTCCGGTCCTTACCAGCCACCCGCAGCCAGACAGGCTTGCCGAAACCGATCGAAAACCGCAGCACTTTCATGCCGCACAGGCGCCCGACCAGGTAGTGGCCGAATTCGTGGATGGCGACCAGGACGCTGATAGCGACAATGAACGCGCCCACACTGGTGATGATCGGGATCATCGGCGTTGCCGCTCCTTAGGGGTCCGTGTCCGGCCGTGCTGAAGGCAGCACAACGCCGTTCTTGTGGGACTAACGGTTCCGGTCGCAGTTCCCGCCAAGACTGCCACGGACCCGATGAACCCATGCTGAATCGGGTGTCCTGTCCCGCCAATATATCGCACAAGTCGCGTGCGGATTTTTGTGGCCGGCAAGGCGCGCCGACGAGACGCATTCGGCAAATGGCGAGGAGGCGGAACGCCGCCAGGCGCGAAATGCCGCCGCGCATTTTGCGATCTATTGGCGGGACAGGACGCTCCATTCAGCATGGGTTCATTGCATACGTGCCAGTCTTGGCGGGAACTGCGCCCGGAACCGGCAGTCCCACAAGAACGGCGCTGTGCTGCCTTCAGCACGGCCGGACACGGACCCCAAAGGAGCGGCAACGCCGATGATCCCGATCATCACCAGTGTGGGCGCGTTCATTGTCGCTATCAGCGTCCTGGTCGCCATCCACGAATTCGGCCATTACCTGGTCGGGCGCCTGTGCGGCATGAAGGTGCTGCGGTTTTCGATCGGCTTCGGCAAGCCTCTGTGGATGCGCGTTGCTGGCAAGGACCGGACGGAATACTGCATTTCTGCAATTCCGTTAGGGGGTTACGTCAAGTTTCTCGACGATCGTGAAGGTACGGTCGAGGAGGCCGACCAGGGACGGGCGTTCAATCACCGGCCGGTGCCGGCGCGCATTGCCGTGCTGATGGCCGGTCCGTTTTTCAATTTCCTGTTTGCCGTGCTCGCGTACTGGGTGCTTTTTGTTAACGGTGTGCCAACGGTCAAGCCGGCCGTGGGATCGGTCGAGGCCGGCTCGTATGCCGCGGAGGCGGGCCTCGAATACGGCGACCGCATTATCAAGGCGGGTGACCGCGACGGGGCTGACTGGGAAGCCGTTCTCGTATCAATGCTCGACAACCTGGTCAGCGATGGCCGCGTTGAGCTGGTGCTCGAGGGCGAGGATGGCTGGCAGCGCACGACGGCAATTGAGGTCGGTGACGACGTATCGCACCTGACCGAGCCCGGCAAGCTCTTTGACGGACTGGGCTTTGTGCCCTGGCAGCCCCCGGCGGTCATTGAATCAGTCGAGCCAGACGGCGCGGCCGCCAAGGCTGGCCTGGGGCCGGGCGATCGCATTACGGCCATCGACGGTGAGCCCGTGCGGACGTTCGGCGATTTGCTGGAGATCGTCGCTACGCGCCCGGACAAAGCCGTGACGGTGGACTACCGGCGGGACGACAGGACCTGGTCCGCCGAGGCAATGCTTGGCAGTGCGCAACGGGACGGGCAGCGTGTAGGTATGCTCGGCATCCGGATCAGCAATAACGCCGGCGACTACTGGTACGAGCGCAAGTACGGTCCGTTGGGTGCCGTGCCGGAGGCGCTGGAGCAAACGTGGGCATCGACGGCCTTCACAGTACGAATGCTGGGCCGCATGGTGACCGGGGATGTGTCGATCCGGAATATCAGCGGACCCATCAATATTGCGCAGTATGCGGGCGAATCAGCATCGGCGGGCATCAACCAGTTCCTTAGGTTCCTGGCGCTGGTCAGTATCAGTCTCGGTGTCCTGAACCTGTTGCCGATTCCGATACTTGACGGCGGACAGATCGTCTACCAGACCGTTGAGTGGCTGAAAGGCAGCCCGATGTCGGAGCGCTCGCAGATTATGGGGCAGCAGGTCGGGATATTCGCATTGCTGCTGCTGATGAGTTTTGCCTTTTACAATGATATTGCGCGTATCCTGAACTGATCGAGCATCACGCAGAGAGTCACACGGTTTATGAAATTGCTTCGCCTGAAAAACTTGCTTGCCGTATTGCTGCTACTCGCCGCATTGCCGCCCGTTGCGGCCGCGCAGGACGAATTTGTAGTGGCCGATATGCGCGTCGAGGGACTGCAGCGCATTTCGGAAGGTACCGTATTCAACTACTTGCCGATCAACGTCGGCGATACGGTGAATCAGCAGCGAATTCAGGAAGCGCTGCGTGCGCTGTACGATCAGGCGCTGTTTGACGATATCGAGATGCGGCGCGACGACAACGTGCTGGTCATTGCCGTGCGCGAGCGCCCGTCGATTGAGGACTTTACGATCGAGGGCAACAAGGACATCAAGACCGAAGATTTAATGGACTCATTACGCGGTGTCGGCCTGGCCCGTGGCCGCACGTTCGATCGCTCGGTGCTGGATAATGTGCAGCTGTTCCTCAGGGAACAGTATTACGACCGCGGCAAGTATGCCGTGTCTATCGATTCGGAAGTTATCGAACGCCCCAACAATACCGTGCGCGTCAAGATCAATGTCAAGGAAGGTGACCGCGCGCGCATACGCCAGGTCAATATCGTCGGCAATCATAATTTCGATGATGATGAGATACGTGAAGGATTTGCACTGGACACGGCCAACTGGCTGTCGTGGATACGCCAGGATGACCGCTACGCGAAGGAATCCTTAAGCGGTGACCTGGAGACCTTGCGCTCGTACTACATGGATCGGGGCTTCGCGGATTTTCGCGTTGAATCCACGCAGGTAGCAATTTCGCCGAATCGCAAGGACATCTACGTCACAATCAACATTCATGAAGGTGAGCGATACACCATCTCCGATATCAAACTCGTCGGCGAGATGGTTGTTCCGGAGCCGCAGCTGCGTGGATTTGTGCTCGCGCAACCGGGATCGATCTTCAATTTGCGGCTGCTGACGCAATCCAGTGAGCTGATGTCGTTCCGGCTGGGCGAGGAAGGTTATGCGAATGCAGAGATCGAGCCGGTGCCCGAACTCAATCATGACACCAAGGAAGTCGCGGTTACATTTTTTGTCGACCCGAAAAGCCGCGTATATGTCCGCCGCATCAATTTTAACAATATTGATCAGGTAGACGACGAGGTGCTGCGGCGGGAAATGCGCCAGGCGGAGGGCGCGTATCTGTCCAACCGCCTTATTGATCGTTCGAAGGTGCGGCTGCAACGCTTGCCTTATATAGAAACCGTTGAGGTCGAAAACACCCCGGTGCCTGGCAGCCCGGACCTCGTCGATGTCGATTTTGATCTCGACTACCGGATGCCCGGGCAGTTCAGCGGCGGCGTCGGCTACTCCGAATCGCAGCGATTGATCCTTAACGGCAGCGTCGTGCATACGAATTTCATGGGGTCGGGTGAACGTGTCGCACTACAGCTCAATTCAGGCCGCTTCTCAAAACTATACAGCCTGTCGCACACGGATCCGTACCGGACGATGAACGGCGTGCGCCGGACGGTCAGCGTCAACTATCGCGATATCACGCAGTTTACGTCGGGTTCGTCCGATTTCTCGACAACCAGCATGGGCGCGTCGATCGACTATGGGTATCCGATTACCGAGTACCAGACTGTTAACTTCGGCCTGACCTACCAGCGCGCGGAGCTCCTGTCGTCCAGCGGCAGTACGCAACAAGCGCAGGACTGGGTACTGAACAACGGCGAGACGTTTTTTGAGAATGCCGGCGGCGGCCTGAATTTTTTCGGTACCCGCTTCGATACGCTGGAGTTGCTGACCGGTTGGACCTACGACAGCAGGAACCGCAGCCTGTTCGCGGACCGCGGCAGCCGGCACCAATTTTTCATCGGCATGGCAGTCCCGGGCAGCGAAGTTGAGTACTACACGGCCCGCTACAATTTCACAAAGTATTTGCCCATATAT
>CAZLNH010000315.1:0-2463 GCA_964560775.1 uncultured Woeseiaceae bacterium | reverse complement strand
AACCAAGGTCATTGATTCGCGATTGGCGGGTGATGGCCGGCAGGTGCGGCGTCGGCGGCAGTGCCTCGATTGCAATGAGCGTTTCACGACGTTCGAGACGGCTGAGCTGGTCATGCCGCGCCTGATCAAGTCGGACAGCCGGCGCGAACCGTTCGATGAGGAGAAGATGCGCAGCAGCATGCACCGCGCGCTCGAGAAACGGCCGGTGCCGGCCGATGAGTTCGAGCAGGCGGTGGGCAGGCTGGTGCACAAGCTGCGGACGATGGGCGAGCGGGAAGTACCGTCGCGGCTGATCGGTGAGATGGTCATGGAGGAGCTCAGGGAGCTCGACGAGGTCGCGTACGTGCGCTTTGCATCCGTTTACCGCAGCTTTCAGGACGTCACGGAATTCCAGGACGAGATCAAGCGCCTGCAGGAAATCTCCGATGCCAGCGCGAGCCGTGAGCAAATGTCGCTGTTGCCCGACCTGCCGGACCGGAAATAAGGAAATCTCCGCGGTTCTCCGGCACAATCACGCCCCCGGGCGCCACTGCCCGGGTATTTCCCGTGGCAGGACCCGATGGCAAGTAATCCCAGAATGCATCCCGGCGCAGTCAACTCCTTCTTTTCGCCGATCGAGGACATCATCGCCGATGTACGCGATGGCAGGATGGTCATCATGGTTGATGATGAGCACCGCGAGAACGAAGGCGACCTGTTGATGGCGGCGGAGCGGGTCACGGCGGAACACATCAATTACATGGCGCATCACTGCCGCGGGATGCTGTGCCTGACACTGACGCCCGAACGATGCGCGCAGCTTGGCGTGGCTCTGATGGTCCCGGGTTCGGATCCGCAACGGACGACAGGCTTCACGGTGTCCATCGATGCGGCAACCGGTATCACGACCGGCAGTTCGGTGCATGACCGCGCACGAACGATACAAGCGGCGCTCGCACCGGATGCGAGCCCTGGCGACCTGCGGCAACCGGGTCATGTATTCCCGGTCATGGCGCAGCCAGGCGGCGTACTGACACGGCCCGGCCACACCGAGGCCGGCTGTGACCTGGCACGGCTCGCGGGTTTCGAGCCCGCGGCAACGATCGTTGAAATCCTGAACGACGACGGCAGCATGGCCCGCCGGCCGGATCTTGAGATATTCGCGCGCGAAAACGGCTTGAAGATTGGCACGATCGCCGACCTGATCCGTTATCGCACGACGAGAGCCGGCGCATGAAGAAAACGGCCGGACCGGGCCGTCGCGGGCGGGCTCGCGAGCTGGCGGTGCAGGCGTTGTACCAGAAGCAGATCGCAGGCCACGACCCCGACGAGTTGCTGCGCCAGTTCCGCGAGCGCCCGGAGTATGCCCGGTGCGAACAAGCGTATTTCGACGATGCAATAAAGGCAGTGTGCGAGCGTTTCGATGCACTCGCCGCGACGGTCACTGGTTATTCCGACCGTCCTTTTGATCAGCTGGACCCGGTCGAGAGCGGCATACTGTTGCTCGGCGTTTTCGAGCTCGAATCCCGGCCCGATGTGCCATACCGCGTCGTCATAAACGAAGCCGTTAACCTCGCGAAGCGCTTCGGTTCACTCGACAGCCATAAATTTGTCAACGCACTGCTCGACCGCGCGGCGCCGGACCTGCGTCCCGACGAACGGCGTTGATGCCTCGGCAGCGGGCACAGTGGACGAATTCGAACTGATTGCACGGTACTTTGCGCGCCGCTCGTCGCGGGACGACGTGCGTCTCGGGATTGGCGACGACGGCGCCATTGTCGATGTTCCGGCAGGCCGCTCGCTGGTAAGCGTGCTCGATACGCTGGTCGACGGCGTGCACTATCCGGTGGATCTCGCGCCGCGCGATATCGGCTACCGGGCGGTTGCCGTCAATCTTTCCGATATCGCCGCCATGGGCGCTGTGCCGGCCTGGATGCTGCTTGGTCTTACGCTACCGTCAGCAGACCCGGACTGGTTGCAGGGATTTGCGGCCGGCTTGTACGAGGCCGCCGACGAGCACGGCGTTTCGCTGGTCGGCGGCGACACGACACGCGGTGCGCAAACGGTGATCACCGTGCAACTGTCCGGACACGTCGATCCGAACGCCTGGCTGGCGCGCGGCGGGGCCCGCGCCGGCGACCTGGTTTTTGTCAGCGGCACGCTGGGCGATGCAGCCGGCGGCCTCGAAATACTGATGGACGCGGCCAAAGCAGATAACAGGGAACTGGTGGCGCGTTTCCGCCGCCCGGTGCCGCGTGTAGCGCTGGGGCAAGGGCTGGCAACGATTGCCAATGCAGCCATCGACGTGTCTGACGGCTTGCTGGCGGACCTCGGTCACGTGCTGCACGCGTCCGGCAAGGGTGCCGCCATCGACTTCCAGGCACTGCCGTTATCGTCCGAGCTGCTGCGCCATTACGGCCGGGAACGTGCAGTGTCATTCGCGCTCGGCGGCGGGGACGACTACGAACTTTGTTTCACCGTGCC
>CAZLNH010000314.1:0-10751 GCA_964560775.1 uncultured Woeseiaceae bacterium | reverse complement strand
GAGCCGCCGTTCGACTTGCGTTGGGCTCACGATCGAGATGGAGACGCCTTTCAGTCATTGAGCGAGGATGTTGCCTACCTGAAGCTGTCCGCAGTCGAGAGCAGTGTAGCGGAGGGGTATGTCGAGTCGGCCATCGGCCATCGCGGCCTGGTCATCGACATTCGCAACTACCCGTCGGCGTTCATGGTGTTCGCGCTGGGCCGGCATCTTGTGAGCGAAGCGACACCGTTCGCTCGTTTTACGAACGCGGACTTCGCGAATCCCGGGACGTTTGCCTGGCGCGACGATCCGCTCGAGCTGGAGCCAGCCGAGCCGCGCTACGACGGAAAAATTATCGTTCTTGTCGACGAGTATTCGATGAGCCAGTCCGAGTACACCGCGATGGCGTTCCGTGCCGCGCCGGGCGCCATCGTCGTCGGCAGCCAGACGGCCGGTGCCGACGGGAATGTATCCGGCATCATGCTCCCCGGCGGACACCGTACAACAATTAGCGGCATCGGCGTCTTCTACCCCGACAAGTCGCGGACGCAGAAGATCGGGATCGTGCCGGATATCGAAGTACTGCCGACGATCGCCGGCATTCGTGCCGGTCGCGACGAAGTCCTCGAGGCCGCCACGGCGGCGATCCTTGGCAGCGAGGCAACCGCCGAGGAAATCCGCGCGATGGCACGCATCCCGCACGCGCCGCAATAGCAATGCAGGGCGGGCTATTTCTGACGCCAACGCCGCACTTGCCGAGCTGACAGCTGCGGCACGATCATTTTATAACGTCGCGCAACCATCGCAGCATCTCTTCCGCAGCGGCATCGGCATTCACTGTGCCGCCTTCCTCGCGAAATGCCGCCATGCGGTCCGGGTACCGCATGAAATGATGATCCGTGCCAGGGATCACGACGAACCGGCCCTGCCCGGGGTGCTGCCGGTTGACGATGTCGGCTACGAGCCGGTGAGCATCCGCGGACTCGAACCAGTCGTACGCGCCATAGAGCGAGAGCACGGGCGCCTGCACCGCGGCCCAGGCCGCCGGCCAGTTCTGTGCCTGCGCCTGCTGGTGGAAGGCGAGCGGGCGGCCGTAGTGCGTGCCGTCACCGGTGCCGACGATCTGCGTCCAGACGCCCGCAAGGTCCGGGTCGCGCTCGACGATGGCATCCGGTGTCCGAGCGTCCAGTAGATAACCACTGAGAAACAGCGCGAGCTTCTTTATGTAACGGTCGAGCTCCGCCGCAGGTATGCCGTTAAATTCCTTGGCGCGCCGTTCGAAGGCGAGCGTGCGCTCGAACCACGTGTGCGCACCGCCGCCCCAGATCATAATGCCGGCGACGTCCTGCCCTTCGGCCACCAGCGGCGCCATGTTGCCGCCCATGCTGGCGCCGAAGACGACGATCCGCTCCGGGTCGACATGCTCTGACCGGCGCAGTGCCGCAAGTGCATCCCGATGATGGTTGAGCTCGGTCTCATAGTCGAGCTCCGCGCAGGGCCCGCCTTCGCTGTCACCAACGCCGGCCTTCTCGGTACGCATCATGACCGCGGCGGAATCGCGAGCGACTCGCCGCAACATCTGGCTCCACCCGTCGTCCTTCGATGCTGGCAGCTCAATGCTGGCGCAGGACAGCCACTGCACGAACAGAATTGCCGGCAGGCGGCCGCGACTCTCTGCCGGCCTCGTGAGTACAGTGCGGAGCCTCGTACCATCGCGCGTCTCGAGTACGCCATAATGGCTGTCGAGCCCATCGATGACTTCGAGCGGTGCGTCCGCGGCACGCGGCAGATCGCCGCTCAAGGTGGATTCCGCCGCTGCGGTGGCGGCGGCCAGCGTAAACAATATAACGAGCGTTGCTCTCATGCCCGAACTCCTCGCCGAAAAGCAGAAGCGTCGCGCGAAACACGTGCTGAGTCTGGCCGATCACACGCGAATGCTGGCCGATTCCGGAATCGGCCTGCCGGTGCCGGGCTAGTCCGTCACAGGAACCGGATAGGTGTAGACACCGTGGAGATAAACGTTGACCAGTGCCCGTTCGTCCACCGCGCCACGCGCGTCCTCGGTAGCGGTGACGAGGTCAACTCTGCCATCGTTGTTCATGTCGAACGACGCGGCAAGCTGCGGTTGCTCCAAAGTATTATGGAAGCATCCCGGTCCTGGCACGCTCTTGAACGACCCGCCAGTTTGTTGCGATAACAGGTATTTCGACGGAGAGGTGCTGCAAAAGTACAGATCCTTGTTGCCGTCCCCGTCCATGTCGACCAGCGAAACAGCGGGCTGGAATCCCGCGCCATCCGGCTCGGAATGGATAACGGACGCGACCAGCGACCCGTCAGCTTGCTGTCGAAACAGCAGAATCTCATAGACGTTGACGACGACGGCATCCTCCCGACCGTCGTTATCGACATCACCCACAGTACCGCCCATTCCACCGATACCTGTTCTCTCGACAAAGTGCGCTTCGGCCAGGGGCCCATTCGGCTGCGACACGAGTATCGAAACGCCGCTTTGATGATCGGTAGATTTCGCGTCCAGCGTCGCAAGTACGTCCGTTTTGCCGTCACCGTTCAGGTCGCCAAATGCCGCACCTGAAACGTGGTGGTCCGGGAATTCGAGCAATGACGGTGCGCCGAAGCTACCGTTTGCCTGTTGCTCCCAGCTGACTATTGCATTGCACGGGTGCACTGCGATGATGTCTGGCCTGCCATCGCCGTTGACGTCCTCGAGTCCAATATCGGCGGCTCTCTGGATCACGTCACAGTCTGAGATCGGATACTCCATCGATTGCGGCGCCTGCAGCGAATGATCCGACGATTGCTTGAAAAGCAGCGGTCCGTCGTCCGCGGCACTGAGTAAGTCCGCGAGGCCGTCGCCGTTCACGTCACCGTGCGCGATCTCGCCGTTGCCCGCCGGCACGTCCGGGCCGTACACAAGACCTTCCGGAGTCGCGACGAGGATCAGAATTCGTTCTTCACCGTCACGCCCGACGCGCAGCGCAAGGTCCTGGTCACCATCGCCGTCGAAGTCGAGACTGTGAACATCGAATGCGTTTGCGTCCCCGGCGAGTTCGATTGCGGTTTCGAATATTGGCGGCCCTACGGCCAGCGAGACGCTCGCCGCGGACGCGGATGCGCCGGCGAACTGTGAATTGTGCCTGAAGCGGATTTGATTCAGACCCTCTTTCGCGACCGTGAACCAGGTTGATGCAGGATCGCCGGTTGCATCGAAACTGGAGATCCCGAATCCGCTTCTGGACCAGAACGCCGGCGACCCGTCGTACGGCCAGTTCATCGCCGAACTTCCGTCTATCAGTATGGGCGACGATACCCCCACTGGCTGGCCGACCTCGAGACCGCCGACTGGCTCGTCGTCAGCATCGTGGGAGTCCGACGGTGCATTGCGAACAACCACCGAGGTCTCGCTTGCCGCAACGCCGTCAGAAACCCGCAGGCCGAGCACGTAATCCCCGGGAATGTCCGGAGTGAACTCGAAATGCGGCCGGGAAGAAACGTCGTCGACTGACACAATGCTCAGGGGTGGTCTGGCGAGCAACTGCCACTGAAACGTCAGCCAGTCTCCGTCATCGTCGTGGCTGAATAGCCCGTGGACATGCGTGGGTCTATCGGGCGCCGGCGCACGTGCATTGCCTGCATTCGCGATCGGACCTTGCATGACCGACGATTCGACGACGGGGTCGCCCGCCAGCGCCGGCCAGCTATACCGTTTCGCCATCTCCGGCGCGCCGTCGCCGTCCATGTCCATGATGATCGAGACAAAAGCGAATGATATCGGCCGGACGTGCGTTACCGGGCCGCCGGTTGCCAGCTCAATGCCCCCGCCGGCTCCGCCAACCAGGTGCCCGGCCAATTCGTTGTATCCGAGGTCCGGAATCGGTCCCAGCGATGAAAACGAAATGCCACCCTGCCCCTGTTCATAAACTGCTCCGGCAATGTCGACGGCAGGACGTGTACTGTTACCGACCGTCACCTCGGAAAACCGCATCGTGCAGTTTTCGAAATAGACCATTTCTCCACTGAGGTTGTCGGACACCATGAGATTGATATCGACTGTGTCCGAATCGACCCCGGTAATTCTGACGATGCCGAGAAAATTCACGGTCAGCGAACCCTGGGTAAGCGCGAGATTGTCGAATTCAATGGTGCCGGGTCCGGCCAACGAATAGTCGAAATTCCCTGGCTGGCCCGACTCCGGCCGAAACCGCTGCACGTAACGACCGTTGATCAATTCGCCGGGACTGTTCGACAAGTCCCGGAAATGAGCTTCGACATAGCCTCGCCCGGTAGCATCGATCTCGGCGCGTAAATCAACCTCGCCACCAAAATCACCGGATTGCGTTTGCTGGCTGTCGACAGGTCCCTGTGGCACATCGACCCAGATCGGCTCCATGTCTTGCACAAGGCTACGCAGTGAGAATGCACGGGAAACGAGTTGGGCCACGTTCGATTGCGTAGCAACGGTCACCTGTCGACTACCGGTGTACGTAATCGTGGGCGGGGAAGGCTCCTGGATCGGGGGAGGGGTGGATGGCGGTTCAATGGATGGCGGCGAATCCGATCCGCCACCGCCGCATGATGCCAGCAAGACTAGTACACACAACTCCAGTCGCGGAATGCGCCGGACTCGCTTTGCACGCATATGGCCTGCTCGGGCACTGATTTTGCGTCGCATATTGGCACGGATCCCGACCAACGAACAGAGGGATCCGGACCGACCACTTGATGTCCGATTTCGCTCAGCCCGCCGACTGTCCGCCTTTCATTGCTGCGTGTCGGAAACTCGTCGGGGTCATACCCATGCGTGCCTTGAAGGCCCGATTGAACGGTCCGATCGACCGGTAGCCCGCGTCGAGCGCGAGCGACAGGACCGGCCGCCGTGCCTCGTCCGACCGCCGCAGCCGATCGCACACTTCGCGGATGCGATAGGCGTGCAGGAAATCGTTGAAGTTGCGAAAGCCGAGGCCGCGGTTGATGACCCGGCGCAGGTCCCGCTCGCCGGCGCCCAGGCGTCCGGCCAGGCGGCCGATGGTCAGCCCGTCTTCGCGATAAACCCGATCAGACTCCAGCGCGCGCTCAAGTTTCTTAAGCAGGTTGGTGTCCGCCGCGTCGAGGCCCCGGGCCTTTTGCGGCACGGGGCTGAGCCAGTTCGACGTCCGCGGGCGGACGAGAGAGAACGCTGCGAAGGCGGCGAGCACTGCGACCGCCGCAAAATTGGCCGCGGTCCACAATGGCGGCGTCCGGGCCTCGAGCACAAGGTTGTAGCTTTGTACGAGGACCGCAGAGGCAAGATAAGCCGAGACGACAGACACGAACAGCAGGCGGCCGCGGCGACGCCGCTCGACGAGATCGGTGGCCAGTCCGTTCCAGGCTTCGAACAGCGCCAGCAGGACAAAGGCGAGCACAAGCATCGAGTAGCCGAAGCTGGCCAGTTGCTCAGGGAGCGTCGCGATACCTGCACGCGCACGCTCGACGAACACCAGTTGCTGCCACAAGCCGTAGCCGGCGACCAGCGAGAGCAGCGCGAAGTCCGCCCGGCGCACCTGAAAACTGTCGGCAAAGAGTCCGCGGGCGAACAACCAGAAGAGGACAGCTTTCGACACGCAGAGCGCCGTCAGCGGGTAGACCCAAAGCCCGAGCCACGATGACCCGGCAGACGTTAGAACAAAGGCGACCACCGCCAGGCAGCACGCGGCACCCGTGAGCCCGGTGTGATCGCGCCGCACAGCAACCACGAGCGCGGCCAGCAGCAAAAGCTGCCAGACGACGATGGCGCGGAGGATGAGGTCGAGTTCGGTCATGAAAATCGCCGGGTTGACAGTCTATCGACCACCGCAAAACCGCCGAGTTGCACCACCACGGGTTTTACCCCGATATCGTTTACGCCTACACTGCCTCGAAAATCCGCCCATCTCCGGGCGTGGGGACACATTATTAAACAATTAAGGCCATTGTGGCTTTTATCTCGAACGCTACACCCGGGCGCGACATGCACGTGATCCGGGAATTGCCAGGTCGCCCATGATGGCCGGCGTCGACGGAAAAGTAGCGCTGGTCACCGGTGCGGGCCGGGGCATCGGACTGGCAGCCGCCCGGATCCTGGTGTCGAGAGGCGCTAAAGTCATGGGTGTCGCCCGCAGCGAGGCGGAGCTGGCCACTGCGGGCATCCCGTACGTGGCCGCGGACCTCGGTACGCAGGAAGGTTGCGAGAAAGCCGTCGATGCAGCGACCCGGCAACTTGGGCACATCGACATTCTCGTCTGCAATCACGGCCTGGGGTCGGCGCATGAGAAGGTGCTGTGGGAAACGACGCCGAACTCCTGGCGGGACACGATGCGCATCAATCTCGACGGGCCGTTTTACCTGACGCGCATCGTCATGAAGAGCATGGTGGAACGAGGCTATGGCCGCATTGTGTACACCAGTTCTACTTCGGCGCTGGTGGCCGAGCATGCGGGCTGTGCCTACAACAGTTCCAAGGCCGGGCTGCTGGGTCTCATGCGTTCCGCGGCCACGGACGGCGGCGCCCACGGCATCACCGCGAATGCCGTGCTACCCGGCTGGGTGCGGACCGAGATGGCGGAACGTTCGGCTCAAGCCGAAGCAGTGCGGCGCGGCGTCAGCCGCGAGCAGGTCTGGGAAGAACGCGGCGCCGGCTACCAGCGCGGCAGCGTCGCCTCGCCGGAAGAGGTGGCGGAAATGATCGCCTTCCTGGCATCCGAGGAATCGAGCGGCGTCAGTGGCGAATCAATCCGGGTGGCGATGGGGAATACCAGCTAACCTGGCTGCGGTCGAGATACGGGGACAGTTAACCTGTGTCACTGGCTAGTGTACCGTGGATGCGATTCAGTCAACTGTCCCCGTAATTCCCGGTCAGAACGCCGCCGTGAGATTGACGGAGAACACCGTCTCGTCGTACGCCGCACTGTCGAGATTCGAGGCGTTGTCGGCGTACGCTGCCTCGCCCTTGAGTCTGAATGTCTCGGACAGAGGCAGGCCGGCACTCACGCTCGCACGGAACCGCTCATCGCGGCGCGGTGCGGCGATGGACTCGGTGACATTGGCGTAATCCCGGTTCTCCACCTGGACGCGAGCCTTGAAATCGAGCTCCCGGGACAGCCACTGAACTTGATGACCGTACGTGGCTTTCCAGCGCATGCCGTCGTAATCGAATTCGGCGTCGAGCGCATCTTCGCGTGCGGTTTCGATGCCGATCGCAACGTATTGCTTCATGCCATCCAGCAGGAAGTAGGCGTCCGCTCCGATCGCATCGTTAACCGCATCGCGTTCGACATTTTCCTCGTACGTCTTCTCCGCATTGGTGTATGCGGCGCGCAGGTAAAAAGCCTCGCCGAACAGGCGGGACACGCTGGGCGATACCTGGCGAATGTTCATGAACCGATCGTTGTCGAGCAGCACCACGAAGTGCCGCAGCGCGACTGCCGTGTCGAAGCGACCGATGCGATACCCGAGTTGCGCCGAACCCTGGTGCAGCCTCAGGTCGAACTCGGAAAAGTCCTGGTAGGCCGTTTTCGTGTATCCGTAACCGATATTCAGCGTCAGCTTGTCAGTGATGGGGATGTCGCCATCCAGACCCAGTTCGTAGATCAGCGCGGAATCCGCTTCGCCGGTGTTGGTATCGAGCTGGGCAATATTGACGTTGCTGTCGTACTCGTAGCCGACGCCGGCATCGAAGCCGAACGCGGGTTTTGACTCGCCGGCAGCAGCTGCCGGTATTGCACTCATTGCGTATATAGCCAGCATCAGTGCCAGCAGCGTGTTATTCATTGTCAGTTTCATGGGAGAGTCCTCCTTGAAAAGGAGCCGGCGGGTTGCCCCGCCGGCTCGCTCGGTCACGGGCCTTACTGGTTGATCGGCAAGGCGTTCGTGATGTCGTCCGCGAGGTCCTGCTGGACCGTGTTGCGGACGTCGTCGGCGATCGCGGCATTTACGGAACCTGCAATTTCGCCTTCGATGGCCGATTCGGCAGTGGCATTGACGTCCTCTGCCGTTTCAGCACCGGCAGCTGCCGCTGCAGCACCGCTTGCCGAAGCATCGGCGGCGGCTTCACCGTCCGTCTCCGTTTCCGGCAGCGAGATGCCATCCGCCGTTTCACCGGCCTTGGCCGCACCTTCTGCAGCGGCGTCTATCGCCGTCTCGAGGCCCGAGCTCGCCTGCGCGTTCGCAGAATCGCCCGCCTGCTCGAAACCGGACACTGCGTTTCCGGTCAGGCTGCCCGCGCCCTGAAGAGCACCGTTTGCCTGTGAACCCGATTCGTCGTTGTCCGATGCTTCGCTGTCGTCCCCGGATGACCCGCCGTTTTCCTGACGTGCCGAACTCGAAGCACCACCCGACATCGAAGCGTCGGCGCTGGCATTCGAGTCGCCGGTACGCGCCTCGGCGTTGGCATCGGTGCGTGCATTGCCGTTTACCTCACCGCGCGACGCCGTTTTGCCGTCGTCGGTCGCGGTTGCATCAGCTGAACCGCGGGCTTCGGCCTGCATGCCGACTCCGACGTCGGCCGCCAGGGTCGGTGCACTCAGTGACAGACCGAGTACAAGAGCACCCAAGGTCTGCATAAGGTACTGCGGGAAACGTTCTTTTCTGCTGTAACAAGCCATGATGTCGTCCTCCATTTGGTTGCTTGTACCGGGAGGACGGCCGGGCCCTGCGTTTTATTCCTCGAATGGGTTCGGACCAAGGCAACCATCTGTAATTTATTGCTATATTCTTGCGCCATCAGGGCGCGTGAGCGAGGCGTGGACGATGGCTGAATCCAGCCAATTAACTCCGGGTACAGCATCACCAGTGATCGAATTGCCGACGACAGTCACTTGTGATTTCTGTGAAGGCATGGCGGGGCGTAATCCGCGCTGGGTAGTGGTCGAGGACGCTGAATACACAATCACCGTCCTGAATCCCTGGCAATTCGAAACCGGCCAGTGCTGCGTGATCACGCGCCGGCACGTTGCGACGTTGCTTGACCTGTCTGCCGACGAATGCGCCGCCGTGCTGACGGCCGCCCAACGTGTTGCTGACGCACAGCTCGCTGTGTTCCGGCCGCTCGGTATCCTGACGTTCCAGAACAACGGCGTGTACTCCGGCCAGGAAGTGCCGCATTACCATTACCATGTCGTGCCGCGGCAGCCCGGCAGCGACTGGGGTATCGGGCCGCCGCAGCTCGCGACGTTCCCGGGCGCCGGCCGGGAACCCGGCACACTGCATGATCCGTCCGATGACGCAGCACGGCGGGAGCGCGTGCAAGTCGATGCCGCGACGCTCAATGAGACTGCGCGGCGAATTCGCGGGCAACTTGACGACTGGAGACGAGCGGTCGAGCTAACATGAAGCGCAATGCGCCGATCGCAGGCGGCGCCGCAGCACGCAATTATTACTCTAAATATATGATTTTGAATGCCTTTTTGACGGATTTGCCATGGAACTTTGGCGCCTCATTAGCACTCAAAGGGGCAGAGTGCTAAGATCGCTTGTCCTGAAACGGAGGTAATACGCACCCATGACAACCGCTGTTGCAGTACGCAATCCGGAAACCTTCCTGGCCGGCCCGGTCGGCAGTCTGGACGCCTATATCCAGGCGGTCGGCGCCATACCGGTCCTGAGCAAGGAGCATGAGCAGGCCCTGTCCCGCCGCTATCACGACGAGGAAGACCTGGCCGCTGCCCGAGAACTCGTTCTCGCGCACCTGCGCTTTGTCGTGCACATTGCAAAGGGTTACACCGGCTACGGATTGCCGCTCGCGGACCTGATCCAGGAAGGCAATGTCGGCCTGATGAAGGCCGTCAAGCGCTTTGACCCGGATTACGGCGTGCGCCTCGTATCATTTGCCGTGCACTGGATTCGGGCCGAGATCCATGAGTTCGTGCTTAAGAACTGGCGCATCGTGAAAGTTGCGACGACCAAGGCGCAGCGCAAACTGTTTTTCAATCTGCGGAAGGCGAAGAAGAGCCTCGCATGGCTGTCGCATGACGAAACCGCGGCAGTTGCCGAGGACCTTGGCGTCACGGCCAGTGAAGTTACGGAAATGGAACGGCGCCTGAGTGCGCATGACGCCATTTTCGACCCGGCGCCCGATGCCGACGACGATCACCAGTACACACCAGCCGCGTACCTGCCGAGCCCGGATTCCGATCCTGCTTCGCTGGTGGAAAACAGCGACTGGCACGGCGACGCGACGACCCGCATGGGTGAGGCGCTCGATACGCTCGATGAGCGCAGCCGGGATATCCTCGAGACGCGCTGGCTCGCTGACAAGAAGCAGACATTGCACGAGCTGGCCGACAAGTACGGCGTCTCCGCCGAGCGCATCCGGCAGATTGAAGGCAACGCCATCAAGAAGCTGCGGACGGCGATGGAGGCGGAAGCAGCCTGACGGCGTTCCGTTCAACCTCGACTATCGAGAGCCCCTGACACTGTCCGGGGCTTTTTTTATGTTTTGGCATGCCCGTCGTCGCGAGGCGCAACGCGCCGTGGCGATCTCGCACGGATAATCCCTCAGCCAACCGGTGCGAGATTGCCACGCCCTTCGGGCTCGCAACGACGTCGCGGCGGGCCCATCACCGATACGTCCGCTGCCGGTACAGAATGTAACCGCCATCCTCAACGCCCAGCGGGTCGGCATGCGTCCAGTGCACCAATCCACCCAGGTCATTCCACTCGTACATGCCGCGAAAGCGGATGCGATCGCCAATGCCTAGCGGCACGCGCTCCGCGAGGTCGAGGTTATGAGCTATTAGTAG
>CAZLNH010000313.1:0-9772 GCA_964560775.1 uncultured Woeseiaceae bacterium | reverse complement strand
GAGCGTCAAACTGCTTGCCGTCAGCAAGCGGAAGCCGGTTGAAGCCATCCTCGAGGCGGCGTCCGCCGGGCAGCGGGACTTCGGTGAAAACTTCGCCCAGGAGGGTGTCGACAAGATCGACGGCACCGGGCGCGACGATCTCACCTGGCACTTCATCGGCCACCTGCAAAGCAACAAGACCAGGCTCGTTGCCGAACGCTATGACTGGGTGCATACGATTGATCGCATCAAGATCGCGCGCCGGCTGAGCCAGCAGCGGCCACATCATGCAGGCGACCTGAATGTCTGCATCCAGGTCAACATCGACGACGAACAAAGCAAGTCCGGAATCCGTCCGGAAGATGTCGACGCCATGGCAAGTGAGATCGCCGCGCTGCCAAAGCTGAAACTTCGTGGTCTGATGTGCATCCCGGCGGCGCAATCCGGCATGGACGCGCAACGAAAACCGTTTGCCGCACTGCGCAGACTTCTGGAATCGTTGCAGCAGCAAGGACTCGAACTTGATACGCTTTCGATGGGCATGAGCGCGGACTATCCTGCTGCAATCCGGGAGGGCGCGACTATCGTGCGCATTGGCACGTTAGTGTTTGGCGAACGAGACGGTTGATCGCGTTCGCTGCATGGCAGCCGGCAGGGACGGAAAATGATTACTGAGAAGACGGGATTTATCGGTGGCGGCAATATGGCGCGTGCAATTGCCGGGGGGCTGCTTCGCGGCGGCATGCACGCCGCTGACCTCCTCATCGCCGAACCGGTCGCGGCGCAGTCGGAGCGGCTGCGAAAGGAATTGTTCGGCGCGCTTGTCACGGACGACAACCGTAAGGTTGCGGCCGGGTCGCAGATACTGTTGTTCGCGGTCAAGCCGCAGATCCTGAAAAATGTCTGTACGGAACTTGCCGGCACCGTGCAGCAACACAAACCACTGATCATCTCAATAGCAGCCGGGCCGCGTATCGATGATATTGACGCCTGGCTGGGCGGCAACCTGTCCGTAGTGCGCGTCATGCCCAACCAGCCTGCACTGATTGACCAGGGCGTGTCGGCACTGTACGCCAACCAGCGTGCGCGGGAGCGAGACCGGTCTCTGGCTGAGAAAATCATGTCGGCCGTCGGCCATGTCGTCTGGCTCGAACATGAAGACCTGATGGACGCGGTCACCGCCGTATCCGGAACGGGGCCTGCGTACTTCTACCTGCTGATTGACATACTTATCACCACCGCGGTGCAGATGGGCATCGACCCTGATACGGCGCGCGCTCTTTCGGTGCAAACAGCGCGCGGAGCCGCATCGCTTGCAATGGCGGAACAGGAACCGATGGAATCACTCATCAACAGGGTTCGTTCGCCTGGCGGCACAACGACAGCCGCATTCGAGCGCCTCGATGGCGCCAACATTCGTGGTATCTTTTCAGACGCCATTGAGGCCGCGCGCGACCGCGCGACTGCGCTGGCTCAGGAAGCCGGCGCAAAGCAATGAAAATTACGACACAAGAAGGCAGTGTACGCAGATGACTCAAGCACTTTATTTTATTGTCAAGACACTGGCACAACTGGTGCTTCTGGTTGTGCTGCTTCGATTCTGGTTGCCATTGCTGCGCGCTGATTTTCGCAACCCGGTGTCACAGACGATCCTTGGCATTACGTCACCGCTGATCGTCCCGTTGAGGCGCTTCCTCCCGGCGGTCGGCAGGCTGGATACGGCCACCGTTGTTGTGCTGTTTGTGTTGCAGTACCTGACCTTGCTGCTGTTGCTGGTGCTGGTCGGCCGTACGGCAGGCCCGTTGACCATTGCCTTCCTGTCGCTGCTTGAACTGATCATCCTGAGTCTTAACCTGTTCTTCTTTGCAATACTGATCATGGTGATACTGAGCTGGGTGGCACCACAAACCTACAATCCGGCAAGTGCTTTCGTCGCTGGCATAGCCGAACCGGTACTGCGGCCATTCAGGCGTATCGTTCCTTCGATGGGCGGTATCGACATCTCACCGATATTCGCCATCATCGCTCTGAAAGCTGTCGAGATTTTCCTGCAAACATTGAAACCCTTCCCGATTTGAATACGGCGCGGTCCAACCCGCCAACCGCGCCGGCCTCGCGTCGCGCCGCGAGTGGCGATGAGCGTTTTCGCGGTACGCGGCATCACTATTTGGCCGCGGGGCATAGGACCGACGCGCGCAATCAGCTATAGTCGACTCGTGACTGAACGAGCTGCACCGGGGGAACGGTAGCCATGATAGCGACAAGACCAATTATTGCTCTGTCTGTCTTTACACTTTTGGCCGCATGCGGCGGAGCGGGCGAGTCCGCAACGGTGCCGCAAGCGCAACCCGCTGAAGCCTCATCGGTTTCCGTCGGCAATCACACCATTCATTTCAGCGCACTATCAACGGACGAACTCCCACCCGAGGTCGCGCGGCAGTACAACATTGTTCGCAGCAAGAACCGGGCCATGCTGAATGTTTCGGTGATCCGTCAAAGTGATGGCGCTCCGGTCACGGCAGATGTGCGCGTAAAGACTGTCAACCTGACCGGGCAGCTGAAGAACGTCAATATCCGGAAGATTGAAGAGCAGGAAGCGATTTACTACATAGGCGAGACGCCGGTCGCCAACAGCGAAACGTTGGTTTTCGACATCATGGTGACGCCAGAAGGCGACAGTGAGCCGATCGAGGTTCGATTCAAGCGCCAGTTTTATACGAATTAGCCTTGGCGCTTGCCCGATTGACCCGTTGAGCCTGTTTTTGTCGGGTAAAACCCGCTTTTCTGCTTAACGACAAGATAAACTTGTGTTATCGTCGCGCAGGTTTTTCGCGGGGATTGCCCGCATTTTTTTGTTTTTTAGGAGTTACTTTTTCATGGCAGCAAGCAAAAAAGCTGGCGCGAACACCAAGAAGCCGCCAACCAAATCTGAAATTTTCGCCAGCATCGCAGATGACACCGGCCTGACCAAGAAAGACGTGGCCGCAGTATTTGATTCCCTGTCGGCGCAGATCAAGAAAAATCTTGGCGGACGTAACGGCTCCGGCCTGTTCACCATTCCCGGCCTCCTGAAAATGCGCGTCGTGAAGAAGCCGGCAACCAAAGCCCGTAAAGGCGTCAACCCCTTTACCGGAGTAGAGATGATGTTCAAGGCCAAACCGGCGTCCAAGACCGTCAAGGTCGCGGCCCTGAAAGGCCTGAAAGACATGGTCTGAAGCGTTAAGCTTCGTACCACGAAAAAACCGGGCATTGCCCGGTTTTTTTTCCCCGCATGGGACTTCAGTCAGCGTGCTCCGCTACGAACCGGTCGACTGCCTCCCGCAACTCAACCAGCCGCCCATGAAAAAAATGCCCGGCACCGGAAAACACCTGCAGCTCGGGACCGGGGTCCAGCCCGTTAACCCAGGCAACCGAATCATCCACCGGCACAACCTCATCTTTGTCACCATGGACAATCAGCCACGGACACGTCGGCTGCTTTTCCAGTTTGCCGACAAAGCGTGATACGGCCGGCGCAACGCTGACCAGCCCGCTTACGACCTGGCCGGCCGCGACCCGGATCGCGATGGCCGCGCCGAAGGAAAAACCGGCGATCCAGAGAGGGCTGTCTGGCCAGCGTTGTGCAAGGTAGTGCATTGCGGCGACGGCATCGTCGTACTCGCCTTCTGCGTCATCGAATTCTCCGTCGCTGGCACCCGTGCCGCGAAAATTGAAACGCAACGACCGCATGCCACGATGCTGGAAGGCACGCGCCAGTGTATGCACAACCTTGTTCTGCATCGTACCGCCCTGCTCCGGGTGCGGATGCAGTATCAGCGCGCTACCTTGCGGCTCCGTATCGGCCGGTGACTCGAGCAAAGCCTCGAGGCCGCCGGCCGGGCCTTCCAGTGTCAGTTCTGTGGTGACGGGTGGTTTCGGCATGGCGTTATCCTGACTCCCTGGCTAGCTTTTCCGGTGCAAACCAGACGATGGTGCTGCCCGGCTCCGGCTCATCGCGTGTTTCTGCCGCCGCTATAGTCGCTTTTCCATCGGGATCCATAATCAGTATCTCGAAGCCGCTGTCGCCACGTACCTCACAGAGTTGCTCATAACTGTAAGCTTCCGAAATGCGCGTCTTGGCGAATTTCCATCCGCGAACCAGGTTGCGCCACAGGCATTCGTAGTCGGCATCCTGGTGAAATGCCACGGCGCCTCGCCGCGGTCGTGCGAGCGCTTTCGGATCTTCGTCATCGTCGCCGCCGACCAAGGGGAGTTGCAGTACATTCCGCTGGCCGATCTCAGGCGCGAGCGCCGTGCATACCAGGGCGTTGTACGCGTCGTTTCGGGTTGCGGCCAGTACCGTGCAAATATGGTTGAGTTCGACAGACTCCTCGGCAAACTCGGATAAGATCTCGCCGTAAAAGACGGGAATGCCGGCCAGTCGCGCATCGCGCAGGTTGTGCCAGGAAGAGTCGGCGAGCAGCACATTGATCTTCATGTCTTGCAGGATTTCGGCAAAGGCGACGGTCCATGGTGAGGCGCCGACGATCAACACTCCATCCCGGTGGCGCGACGACAGGCCCAGGCGATCAGACAGCCAGTTGATGCTCAGGCCGTGGCAGAAAACGGTCGCAAAAATGATGGCGAAGACCAGCGGCAGCAACGCGCCGGCATCGTAGCCGGCATCGACGAGCCGCGGTCCCATCAGGCCGGCGGTGGCGGCGGCTACAATGCCTCGCGGTGCTATCCAGCTCAAAAGGACGCGTTCGTTGATCTCCATGCTTGCACCAATCGTCGCCAGCATGATCGCAGCGGGCCGGGCGAGCACCATGATTGCGACAACCAGCGCAACGCCTCGCCATCCGATATCAACCAGCGACGAAATGTCAAGATCCGCGGTCAGCGATACAAATACGACCGACACCAACATGATCGTTATGTATTCCTTGAAGCGCTTCATGTCACCGATGCCCGGCAGGTTCATATTGCCGACGACAATGCCCATGATCGTTACCGACAGCAGTCCGGCTTCCTTCTGCACGATGTCGGACAGCGCATAGATGACGAGTACCAGTCCGAGCAGAACGGGGCTTTTCAGATATTCCGGGACCCATGACTGGCGAAATGCCCGGGCGATCGCCCAGCCGCCGAGACCGCCCAGCAATACGCCGCAGCCAACGGCGAGACCGAAGCCCTGCAGTACTTCCAGCCAGCCGCTGCCACTGCCCTGGTAGATAAGAAACTGGAATACAAGAACGGCAAGCAAGGCGCCAATGGGATCATTGACGATGCCTTCCCACTTCAGGAAAGACGCGGTACGCCGGTTCAGTGCCGCTTGCCGCAGCAGCGGAATAATAACCGTCGGTCCGGTAACCACCATGATGGCGCCGAACACCAGCGACACCGGCCAGCCGAGGCCACCGATGTAATGTGCGCACAATGCCGAAAAGAGCAACGACAGCGGTCCGCCGACATAAACCAGCCGCCTGACACCGGAGCCGGCGCTCTTCAACTCCGACAATTGCAGGCTTAGCCCGCCTTCAAACAGAATGATAGCCACGCACAGGCTGACGACAGGGCGCAGATAATCGCCAAAAGACTCACTGGGATTGAGCAGGCCGAGACCCGGCCCCATGAGCAGTCCGGTAGCCGCGAGCAACACGATGGCCGGCAACTTGAAGCGCCATGCCAGCCATTGCGACGCGACGCCCAATCCGGCCACCGTCACAATTGCGATGACAATCTGGTGCTCATCCATGGTTCAGTCGCACGGCTCTGCTGGCTGGATCAGCCAGGCACGGGACCTGCTGCGGCCGCGGTTCCAGCCGGGATTAGTCATGCACGTTCGGTTTCGGTGGTTGGCGAAGGCGCACCCCGGGGAGGGCTTTTCATTAATAATCCCGGCCAGAGCCGCTCGCGCAGTTGTGTCACTGCGGCGAAGCGGGCTCACCTGACTCGCCGTCGAGACCCGCGAGTTCCACTTCGAAGACCAGCGTCGCACCAGCCGGTATCACAGTGCCGGCACCGCGCTCGCCATAGGCCAGTTCGGGTGCGATCGTCAACTCCCGCTTCTCGCCTACCCGCATGCCGGCAACACCCCGATCCCAGCCCTGGATAACCTGGCCGGCACCCACGACAAAGCGGAAATGCTGGTCACGGTCGACCGAGCTGTCGAACTTCTCACCGCGGTTGTCGGGGGCCTGGGGATCGTACAGCCAACCTGTGTAATGAACGATGGCGGTCTGGCCCGCGGTCGCTGTTTCACCGTCACCCTCGCGCAACGTGCGGCTCATAAGGCCGGGAACGATTTCCATCGCCGCCGCTGGCTGTGCCGCCGGCGCCGGGTCAGCCGTCGCGGCGTCCTCCGTGGATGACTGATCAGATTGCCCGCAACCACCTAACGCGAACAGCAAAGCAATACAAAATCCTGCCTGGATACGTTTCATGAAAATGGATTCCCCTGGTTTGAGTAGTCAGTTACCGGTTCCCGACGACGGCTCGAAGTCGAGCGACGCCGAGTTGATGCAGTACCGAAGGCCGCTTGGCTCCGGTCCGTCATCAAAAACATGGCCGAGGTGGCCGCCACAATGATTGCATACGACTTCCACGCGCACCATGCCATGGCTCATGTCCTTGATCGTACGCACGTTGTCGCCGGCAAGCGGCAGCCAGAAACTCGGCCAGCCCGAGCCGGAATCGTATTTGTGCCCCGAACTGAACAGTGGCGTGCCGCAACAGACGCACCGGTACGTACCGTCGTCCTTGTTGTCCACATACGTGCCGCTGAAGGCGCGTTCCGTGCCCTTTTTTTGCGTAACCTGATACTGTTCGGCCGTGAGCCGTGCACGCAGCTCGTCGTCAGACGGGATCTTGTCACTCATGGGATGGTATTCCGATATCGTCAAATTCCGGTGCCGAAAACAGCGCGCGAGCCGGGCCGGATTGTCAACAGCTGTCGCTGCTGGGCTATTTGCCACGATGAACAATAGCAGCGCGACGGTGCGTTTGCCACGGGGCATCGAAGGGAAATCGAACAAGCGCGGACGCGGGAACAATGCCTCAACCATCAGATAGTTCGTCAACGCCAACATCGACCGGGACAGGCGCATCCGCCACCGAATTCGTTGGTGTTTCGTTGAAGCGCGGCAATATCGTCGCGCTGGATAACCTGTCCCTGGCCCTGCCACTCCGCAAGACCACCGCGGTACTTGGCGAGAGCGGCAGCGGCAAATCGACGCTTGTCCAGCTGGTTATCGGATTGTTGCGTCCGGACGCAGGTATCGTGCGCACTCTTGGCACTGATATTGATTACGGGGCATTGCGCCCGCTGCGCAAGCGGATCGGCTACGCCATCCAGGATGTTTCGCTGTTCCCACACCTTCGCATCCGGGAAAACATCCTGTTGCCGGCGCGGATTGACGGGCGTGACGCGGCCACCAGTGAAGAGCGTCTGAAGGAGCTGCTCGAGTTGATGCAGCTGCCGGAGGGCGTGCTGGGCCGCTGGCCGCATGAGCTGTCAGGCGGCCAGCAACAGCGGGCAGGCTTGTGTCGCGCCATGATACTGCGGCCGGAACTGCTGCTGCTCGATGAGCCGTTCTCGGGCCTCGACACGATGACCCGCAGCAGTATCCATGACCGATTCCTGGAACTGCAGGCAGCTGAACCGATTTCGTCGGTACTGGTCACGCACGACCCGCAGGAGGCAATCAATCTTGCCGACTTTATTGTCGTGATCCGTTCCGGGCGGGTGCAACAGCATGGGCCTGTCGAAGACGTGATTGCCAACCCGGTCAATGACTATGTTGCACACCTGTGTACCGGGCTGACGGGACTGTGACGATGTGGCGCCAATTAATAGCCGGCGTCTGTGCGGCGCTTTTTTTCAGCAATGCTGTGGCAACCACCATCGTTGTCGGCAGCAAGAACTTCACCGAAAACTACATCCTGTCCGAAATCGCGGCGCAACTGCTCGCGTCACACGGTTATGATGTACAGCGGCGACAGGGGCTCAATGGCACGAAAATCAGCTACGAGGCCCTCTACAACCGCGCTATCGACGTATACCCCGAGTACAGCGGCACGATCACCGAAGTGATCCTGAACCAGCCCGAGCTGACGGGCATTGATGAGATTCGTACAGCGCTCCGGGACCGGAATCTCGTTCTGCTGGACCCGCTCGGCTTCAACAATAGCTATGCGATTGGCGTAACTCCCGAACTTGCGGAACGCGAAGGACTGACGCGTATATCCGACCTGCGCGGTCATACTGAACTGCGCGTTGCGTTTCCGCACGAATTTCTCAACCGGCCGGACGGCTGGCCCGGGCTCCGGGATCGTTACGGACTCGATCTCTCGGTACGCGGCATTGAACACAGCCTGTCCTACGCGGCCCTGGAATCTGGCCAGCTTGACACCACCGCCTCGTACTCGACAGATGGCGAGATACAACGCACCGGCCTTGTGCTGCTTGAAGACGATCTTGACTATTTCCCGGAGTATCTCGCAGCGTACCTGACGCATGACGCATTGCCGCCGGATGCCGCCACGATACTCGGGACATTGAGTGGACGGATCGACAATGAGCGCATGCAAGCCATGAACCTGCGAGCCCTTGACCCGTCCACCAGCATTGCCGAAGTCGCGTCGGAATTCCTTCATGTGGAAGGCCTTGTCGCCACGCGAAGCGGGGGTCCATCATTCTTGCCGCAGTTGTGGCGCAACACCCAGCGCCACCTGAAACTGACGGCAACTGCTCTTCTGTTATCCATACTGGTCGGTGTAGGGCTTGCCGTGATGGTGTACCGGCACCGTGGGCTGTCGAATGCGTTTCTTTATGTCACCGGCCTGATGCAGACCATCCCGTCAATCGCCCTGCTGGCGCTGATGATCCCGCTGTTCGGTGTCGGCCAGAAGCCCGCTATTATCGCGCTGTTTCTGTATTCCCTCTTGCCGATCGCCCGCAGTACGATCACCGCAATGCATGCGATACCGAAAGGCTACCGACTGGTGGCAGCGGCAATGGCCATGACACGCGCGCAGGAACTGCGCCATGTATTGCTCCCCCTGGCAATGCCGCACGTCATTGCCGGTATCCGCACCGCCGCAATCATCTGCATCGGCACCGCGACACTCGCGGCCTTCATCGGCGCCGGCGGCCTCGGCGACCCCATCGTGACCGGCCTCGCACTGAACGACACCAACCTGATTCTTCAGGGCGCCATACCGGCAGCTGGACTCGCGATACTGACAGAGCTGTTCTTCGGCCTGGTCGAGCGATGGCTGGTCGTACCGCACATGCGCAGCAATAATTTCCGCGGCGGCTAGCGGCCTGCCATTCGCGGGTTATTCATGAACGCTCTGCATTGGTAGTAGGCGAAGGCGCACCCCGGGGAGGGCTTTTCAGGGACGCTGTGAATACGTCCCTGTACGCTCTGTGCCGGACGTCCCTGTCCGGCACAGCCCTGAAAAGCCCTCCCCGGGGCACACCTCCGCCCCCGACCTCCATAGCGTTCATGAATAATCCTCGATCGTGCCACTGGCACTCACCGGAGTGCCCGTTGAGCATTGAGGAGCACCGGTACCCCCTGCGGGGAGGACTTTGGGGGAAATAAAGCGGACCGAAGGGAGCCATTCCCCCAAAGACCTCCCCGCAGGGGGTACCGGTGCGGCGGCCGCGGTCCATGAGCAAAAAGAAATCGGATCGCGGAAGTCTCTACACAGCGGATACCGGTGCGGCGGCGTGGCACTCCCGCCAATCGTGCGTGCAGGCATGGCATAATCGCCGCCTTTACTCAGGCTAAAGTCACACACAGGC
>CAZLNH010000312.1:0-11315 GCA_964560775.1 uncultured Woeseiaceae bacterium | reverse complement strand
AACTTGAACAAGTTCTGAAGATACTGCGGCGCTGACAAAATCCTTTCCGAGCACGACGGCGGCACGTATCATGGCCGCGCCTTTAGCCCGCATCCGATACCATCGCGGGTAAGATAGCCAAGTTCCGGTCGGGGCGTAGCGCAGCCTGGTAGCGCACCACAATGGGGTTGTGGGGGTCGGAGGTTCAAATCCTCTCGCCCCGACCATTTTAAATTACACTTGCTCGACGCCCTCGATCTGCAGCTTGCGATCCTCGATGCCAAGTAGAATGGGGTCGGCGGATTCGCGGTAGATATTGACCTTCGCGTTGTAGGCGGTGCGGCTCAAGCCATGCTTGTCGCGGATGTTCAGTTTTCTAATATTGAAGTCGCCGCTTTCCAGCCGTTCTCCGGTCAGGTAGCACTTGATGGCCGACACTTTTTCGCCGGACAGTTCAAGGCCGCTCAGTTTCGGCAAATTTCCCTGCGCCTGTTCAAGGAACGCAATCGCATCCAGATGCACTTGCGTTTGTTCCTGGCCGTCACAGTCGGCCGCCAGTTCCGCGAGGAAGTCGCCGACAAGGATTTGCCCGGGTAACGCCGCCTCGATCATTCGGGCGAGTTCTATAGTCACGTCGCCGACAATAAAGTCATGAATGGTCGGGTTCAATCCTTCGGCCTGGTGAAACTCGTAACAGCTTCCGACATGGAAACATGCCCTCAATCGCGGTACGATTTTCGCCGTTGACTTGCTGCGCGCAATTGCATTGTCCGCGAGGACGAGATGCATGAAATGGTACAGGTTGATGTTCGCGTCCAGGCCGTGGTCCCGGTTCCAGATGTAGAAGCCGTCACCGCTCGATGAACGAGCAAAATTGATACCGACGTCGCGTTCCAGCATTTTGGCGTGCGCCGAATTGAGCGAATAGGACAAGCTGTTCAGCTGGGTCATTTGCTCAAACGGCGTCAGCAGGCTGAAACCAACGATGTCAAACAGCGTTACGGCACGGCTGGCGACATAGTTGATGCCATAGCGGCGAATCATCTTCTCAATGATTTGTGTTTCAACCGGGTGCCCGCTCAGCGTCTGTCGCAGGTGAATGCGTTTGGGTTCCACTTGCAGCAGTCGCGAGACCTTCTGCATCTGGAGTAGGGTCAGCTGCCGTTCGCCTGAAATCAGTTCAGTGATGAAGTGCGCGGATACACGCTGTGGGCCGCCGTTTTCCGTCTGGGTGCTGGCGGCATACTCGGCAATCGCATAATGCGGCACAACCAGCACCAGCATGCCATCGTCGATCGGCGTCCAGCTCAGCAGGCTGTTCTGGCCAAGCGCCCACAGGTCATTCAGATTGCGTTCCAGGTGGACGAGGTTGCTACGTTGCCGCAGGCCCATGTCGTTGGCATAGCCCGCGAGCTGATCGAGATACGGCGAATAGCTGGCTATCCGGTGTATGCCCGACTGCGAAAGGTCGTCAAATTCCATGCAACTGACTCAAGGCGAATGCCGAAAAAGCATGTTTGCAGGTGCGCCGGCATATACTCTTGATTGTACTACCGGACGCCACCCAATCCCCGTCGGCGGCTTCAGGTCATTGCCTGACCGTCGTTATTCGATCAAAGTAATCAAGTCGGCCGGATTGCGCAAGTTTTATTAACAGTCGGTCGTAGGTAATTCAAATTTCAGGCATTGCAACAGCATGTGCGGACCCTGGACGGGCCGTGGCGACGGGGGCGCAAGAGGCTTTATGTCGGTAATCCCGCCAGCGATTGAAGACGTCAGGCAACTGCGCGACCGGTTGTCGCGCTGGCTGGTGCGCACGCCGATGGTGCGTTGCCCGGCTCTGGAACACGAAACCGGCGGCGAGGTGTTGGCGAAGCTCGAGTTCCTTCAGCAGACTTCGACCTTCAAGCCACGAGGCGCCTTGGCGGTAATTCTGAGCCTTGACAAGCAGCAGTTGCGGGCGGGCGTGACGGCTGTCAGCGCGGGCAACCATGCCATCGCGACCGCGTTTGCCGCGCAACAGGCCGGTACGAGCGCGAAGGTGGTGATGCTTCGCGCCGCGAGTCCGCTCCGTGTGGCGCGATGCCGGGATTACGGCGCGGACGTCGTGCTGGCTGACGACGTGCACAGTGCGTTTGAACTGGCAGCGAAAATCCAGCATAACGAGGGGCGCTACCTCGTGCACCCGTTTGAGGGTCCGCTGACAACACTGGGTACGGCAACGGTGGGTCTCGAGATTTGCGAGGATGTACCGGACTTCGACAACTTGCTGGTGCCGATTGGCGGTGGCGGGCTGTGTTCCGGCATCGCGTCGGTTGCGAAGCAGCTCAATCCGGCTGGCGCGGTGTTCGGCATCGAGCCGGAGGGCGCCGACAGCATGCGGAGAAGCTTCGAGGCTGGGAGTCCGCAGCGTCTCGACCATGTCGATACAATAGCGGACAGTCTGGGGGCGCCTTTTGCGTTGCCGCATTCGTTCAGCTTGTGCCGCGATAATGTCGATAAACTGGTGCAGGTCTCCGACGACGAATTGCGTGCCGCGATGCGGTTCCTGTTCGAGCATATGAAGGTTGCCGTCGAGGCAGCATGCGCGGCGAGTACCGCCGCCTTGCTGGGACCGCTGGCGGAGCCGGTACGCGGCTGCAAGTCGGTCATACTACTGTGCGGCAGCAACATCGATTGGGCGACCTACCAGCAGCAGACGGGCATCGGAGCAGAACGTGGTTTTTGACGCACTGAAATCCATCGTCGGCAGCAGGGGCTGGACCAGTGATGCCGAACGCCTCGAACCGCATCTGACCGAGTGGCGCGGCACCTGGCGAGGCAACACGCCGCTGATGCTGATGCCAGCGACGACGGACGAAACCGCGGCGATCGTGAAAACCTGCGCCAATGCCGGCCTGGGGATCGTGCCGCAGGGTGGCAACACCGGTTTGTGTGGCGGCGCAATACCCGACCAGAGCGGCGAACAAATACTGCTGTCACTGTCGCGCATGCGCCGGATACGCGCCGTGTCCGCCGATAATTATTCGATGATCGCCGAAGCTGGTTGCGTTCTTGCGGATTTGCAGCGCGCGGCCGCCGACGCGGCACGATTGTTCCCGCTCAGCCTGGCCGCCGAAGGAAGCTGCCAAATCGGCGGTAACCTTTCGACCAATGCGGGCGGCACGAACGTCTTGCGTTACGGTACCGCGCGCGACCAGGTATTGGGGCTGGAGGTTGTACTGGCTGACGGCCGCGTCATCGACGGCTTGCGGACATTACGCAAGGACACGGCGGGCTACGATCTGAAGCAACTTTTTATCGGCTCCGAGGGTACGCTCGGCATCATCACCGCGGCCAGCTTGCGGCTGTTTCCGCCTGTGTCCGCTGTCGGCACCGCGTGGTTGGCGGTCGAGTCGCCACAGGCAGCCGTTGCATTGCTTGCCGAGTTGCGAATCCGGTTGGCCGACCAGCTGCAGGCCTTTGAGTTGATATCGGAACGCGCACTGGATTGCGTACTGCGGCACCGGGCCGGCACCCGCGGACCGCTCGGCACGGACGCCGCCTGGCACGTGTTGGTGGAATGCGCGATTCCCTGTGGCGAAGCGTCGTTCGAAGGCGTGTTGATGGACGTGCTTGATGAATCGATGGCGACGGACGCAGCGATCGCAAAGAATGCGTCCGAACGCGATCAGTTCTGGCAGCTCCGGCATGCGATATCCGAGGCCCAGAAAGCGGAAGGTGCGAGCCTGAAACATGATGTATCGGTTCCGGTCGATGCGATCGGGCGCTTTATCGACGAGGCTGGCGAGGCTGTTCTCAAGTATGTTCCCGATGCGCGGATCGTGGCATTCGGACACGTCGGCGACGGTAACGTGCATTTCAATGTCAGCCAGCCGCGAACCTGGGACGGTGACAGATTTCTCGCGTTGCGCGATGACGTCGCCAGCATCGTTTATGACACGGTCGCACGTTTTGACGGCAGTTTCAGCGCCGAGCACGGTATAGGAGTCCTGAAGCGCGACGCCTTGCGCAAATATCGCAGTGCTACGGAAGTGGCCGTCATGCGACAGTTGAAGCAGGCTCTGGACCCCCGGAATATCCTGAATCCCGGCAAGGTTTTGTAGATTCCGGCACACTGTTGTCAGGCAATCTGACGACCAGTTCCCACTGGCCGTCGTGCAACTCGCGCTAAACTGTCAGGTGATTGGAAGCGTGAGCAGGCAGCGCTGGAGTACCTGGTGAGCGAAAACATGAAAACTGTTCCCGGCGTGGCGCGGGATTCATTCGACGACGACGATCCGTTTGCGCGCACCGCCGTGTTGCCGCCTGACGCCGCGGTCACCGCCAATGACAGCGACGACGGGCGCCTGCAGGTCGGATCAGTTCTGCGGGATCGCTTCCTGCTTCAGGAGCGCGTCGCCGCCGGTGGCATGGGGGTTGTCTACAAGGCGCTGGACCGGCGCATGGCCGAGGTCGAGGGCATAGAACCCTGGGTCGCAATCAAGGTCCTGTCATCCAAACTGTCACGCAACCCCAACGCATTGCGCGCGATCCAGCAGGAGGCGGCAAAGGGCCGTTGCCTGTCACACCCGAATATTGTTCGCTTTATCGACCTTGATCGCGAAGACGACCTGTATTTCATCGTCATGGAATGGCTTGCGGGTCGCTCGCTCGCTGATGTGCTGGACTCGGGCGAGGGGTTGCCGGACCGGCAGGCGTCACTCGACATTATCCGCCAGGTGGGGGAAGCGCTTGGCTACGCCCATCGCTGCGGGGTCGTCCACGCTGACGTCAAGCCCGGCAATATCATGGTCCTGCCATCGGGCGCGATCAAGTTGTTCGATTTCGGAATCGCGCGTATCCGGCAACAACAGGATGCCGCCGCAGCTTTCAATCCCGGCGTGCTGGCGGCAGCAACGCCGGCCTACTCAAGCATGCAGGTTCTGACCGGCGAAGAACCGGTTGCCGCGGATGACGTGTTTTCGCTTGCCTGCCTCGCGTATCGACTGATTGCGGGCCACCGGGTTTTTGGACCGCGCAATGCCGCTGAGGCGGCCGAAAGCGGCATGGAACCGCAACGGCCCAGGGATCTGCCGGATGTGCAGTGGAAAGCGCTGCGCAAGGCCCTGTCGCATTCTCGTGTTACTCGGCACGCTACGCCAGGCGAGTTTCTCGACGCGCTGCTCGGCGTCTCTGCAGGCGACGAGCCAGAGCCGACGCCCCGGTTCGTACCGCTTGAGGTAGTCGACGACGCGCGCCATTTTCGGGCCGACGAAGAATCAAGCCGGCGCCGCTGGCCCTACGTGGTGGCCTTGCTGCTTGCCGCTATCATCGCGGCGACTGTCGTGCGTCCAACCTGGCTCGAGGAACTTGCAGTAATGGTCAAAGGCGCAGCGGAGGGAGTCATTCCCGCCGCGGCGGTTACTCCGGATCCCGAGCCCGCGGCGCCGGAATCAGCCCCTGCAGCCGCGGTCACAGAGCAGCCGGCGGTTGTACGAGGCAGCGCCGTCGCGAACGACCGGTCTGCGGGTGAGGGCGAGATTGCTGGCACGAGTGACGCAGAAGGCACGCCATATTACAGCGCCGAACCGGTCCCGAATGCCGAAGCGGCCGCGATGGCTTCGGCCGATGACCCCTCCGCTGGAGGTGACGGCGACGAAAGGACGTACAGCGATCAGGCCGAAGACGGGGGCAGCAGCGGCGCTGCGGACACTCAGGAGGCCTCAACTGCTGAGGCGCCGCCCGCGGGCGGAGCCGGGACAGCGCAAGACTCCGGCGCCAGCGTCTTGCCCGACGACTTCGACGCGGGCAATTCGTTAATGTTTTCGGCCCCCGGCGAGGAGCGGCCGGAACTCGATGTGACCCTGGTCGAGGGCAACGAACCGCTGGTCATCAACCTGTACCGGTGGTTCGGTCTCGACTCGCCCTTGACAGTGCGTATTGACGAAGTCGGATTCAGTGGCAATCGTTCGCCGGGCGCGGAAGGCCGCTACAGGCTCTCCGGCGATGATGTCATCAGTTTCAATCCTGGGCAGCGCGCAGCAACGCTGGCTGTTTCCATTTCATCCAATGACGAGCGTGAGCCTGACAGGCAGGTGGCGCTACTCCTGCGCGACTATTACAACGTCGACACGGAACTGGGCCAGATCAATCTCGGATTGCTTGACGACGACCAGCGCCGGTTCGAAGCAAACCACGCTGTGAACACCGTCGTCTTTACCAACGCCCAGGTGTCGGTGTCCGAGCGTGACCCGGCGGTACAAATCGATGTAACGCGGCTGAATCCGGACCAGACCACGTTGAATGTCGTCTACACCGTTGAAGATATTACGGCCACCGAAGGCGAAGACTATTTTGCGCCGGGTCGCAAGATCGTCGTCTTCGGCCCCGGCCAGCGTGTTGCCCGATTGCTTATTCCGCTGGTTCAGGATGCGGCGCCCGAAGAGGACGAAGCATTCACGATCGAGCTCGACTCCGAATCGTCGTCTCCGGGAACCTTCACCCGCGTCGCGGTCATTATTCGCGACGACGACTAGCCCGGATCGCTAACCGATTGCGCGATCGGTTGGAAATCCGGTTTAACGCCCAGGTCGACCTCTGTTGCCCGATGATGAATAATGTCCGCACGAAACTGTGCGGTTCGCATCTATCCAGGGATATTGCATGACAGAGAAAGAATTGCGGCGCTATTCACGCGTCGTCGTCGATGGCAATGAACACGCGCCCAGCCGCGCCATGCTGCGGGCAGTCGGATTCAAGGATGCGGATTTCGGCAAGCCGCAAGTCGGGATTGCGTCGACCTGGAGCATGATCACGCCGTGCAACATGCACATAAACCGGCTTGCGGAACTGGCAGCGGCCGGCGCTGATGACGCGGGTGGCAAGGGGGTTATCTTCAATACGATCTCCGTTTCCGACGGCATTTCGATGGGCACGCCGGGCATGCGTTATTCGCTGGTTTCACGCGAAATTATTGCGGATTCGATCGAAGCGGTAGCGGGCGCGCAAGGCTTTGACGGGCTGGTAACCATCGGCGGATGTGACAAAAATATGCCCGGCTGCGTCATGGCGATGGCGCGGCTGAACCGGCCGTCCGTGTTCGTCTACGGCGGGACGATTCGGCCGGGCGCTGAACGCCGCGATATCGTATCGGTGTTTGAAGCGGTCGGCGCGCATGCCGGCGGGCGCATTGGCGACGATGAATTGCTGGCGGTTGAACGTACGGCGATTCCCGGGCCCGGTGCCTGCGGCGGAATGTATACCGCAAACACGATGGCGTCGGCGATCGAGGCGCTGGGCCTGAGTCTTGCCAACAGTTCCGCACAGGAGGCGGAATCATCCAGCAAGTCGGATGACTGCACGCGCGCCGGGGCGGCAGTCGTCGAGTTGATCAGGAAGGACATCAAGCCGCGCGACATCATGACGCGCGAGGCCTTCGAAAACGCGATCACAGTTGTGATTGCGCTTGGCGGGTCCACCAATGCGGTGCTGCATCTGCTTGCAATGGCTCACGAAGCGGACGTAGCACTGAGTCTGGACGACTTCTCCCGCATCGGTGCGAGGGTACCGGTGCTGGCGGACGTACGTCCCAGCGGCCGTTACCTGATGTCGGAATTGATTTCGATCGGCGGGATTCAGCCGCTGATGAAGCGCCTCCTCGATCGGGGCTTGTTGCACGGTGACTGCCTGACAGTCACGGGCCGCAGCGTGGCCGAAAACCTCGCCGACGTTAATGATTATCCGGCAGGGCAAACCATCGTTCACGATTTTGACGATCCGATCAAACGCGACAGCCATCTCGTCGTGCTGTACGGCAATCTCGCGCCCGAAGGTGCGGTCGCCAAAATATCGGGGAAGGAAGGCCTTGCCTTTTCGGGGCGAGCGCGGGTGTTTCACTCGGAGGAAGAAGCATTGCAGTCCATTCTCCACGATGCCATCCAGGCTGGCGACGTAATCGTCATCCGCTACGAGGGTCCGAAAGGCGGGCCGGGCATGCGGGAAATGCTGAGCCCGACCGGGGCGATCATGGGCAAGGGGCTGGGCGGTGACGTTGCCCTGATTACCGATGGGCGATTCTCCGGTGGCAGCCACGGCTTTGTTGTCGGGCACGTGTCGCCCGAGGCGGCTGTCGGCGGCCCGACCGCGCTGATCGAGAATGGGGACCGCATTACCATCGACGCCGAATCCCGGACGATGACACTGGACATCGACAATCAAACGCTGGCCGGTCGTCGCAAAGCCTGGCGCCGCCCCCCGTCCTCGGTCCACGGCGGTGTGCTGGCGAAGTACCGCGGTGAAGTGACGACAGCGTCCCGCGGCGCCATTACGGTTGCGCTGCCGTGGGATGACGACTGAAAAAGCGGCTTGACGTTCGGTGCCGGCTCCGCTTTACTCTGCCGATGAATTCAAATTCCGCCCGCGTAAAGTGCCTGGCCGTCGGCATTGCCGATGGCATAAAACCTAAAACCAAACTGGCGCGCCAGAGGTGCGCGGGTGTGAGTGGCCACGGAGCCGGCTGAACAAGAAAAAAACCGGCCATAGCCATAGAGCCCGCAGGGTCCGCCCGTGCGGGTTTTTTTTTGCAACGCCGCACTGTGCGGCAACCCGGACGAATAAATGCAACCAACAGTCGAAGAAGCCGAGTTCCAGTCCAGCGCCAAACTGGGCGCGCCAGCCGTCATCGCCGAGTCCAACTGGGTGGTATTGAAGTTTGGTGGCAGTAGTGTCGCAACGCTGGCGAACTGGCAGACGATTGCCGGTATCGTGCGCAATCGGCTCCGAGCGGGCTTACGTCCGGTTATCGTACAGTCTGCGATTGCCGGTGTGTCGAACACGCTTGAGCGCGTCGTGCAGCAGGCCCTCGCCGGCAAACCGGATACGGAGCTGGCAGCGTTCGGCGCCGTCCACCTTGAGCTTGCTGCGGAGCTGGGTCTTGACGGCAAGGCCTTGCTTGATCCGCTTCTCGGCGAACTCGAGCAGCTTGCGGCCGGCATCAGCCTCGTGCGCGAGATCAGCCCCCGTGTCCATGCGCGGGTCATGGCGTTCGGCGAAATTGCCGCGACGACGCTGGGCGCTGCGTGGCTTGCGCGGCAGGGTATCGACGTGCACTGGGTCGATGTACGGACGGTCCTCAAGGCTGAGGATAATCCGCGGCGTAGTAGTGCGCAGAATTACTTGTCGGCCACATGCGCCCATGCTCCGGACCCGCAACTGGCCGAGACGTTGCAGGGGACCGGGAAGGTCGTTTTGACGCAGGGCTTCATCGGCGGAAATAGACGCGGCGAAACGGTGTTGCTCGGCCGGGAAGGCTCGGATACCTCGGCCTCGTACCTTGCTGCAATGCTCGGCGCACGCAGGCTTGAGATCTGGACCGACGTGCCTGGTATGTTCACGGCAGATCCGAAACGCGTGCCGTCGGCACGCCTGCTGGCTGAGCTTCAATTCGATGAGGCGCAGGAACTGGCATCCACAGGCAGTCGCGTGCTGCATCCGAGGTGCCTGGGGCCGGTCCGGCGCTACGGTATACCGCTTTTCATACGTTGCACCGGCGCGCCGGATATACAGGGCACCGTCATCGCGCCATTGACGAGTGAAGCTGAGTCTCAGGTCAAGGGCGTGTCGGCGCGGCGTGGTGTGACGCTGATTTCGATGGAAGGCTCGGCGATGTGGCATGAGGTCGGATTTCTTGCCGATGCATTCGCGTGTTTCAGCCGGCACGGCGTGTCCATCGACCTGGTTTCCACATCGCAGACCAACGTCACCGTGTCCATCGAAACAACCGATCAGATGCTGCCGCCCGATGTGCGGCGCGCGCTGGTTGCCGACCTCGAACAGCTGTGTCGTGTTCGCGTGCTGGATAATTGCGCCGTTATCAGCCTTGTCGGCCGCAAGATTCGCACAATTTTGCCTCGTCTTGCTCCGGCACTGCGCGTGTTTGAGGAAGAAAAGATCCATCTCGTCTCGCAGGCCGCCAATGATCTCAACTTCAGTTTCGTTGTTGACCAGGACAACATGGAACGACTCGTCGGCCGTATTCACAGCTCGATCATCAGCGCGTCTGCCTCGAGTTCCGTGTTCGGTCCCAGTTGGGAAGCGATGTTTGAAACTCGTGAAACTCCGGCGAGCAGGGCTGGTGTATGGTGGCTCGACAAGCGTGCGCAGTTGCTGCAATTGGCCGCCGAACGTGACAAGGCATACGTTTACGATGCGGCAACCATTCGCTCGGCTGCCGAAGGACTGAAATCCCTGGAATCCGTTGACCGGGTCCTGTATGCGATGAAAGCGAATTTCAATCCCGGTGTGTTGCGTGTGCTGGCGGAACTCGGCGTTGATTTCGAGTGTGTGTCACCGGGGGAAGTGGAACACCTGCTGGCTTCGGTGCCCGGTCTTTACCGGTCACGCATATTATTCACGCCGAATTTTGCGCCGCGCGACGAATATGCCTGGGGACGCGAGCAGGGGCTGCAGCTGACTCTGGATAACATTTATCCTCTGCAGGCCTGGCCGGACGTTTTTACCGGCCTCGACCTGTTCATTCGGCTGGACCCGGGCCGAGGCCGTGGCCACCACGAGCACGTCAAGACGGCGGGTGCGCATTCGAAGTTTGGCGTACCGCTTTTCGAACTTGATGAACTGGAGCGCCTGCTGAAAGCCGCGGGCGCCGATGTCATCGGTATTCACGCACACAGTGGCAGCGGCATACTCGATCCGGAAAACTGGCGCACGGTCGCGGCGGCGCTGGCGCAGGCTGCTGACAGGTTTCCACGAGTCAACGTGCTGGATCTCGGTGGCGGGCTCGGCGTGCCGGAAAAGCCGGGCGACCAGCCATTCGACTTGCAGGCGCTCGACAACACACTCGCCGAGATACGCCGGGCATATCCGCGCTACCAACTATGGCTTGAGCCCGGGCGCTACCTCGTTGCACAAGCCGGGGTGCTGCTGACGCGCGTGACACAGGTCAAAGGCAAAGGGGACATGCGCTATGTCGGCGTCAATACCGGCATGAATTCACTGCTGCGCCCCGCGTTGTATGGTGCCTGGCACGAGATCGTAAACCTGACGCGGGCAGATGAACTGGCATCGGTATGTGTGACCGTCGTCGGGCCCATCTGTGAAACGGGTGACAAGCTCGGCAGTGACCGCATGTTGCCGCCCTGTTCGGAGAACGACGTTATCGCGATTGCGAATGCCGGGGCGTACGGTTACGTCATGAGTTCGCGTTATAACCTGCGGGAACCGGCTGAAGAAGTGCTGATCTGACGAGGCTTGCAGACTCCTGGCCCGGATTATTCATGAACGTTTGGATTTGGTGGTAAGCGAAGGCGCACCCCGGGGAGGGCTTTTCAGGGACGCTG
>CAZLNH010000311.1:0-5015 GCA_964560775.1 uncultured Woeseiaceae bacterium | reverse complement strand
TCGTCAACTATGGCGCGGATCGTCACGGCTTCCTTCCGCTAAAGGAAATCTCCAGTGAGTATTTCCTGAAGGACAACGATTCCGGCAAGCCGAATATCAAGGACGTCCTGAGAGAAGGCCAGGACATCGTCGTGCAGATCGACAAGGAAGAACGCGGCAACAAGGGCGCAGCGCTGACGACGTTTGTCAGCCTCGCCGGCCGGTTCATCGTCCTGAAACCCAACAAGCCGCGCTCCGGCGGCGTGTCGCGGCGCATCGTCGGCGAGGATCGCGATGTTGCACGTCAGACGATGCGCGACGTCACCATCCCGGATGGCATGAGCGTCATCGTTCGCACTGCCGGCATCGATCGTACGACCGAGGAACTGACGTGGGATCTCGAGAACCTGCTGGCAGTCTGGGAGGCGATCAAGAACGTCGTTGTCGACCGCCCGTCCCCGTTCCTGATTTACCGTGAAAGCAATGCCGTCGTCCGCGCGCTTCGCGACTACCTGACGACCGACATTGGCGAGATACTGATCGACGACGAAGCAGCCTACGCGGAAGGACGGGAATTCGTCGAGCAGGTCATGCCGCACAACTTGCGCAAGCTGAAACTTTATGACGACCCGGTGCCGCTGTTTACGCGCTACCAGATCGAGACCCAGATTGAGTCAGCGTTTGCACATGCCGTCCACCTGCCATCGGGCGGCAGCCTGGTCGTCGACCATACAGAAGCGCTAGTATCGATCGACATCAACTCGGCGCGTGCGACCAAGGGCGGCGACATCGAAGCCACGGCGCTCAACACCAACCTCGAAGCCGCCGATGAGATTGGCCGGCAGTTGCGCCTGCGCGATCTCGGCGGGCTGATCGTCATCGACTTTATCGACATGGGACCGCAAAAGAACCAGCGCGAAGTTGAGAACCGCCTTCGCGATGCCGTCAAGCAGGATAGGGCCCGTGTCCAGATCGGCAAGATCTCACGCTTCGGACTGCTCGAGATGTCGCGGCAGCGCCTGCGCCCGTCATTGGGCGAGTCGAGTTATTTGACCTGCCCGCGTTGCAGCGGCATAGGCACGATACGCAGCGTCGAGTCACTGGCGCTCGCCATCCTGCGCATCATTGGCGAGGAAGCGCGCAAGGAACGTACTGCCAAAGTGATCGCGCAGCTGCCGGTCGAAGTGGCGACCTATTTACTGAATGAAAAGCGCGACTGGGTGCAGAACCTGGAATCGCGGCATGACACGCTGGTCATCCTCGTCGCGAATTCGTCGCTTGAGACGCCGCACTACCGGATACGCCGGGTGCGCGACGACCAGGTCGAGTTTCCGGAGAATACCGGCAGCAGTTACGCGTTGACTGAAATCGACGAAGAGCCGCTGGTTCCCGAAAGCCTTCAGGAGCAAAAACCGGCCGAGATGCCGGCCGTGACAACCGTTGTGCCGACAACACCTGCGCCGATACGGAAGGTCGTTGAGAAAGAGAAAGGACCGGGCCTGTTCGCCCGCCTGTTTGGCCTGTTCGGATCGTCCGCTGAAGGCGAAGACAAGAAACCGAAGAAAGCTCACAAGAGCGTCAAGAAGTCGCACAAAACGGCCGATGACCGCGGTAGCCGTCGCGGCGGCAAGCGACGCGCTGACAGCGACCGGGACGCCGGCCGCAAAAAGGGCGAGCGCAAAAAAAGCGGACAGAAGAAACGCGGCAATAAGGCTGATAAGACGGATGCATCGAAGGATAAAAATGTCCAGGCCGATACCGCGGACGACAAAAACGCGAGGCGCGACAAGGAATCCGGCAAGCGGGATACACAGGGCCAGGCAGCCAGCGAAGAAAACCGCACTGACGGCCGCAAGACCAAGAAGCGGCGCAGTCGCGGCGGACGCCGCCGGCGCAAGAGCGCCGAGAACGCGGAAGCGCGCAGCAATGGCGAACAGCATCAGGACACTGCCCGGCCGGATTCAACCAAGGCGGAGAACGGACAAGAGGCCGCTACACCGAACCGGCAGCAAGCAGGGCAGAATGGCAAACAGCCGAATCGCGATGCACGTACGGACCGTGAACCGTCCTCTGGCGAAGCCCGGGATGAATCGGGTGCGAGCCCGGTGACCCCTGCCGCAGCAGGCACCGCTGACCGCTCTGGCGATGCGCCGTCTGCAGCGGAGCAACCGCAAGCACCCGAGGCCCGGGAGGCAGTTGCGCCGGCCGGTGAGAAACCGCAGGCATCCGCAGCCAAAGATCCGGTTGCGCCGGCCGCTGAAAAACCACAGGCGCCCGCACGCAGGGAGAAAGTTACGCCGGATGCTGGAAAACCGGAGGCTCCCGCGTCCATGGAGGCAGGTACGCCGGCCGCTGCGAGATCGCAAACGCCTGAGTCCAGGAAGGCAGTTGCGCCCGATGTCGCTCGCGATGAGCCCCGGCAAAAGGAGTTGCCTGTTACAAAAGGTGCGGACGATGCCGAGCGTCCGCCGGCGCCGGCTCGCGACACGGCAACAAAAGAAGCTGTGGACGACAGTAAGCCGTCAGCCGCGAATGCTGACAAGAAACCCGTCGAATCACAGTCGGACGGCACCAACGGCAGCAAGACGAAAGGACGCCTGTTGCCCTGGGAACCTGCCGCGCCACCGCCGACAAGCACGGCTGGCCCATCCGATCCCGGCGAAGGTTCAAGCCAGCGCTAACGGCCTGGTCCAGAGGGGCCCGGTCGAAATACAGCTGGCAGGACTGTAACTGGCACAGCCGGCGCATGAAACATGGCGCCGGCGGTTCCAGGAGACTCGCCTCTTTCGTTTCTGCCGTGCGGAATCCGGGTCCGGCTACGTCACCGCGACGAGTGCCGTTGCAAATCGTGGGCCACCTCGTTAAGCAACCCGCGCGCCGCTGCTTCGACAAGATCCAGTACGCGCTCGAAGCCCGCGGCACCGCCGTAATACGGATCCGGTACCTCGATCTCGGAAGAATCCGCGTAGGAGAGGAACAGGCGCAGCTTGTTGTGATGCGCCTCGGGTGCGTGTTCCTGAAGTATTCGCAGATTGTCGTTGTCCATCGCGAGCAGCAAGTCAAATCGCTCAAAGTCCTCGGCCCCCACGCGGCGCGCCCGGATGCCATCGAGGCTGAAGCCCCGCCGGCCAGCCGCCTCGGCCGCCCGCCGGTCTGCCGGCTCATTGACGTGATACGCGTGCGTGCCCGCCGAATCGATCAGGATCTGCTCCGCCAGACCGGCGTCAGAAACCAGCTTGCGGAACACTCCCTCCGCTGTCGGTGAACGGCAGATGTTGCCCATGCAAATAAATAGTACGCTGATCTTTTTGTCTGAATCCATAAGCAGATATTTTCAATACATTTTTCGTCTCAGTACGTCCCACTAAATCCGGGGACGCCAGGCGCGAGTTGTAGCCGGAACTGTACCAGGACGGGCTGCGACAGATGTTATCAGGAAATACAAACAAAACCGCGTCGACGAAACGAGCATCCGGGAAAATTCGAGCAATCCTTGGCAAATAGGCGGCTCAGCTTTTATGGAAGGTGCACGCGTTCCAGCGCTGAACGGTTCATTCCCTAAATTTCAATTTGTCGAGTAGAGCCGCTCGCATAGAAGTCGCATCGCCAGAATCTTTGACCAGAGAACGCCGGCGTTTCTTCAGCAGGACTAGACAAAATCTCTGAAGCCTTTGTGATGCGAAGCTTCCGCGTGTCCGCAACTGCCCCTGCCGGGCACCACTCATGGCTCCGTACACATCCTAATTAAGCTCGCGATGACAGGAGTTGCTTTGCGGCCCGTGAAGACGGGGGTTGCTAAACGGCTTGCGTTGACGCCGACGTCAGCCCACGTCAAAGCGATCGAGAGTCATTACCTTGCGTTGACGCCAGTTATGGATCGTCCGCCTGCCGGTCGATGCGATACCGGCGCGGCAGCAACGCTGCCGCTGCCAGCATGAGCGCCGCATTAAGAATAACCGGCATGCCCTGCAGGGAATCGCTGCCGAACCGGATCACGTGCGCAGTCACCACCAGCAACAGCGCGGCGCCGCAGGCGCGCCGCAAAGCGCGCGCGATGTGAGCGTCGTCGCTTGCCGCCGCGCCGTACACTGCGGCTGCGAGCAACACCAGCCAGAAGGCTGCCGTAGCAAAGGACCCAAGCGTTATTTGCACGGTTGCAGCGATCGCAAGTGCCAGCGGGGTACCCCATACAATGCCGCCCCACAACCGTGCGAGATAATCACGCCGCCTACGCCGGGCGAGCCAGACATTGATGCCAGTCACCGCAACCACGGTCAACGCGAGACCAAGCACACCGTAGAGGATCTTGACAGCTGGCCCCGCAAAATGACCGAAATGCAGCCGGTAGATCGAATACAGAACCTGTTTGCCGGCGACGCCATCTGAGAATCCATCGGTACGCAGGTATTGGCCTTCTGCGTCGAACAGGTAATTCTCCGCATAAATCAGGCGCCCGGGGTGCGATGCCGCGACACTGATGTATTGCCCAGGCTCCCCGGCGTCGTGCACAACAATAAACAAGGGCTCGGCATCGGGCGCCAGGCGAGCGGTCTCGCGCAAGGCCGCCCCGATGCGGACCCGGCCGGGATCGGCTGCCAGTTCCGGTTCCGCGCCGAAAACCGCATCGATTGCAGCCTGCCGGTCGCCGTCAAACCAGGAATGGGAGGCCAGTGCGAGAAATGGCAGTGCCAGTCCGAACCAGGCGCCGGTAATCGCAATCATCAGATGAAACGGCGCGCCCCAGACGCTGAGGCGATTATGAATATCCGCCTGCTCCAGGTGCCGGGAGCCCCCGGCGCGCAGGCTGAATGCGTCGCGAAAGATGCGCGGGTGGGCAAACAGTCCGGACACGATGAGCGCCACCAGTATCGCGCCGAGCGCGCTGACGACCAGCATGCCCCAGGACTGCGGCAGATGCAGGTAGAAATGCAAATCCAGCAGCATTTCTGTCCATTGATTGTTTTCCAGCGCCGCGATCGTCCCGTCAGCATTGAGGAACCCGCTTACGTTTTCTGTCGCAATACGGGCACGCGGTA
>CAZLNH010000310.1:0-9810 GCA_964560775.1 uncultured Woeseiaceae bacterium | reverse complement strand
TTCAGCGTGCCGGCGCCGGCAAAGAAATCGATGTAACGGTTGTCGTTCTCGTCGAACAGCAACGCGCCCTCCGCCTTGTCGAACACGACCGGGAACGAGCGGATGTAGCCGCGTACCTCTGATTCAATTTCTTCAAATATTCTCACATTGCACCTGCTCTTGGTGGCATGCCGGATTCACCCGGCCAGCTTTGATTTGTCAATCGGTCCGATGCGCAGACGGCGTTCCGCTTCATGCCCTCCTTCCGGAAAGACTGATTCGGGAAAACCTTCCGACTCTTCGAGCGACGACTCACCTCTGCGTGCGAGCGAGCCGAACAACGCCCGTGATGGCTTGTTCGACGGCGTTACTGTGGTTTCGAGGTAACGCACGTCCCGGCAGCCATCCGACAGCACCAGGTGGTCGAGCAACCGGCTCGCGACGCCTTCGCCGCGCGCATCGGCGGACACACCAACCTGCCAGACAAACACCGTGTCCGGCCGCGAAGGAATCAGGTAGCCGCCAACAAAACCCAGCAGGCCGCCGTTGCGCTCGGCCACAATACTGGTATCCGCAAAATCACTGCACAGCAGCAGGTAGGCGTAGGCGGTATTGAGTTCCAGCGTCCCTGCGTCCTTTATCAGGTTCCATACGGCGGAACCGTCGCCGACGGTCGGGTTCCGGAAATGGACAGGCGGCTTGCTGGTCGCTTCTTTGCTTGACATCGTTATCTCGGCGGGGAACAGGTGACGGGCTGGTGCGCGGCAACTCCGGCTCGCAGGAATAGTCGAAACCGGTACGTAATGACCAGACATCGTACCCTTCGGGCTTGACAAGCGAAAGTTGCGAGATGCCTGCGGCATCGAAATCAATGGTTTGAAGTACGTGGGCAGCCCGATGCGCCCGTAGTTGCGGCGGTGCAACGTCAGGAATCGAGCACGTCCCGAATCTTCCGTGCCAGGTCGAACGGCGTAAACGGTTTCTGGATGAATGCGACCGATTGATTGAGCAGGCCGTGCCGGACTACGGCGTCGTCGGTATAGCCGCTCATGAACAACACTTTGATGTCCGGGTACAGTGCTTTCAGGCGCTCTGCCAGTTCCGGACCGCTGATATTGGGTATCACCACGTCAGTGAGGACAATGTCGATCGGCTTGCCGAACTCTCTGGCGACTTCAAGCGCATCGTCACCATCCGCGGCCTCGATGACATGGTATCCATAAGTCTCGAGGCTTCGCATGGCCAGCTTGCGCACGATGTCCTCGTCCTCGACCAGTAGTATCGTCTCGGTTCCCCTTATGCCGGGCCGCGACGCCGACGCATCGGTACTTGATGTCTCGCCGGTTACCGCCGGGAGATAGATCTTGATTGTCGTGCCGTGTCCGGGCTCGCTGTATACATGCAGGCAGCCGCCACTTTGCTGCACAATACCGAATACCATCGAGAGCCCAAGTCCGGTGCCTTTGCCCGCCGGCTTGGTGGTGTAGAAGGGCTCAAAGATTCGTGCCATGACATCGCGGGTCATGCCGACGCCGGAATCAGTGACGGCCATCATCACGTGCGGACCCACTTTGCCGTCGAGGTGCGTTCCCACATACTCGTCGCTCAGCGACACGTTTGCGGTCTCAATCGTCAGTTTGCCGCCTCCGGCCATGGCGTCACGCGCATTGATCGCCAGGTTCATCAGTACCTGGTCGAGTTGCCCGGGATCAACTTTCACCAGTGAAAGGCCCGGCGCAAGTACGGTGCTGAATTCGATGTCCGCGCCGATCAGCCGCTGCAGAAGCCTGCCCGCTTGCTCTACGACGCCGTTCAGATCGAGAATTTCCGGCTTCAGGATCGACTGGCGGCTGAAGCCGAGCAATTGCCGGGTAAGGGCCGTTGCACGTTCACCGGCTTCACCGATAAGCGTGGCGGATTCGCGCACGGAATCATCGATCTCCGGTGTCGACAGAATCAGCTCGCTGTACCCGGAGATGACGGTCAGGAGATTGTTGAAGTCGTGGGCTATACCGCCGGCCAGCCGGCCAACGGCGTCCATTTTCTGCGATTGCCGTAGCTGCTCTTCCAGCTCCTTGCGATGCGTAATGTCATTCTGCACGGCAACATAGTGCTCAAGCTCGCCGGCGCTGTTTTTGACCGGGTCAAGCGACAGGGCGTTCCAGAACGGGGTGCCGTCCTTCCGGTAATTCAGTACTTCCACGGCACAGCCTTTTCTTGCGTCAATTGACCGCTTGAGTGTTGCGATGGTTTCCTTGTCCGTATCCTTGCCCTGCAGGAAGCGGCAATTCTGCCCGAGCACCTCCTGCGCGCTATATCCGGTAATGCGTTCGAAGCCCGCACTCGCATACACAATTGGGTTGTCTTTCTTGTTCGGGTCAGTGATCAGGATGCCCTGCGACGCAGCCTGGATTGCACGGTTTCGCAATCGCAGCGCTATTTCGGACCGTTTGCGTTCTTCAATTTCATCCTTCAGCTCGCGATTTGCTTCTTCGAGCTGCTTAACTTTCTGTTCGAGCTTGCGGGACAGGACTTCGCTGTATGACGCGTCCAGACCACCGTCCTTCCGCTCACCAGCAAATGCCACGGACAGCTTGCTGTGCTGCTCTTCCGTCAGCACGGCCTGAATACGGGCCATGAACGGTTCCGGCTCGGCGGGTTTGATGATGAAGGCATCCGCGCCGAGATCCAGCGCCAGCCGTTCATCCTGCGGTTCTGTATACGTCGCGGTGTAGACGACAAACGGAATGCCTTTAAGGCGATTGTCCGCGCGCCAGTGACGCAATAGTGTGTAGCCGTCCATGACCGGCATCAGCAGGTCCGAGACGATCAACGCTGGAGGAAACTGTCGCGCCGTTGCGAGCGCCTGTGCGCCATCGGACGCTTCCTCGACGCGGTATCCATTGCCTTGCAGCAGCATCCTTAACAGGTAGCGGTTTTCCGCATGGTCGTCGACGATCAGGACGCGCATCATGACGATGGTTCTCCATGCGGGCCGTCGAGGAAGCTCTCGACCGCCGCTGGAAAGGTTTCCGGGTCAATAGGCTTCTCGATATAGCCCTCCGCGCCAGCCTCGAGACATTTTTCGCGATCCCCGACCATCGCATAGGACGTCACGGCGACTACCGGTATGGCTTTTAGCCGCGAGTCGCTCTTCAGTGTCCGGGCAACCGCATGACCGTCCATGCCCGGAAGCTGTATGTCGAGCAGGATAAGATCCGGGCTGAATTCCGCCGCCATCTCCAGCCCCCGCGGACCGGTCTCGGCTTCCAGTACCTCATGGCCGCGTTGCTCAAGCAGGAACTTGGCGAGGTACCGGTTTTGCGGATTGTCTTCGATCAACAGGATTTTTGCTTTCATTCGACTGCCCGTCCTTCAAGTGGCAACGTCACGCTGAATGTGCTGCCGTTGCCAAATTCACTACTGGCCGTTATCTCACCCCCCATCAGCTCGGTCAGGCGGCGGCAGATGGCGAGTCCGAGCCCGGTGCCTTCGTGCTGCCGTGACAGCCCCCCGTCTACCTGGCGAAAGGGCTGGAACAGGTTTGCAAGATCATGTGGCTTGATCCCGATGCCTGTATCGCACACATCAAGCCGCATTGCCGGCTGGCCGGACTGTGCCCCGGGCAGCATTGCATCTGCAAGCAATTCCGCAACAAGATTGACTTCACCGCGTTCCGTGAACTTGATGGCGTTGCTCAGCAGGTTGAGCAGCACCTGCTCGAAACGCCGTTCGTCACCGATGGCGGTGCCGAGTTCAGGTGCCAGGTCGGCATTCAACGCAAGTTGCTTTGCATCAGCCTGCGGCTTGACCTGCGTCAGGATCCGTGTGACGGACTGGCGCATATTAAACGGTTCGCTTGCGACCTCGAACTGGCCGGCTTCGATCTTGGAGATATCGAGCACGTCATTGACCAGTGCCAGCAGATGGCGTGCACTGATTCTCACCATTTCAAGCTGCTTGCCCTGCTCCGGATTCAACGGTCCAGCCAGTTCCTGCAACAGGATACCGGTAAATCCGATAATCGAATTGAGTGGCGTGCGTAACTCGTGTGACATCGTGGCCAGGAAAGCCGACTTGATACGGTCCGCGGCCTCGGCGCGATGCCGTTTCTCACGCTCGGCCTGTATTCGGGCCCTGTCAGTAATATCGTGCATCGTGCCCGCGAGGCTGATGGGCTCGCCGTTATCATTCGTATACAGATCAGCCAGTTCGTGCACCACGCGCTCGGTGCCATCCGGGCGAACAAGTCGGTATTCGATGTCGAGCCGCTGCTGGCCGGCGATGGCCGTTTCCCTCGCGGCAATCAGCCGCTCGCGGTCGTCCGGGTGCACGAAATCAAACAGTGTTCCGTCGAGGCCGTCGAATTCGGATTCGGCGATCCCGAATATTTCGAACATCTGGTCGGACCAGCCACGGCGGCCGCTGCGGATATCGAAGGACCAGCTGCCGATGCCGGCAATGCGCTGTGCATCGCTGAGGTGGGACTGGCTCTCGCGGAGCCTGGCCTCAGCTCTTTTGCGCTCGGCAATATCGATACCCACACCGACGAGGCATGGTGCATCGTTGTAGGTAATGCGCCGGCCGGTAAAAAAGTAGGGCGTCGCCGTGCCATCCCGCGAAATAAACGTCGCTTCTACGGACGACTCGCCGTTGTCAAACACCTCCGCTATGCGCTGCTCGACATGCGCTCGCTCGTCCTCCGGGAAAAATAAGCGCGGGTGCATGCGCGATATTTGTTCGCCCGGGTAGCCGGACACCGTCTCGAAATTCCGGTTCCAGCGCAGGAAATGCCCGTCCTTGTCATAGAAATAAAAGATGCCGGGCATGCTTTCGATCATCGCATCGGTAAATAGCTTCTCGTTGCGGAGCGTCTGTTCCGCCACACGGCGCTCGTGCTCCTTGCGAAACGTATCGAGCGCGTAGGAAAGGTCTGACGCCGCTTCCTCGAGCAGCGCGACCTCCTTGTCCTGGAAGAAGTCATTGCGATCCGAGTAAACGCTCAATACGGCGCAGACTTCGCCGTTCTCGCGGATCGGCAGGGCAGCGGATGACCGGTAACCGCAGCGCCTGGCTTCGGACCGCCAAACCAGCGTGGTCGCATTGCCCGGCATGTCGTTGTTGATGACGGGCTGTCCCGTGCTAAAGGCGGTGCCGCTCGGGCCCTGGCTTTCCGGGCGCCCGTCTGTATAGATAGTGATCCTGGCCAGGTACCCCTGCTCGTCGCCGAACTCGGCAATCGGGTCAAGCCGGTGCGACGTGGCATCGTGCCAGCCGACCCATGCCATGTTCAGGCCGCCATATTCGACGAGTACACGGCAGACCTTGCGGAACAGGTAATCCCGTTCACGCGTCGAGGCAATCGACTGGTTGATCTGGTGCAGCGCGGTATTCAGCTGCAGCAGGCGGGCAATTTCACGTTCGTGCTGCAGCGACTGTTTCTCGGCCGTCAGGTCATGAATCAGGCCGAGCAGCGTTCCGTCCGGCATGCCGGTCGCGATAACATCGGCGACGAATTCGGAACCGTCCTTTCGCCGGAACCGCCACTCACGCCGATGGTCCTGATCGTCGCGCAGAGCCTGAAGCGCGGTATCCACGTTCGACGTCTCGGACGCCACGAGTATGTCCGATGCATGCAGTCCTATGAGTTCGCTGCGCGTATAGCCGAGCATGCGGCATGCGCTTGGGTTCGCGTCGAGGTAATAGCTTTCCGCATCCGCCAGCACGACGCCGATTTGCGAATGCTCGAACAGTATCTGGAAGCGCGCCTCGCTCGCCTTCAGGCCAACATCCGTCGTGACGCCGCAGGCAGGGTCGTCCGCCTTTCTGTCGGTGCCGTCGTCGGTCAACTCGTCCTTCCCGTGAGCCAAGAATACCTCGCCACACGTGATAGTACCGTCTGCCGCCGGCAGTCACACGACTGATCCGCAGTTCCCCTGGTGTTGCCGCGCCGTCAGGGTATCCGGGTGATGGTTGAGAACATACCGGCGCAGTCAACAGCGGATGCCTTGCCCGGGGGCGGTCCGGCAGGGGCGTGCGCCTTCGTCACGATGCAGCAGGCCGGCAATGGTGGCGGAACCGGTCCCGGTGTGACCCATGGTATCGTTGGCCGTGCGGACGCCGGAATCGGCTTCAGGTCCGCGCGGAGCGGCTGCAGGTATTCAGTATGATCACTCCGCTCCGCCGCGCTGATGCCGGCGGCTGTTGCAGATCAGGTCATCATATCCATGAAGTTTAAATCGCTACGAACCCCCGACGACCGGTTTACCGATCTTCCGGACTGGCCTTACGAGCCGCGTTATCTCAAGGCACTGCCGGGATTCGGCGACCTCCGAATGCATTACGTTGATGAAGGCCCGGACGGCGCGAGTGTCACGTTTCTATGTATACACGGCGAACCGACCTGGGCATATCTGTTTCGCAAGATGCTTCCGGTCTTTACCGGGAACGGCTACCGGGTGGTGGCGCCCGACCTGTTTGGATTCGGCCGGTCGGACAAGCCGGTCGACGACGAGGTCTATACCTATCACTTTCATCGTGATGCGTTGCTGGCATTTGTCGAGCAACTCGACCTGGACAATGTCTGTCTCGTCGTACAGGACTGGGGCGGGTTGCTCGGGCTGACCCTGCCGCTTGAGTCACCGGCGCGCTACTCGCGGCTTATTGTAATGAATACCGGCTTGCCGGCTGGCGAGGAAGCGCCGGAGGGTTTCGCGGCGTGGCGCGCGTTTAACCATTCGCAACCGGATCTCGATGTCGGGCGGCTGCTGCGGCGGGCGACGCCGGTGCTGACGGATGAAGAGCAGGCTGCCTACGACGCACCGTTTCCCGACGCATCTTATAAAGCCGGGGTGCGGCGGTTCCCTGAGTTGGTCATGCTGCGCGAAAAGGGTGCCGATGATCTGGCACCCGCTGCACGTGACGGCGTGGCCACTTCTATTGCCGCACGCAAGTTTTGGTCCGAGCAATGGCAGGGTGAGAGTTTCATGGCCATCGGCATGCAGGACCCGGTGCTTGGCCCGCCATTGATGCGGGGATTGCGTCGGATCATACGCGGCTGCCCGGCACCCATGGAGATTGCCGAAGCCGGCCATTTCGTGCAGGAGTGGGGACAGCCGGTGGCCGTCGCGGCACTCCGCCATTTCGGTCTCGATCATTCCTGAAATAAAGCAGCGTTTCACGGCATGGCACGCCGGCTGGCCGTGAGCAGCCGGAGCGGTACTATAGGTCCGGGCTGGTCCTTGATGTATTGAACAGGGCAGCACCCCGGCCCGCAGAGCACCGCCAACCGCCCGCGGCGAATAAGCCGGAATCAGATACCTACGCCGGCAAACGGACTCGAATTACGTAGCCCGGCACCAACGAGTAATGACATGCAATCACAAAAAGCACATTCCCTGACGACTGCCGACTGGCGGGAACTCGATCGTTCACATCACCTGCACCCGTTCACGGACCTGCATGCCTACTCGGCGTCCGGCGGCCGGATTATCTCGCGTGCCGAACATATCTACATCTATGACTCCGAAGGCAATGAGATACTCGACGGCATGTCCGGCTTGTGGTGCTGCAACCTCGGTTATACGCAACCGGCCATAGTCAATGCGGTGGCGGAGCAACTCGCGCGGCTGCCGTATTACAACAGCTTCTTCAACTGCTCGAATGAGCCGGCAGTTGCCCTTGCGGGTGAACTGAGTGATGTGACGCCCGGGCCGTTCAATCATTTCTTTTTTACAAGTTCGGGTTCGGAAGCCAACGATACGAACATCCGTATCGTGCATCGCTACTACGAACTCCTGGACCAGCCGGACAAGAAGCACATCATCAGCCGACATGGTGCCTACCATGGGAGCACGATTGCCGCGGCCAGCCTCGGTGGCATGCCGCACATGCACAAGCAGATTACTAAGCTCGACTATGTGCACCATGTCGAGCAACCGTACTGGTTCAAGGATGGCGGGGACATGACGCCGGACGAGTTCGGCCTGCAGGCGGCACGATCGCTCGAGGACAAAATTGACGAGCTTGGTGAAGGCAGTGTTGCCGCGTTTATCGCCGAACCGATCCAGGGCGCCGGCGGTGTTATCGTGCCGCCGGCATCCTACTGGCCCGCGGTTCAGAAAATTTGCCGCGAGCGCGACATCCTGTTTATCAGTGATGAGGTGATCTGCGGCTTCGGCCGAACAGGGGAGTGGTTCGGGTGCGAGACGTACGATCTCGAACCGGACCTGATGACGTTTGCGAAGGGCGTGACCGCCGGTTATCAGCCGCTCGGCGGTGTTGCGGTCAGTGACAAGGTATCGGATGTGCTGACGGCCGGCGGCGGCGAGTTCGCCCACGGCTATACTTACTCCGGACACCCGGCGGCCTGTGCCGCCGCACTCGCGACGATCGATATCCTGCGCGAGCAGAATGTTGTCAAGCATGTTGCCGACGATGTCGGCCGCTATTTCGGACAGGAAGTGAAGAAGCTCAGCGACCACGCCGTCGTTGGCGAAGTACGAACGACCGGCATGCTGGCGGCGTTTGAACTGGTCAGAGACAAGAATACACGCGAGCCGCTCGCACCTAAAAACGCCGGCGCTGTTGCCTGCCGCGATGCGGCAATCCAGAACAACCTGATGATACGGGCGGTTGCCGATGCGATCATCAGCGCGCCGCCGCTCGTCTGTACGACCGGCGAGATCGACCTGTTGATCGAACGCCTGACGAAGGCGCTCGACCAGACGGCGGCTGACTTCGGCATAAAAGCGTGACGGATTCGAGCCAGGGAACTGCGCGGTAGAGTACCCTCACATCATTCGTTTCTACCCGTAGATTCCTCGCTGCAGCCCGCAGACTTGCGGTCTGCGGAATGTTAAAGAGGACAGTCGATCATGCTCGCGGACCTGCACACGCACAGCACCGCCTCCGATGGCGCGCTGCACCCGGGCGAGCTGATCGAGCGGGCGTTCGATAGGGGCATCACACACCTCGCGATTACCGACCACGACACCGTTGCAGCCTACAACGCTGATTTGCCGCGCGGCCTGTTGCATGTCATACCCGGCATCGAGTTGTCGACTGTCTGGCGCCGGATCGGCGTCCACATCGTCGGCCTGAACATCGACCTTGAGAACAAGGAACTGGCGGAAGGCATCCGGCGGCAACAGGACGCCCGGCGCCGGCGCGCGGAAACGATTTCAAAGCGCCTGATGAAAACCGGCATCGACGATCCGCTGCCGGCGGTGACCGCGCTGGCCGGCAGCAGCACTATCGGCAGGCCGCATTTTGCCCAACATCTTGTCGATATAGGCCACGTGCGCGACCTCCGGCAGGCTTACAAAAAGTACCTCGGCGATGGCAAGACGGGCGACGTGCGCCAGCACTGGGCATCATTACCGGATATCGTCGGCTGGATTCGTGCAGCGGGCGGCGTCGCCGTACTGGCCCATCCAGCGCATTACGGCCAGACGATGACGAAGCTCCGTGAACTGCTGACGGATTTTCATGACGCCGGCGGCCGCGCGATCGAGGTCGTATCCGGCCGCCAGGATGCGGCTACGACGCGCAGGCTCACCGGACTCGCGACGGAGTTCAGTCTCCTTGCGTCCTGTGGCTCCGACTTTCACCGTCCCGCCGGGCACGGTGTTGATCTCGGATGTTTTCCGCCGCTGCCACAGGAATGTCGCCCGGTGTGGGACGACTGGTTCTAACGCACCGTCACCGCGAGCCGCGAAGCGGCGTCTCACCAACCGTCATCGCGAGCCGCAAAGCGGCGTCTCACCAACCGTCATCGCGAGCCGCAAAGCGGCGTCTCACCAACCGTCATCGCGAGCCGCGAAGCGGCGT
>CAZLNH010000309.1:0-4950 GCA_964560775.1 uncultured Woeseiaceae bacterium | reverse complement strand
GGTGCGGCGGCTGCGGTCCATAAGCAAAAAGAAATCCGATCGCAGAACACTCTACACAAAGGATATCGGTGCGAGGGCGTGGCACTCCCGCCAAACGTGCGTGCTGGCATGGCATAATCGCCGCCTTTACTCAGGCTAAAGTCACACACAGGCGAATCAATGCAGTCCCCACCCGAATCGACCCAGGAAAAGCAGGTACGCAATATCCTGGTCTCCAGCGCCCTGCCCTACGCCAATGGTGCGATTCACCTCGGGCATCTTGTCGAGTACATCCAGTCGGATATCTGGGCGCGATTCCAGAAGCAACGCGGTCACAATTGCACGTACGTCTGTGCAAGCGATGCACACGGAACGCCAATCATGATTCGTGCGCGCGAAGAAGGAATACCGCCGGAAGAGCTGATCGCGCGCATATCAAAGGAGCAACTTGCGGACCTGGAAGCGTTCGACGTTCAGTTTGACAATTTTCACACGACACACTCGGACGAGAATGAAGAGCTGGTTAGCCAGATGTACCTGGCTCTCAAGGATGCCGGCCATATCTATTCGCAGTTCATCGAGCAGGCGTACGACGAAAAAGAACAGATGTTTCTTCCGGACCGCTTTGTCAAAGGGACGTGCCCGCGCTGCAAGACCGACGATCAGTACGGTGATGCCTGCGAAGCCTGTGGCGCCACTTATGCGCCGAACGAACTGATCGACCCGGTATCCGTTCTTTCCGGGACAAGGCCGGTCTGGAAGGAGTCAGAGCATTACTTTTTCCGGCTGAGCCAGTTCAGTAACGAACTTCGCGACTGGATCAAGAGCGCGCGCCTGCACCAGAATATCACGAGCAAACTTGAAGAGTGGTTCAGTGCCGGACTGCAGGACTGGGATATATCGCGCGATGCACCCTACTTTGGTTTCCGGATTCCGGGTACCGAGGACAAGTACTTCTATGTATGGCTGGATGCACCGATGGGGTACGTCGCCAGTTTCCTGAATTTGTGCCGGCGGCGCGACGACCTGGACTTCGACGCGTACTGGGACAAAGACAGCGATTACGAGGTATATCACTTTATCGGCAAGGATATCGTCTATTTCCATACGCTGTTCTGGCCTGCAGTGCTGCAAGGCTCCGGCATGCGGACACCGACCAGCGTGTTTGCGCACGGCTTTCTGACCATCAATGGCAAGAAAATGTCGAAATCGCGTGGCACATTCATTAATGCCCGCACGTACATGAACAACCTGAATCCCAACTGCCTTCGCTATTACTACGCTGCGAAGCTCGGGTCGAGCATGGAAGACATTGACCTTAATCTCGACGACTTCGCAGTACGCGTCAATTCCGACCTGATCGGAAAACTCGTTAATATTGCAAGCCGGTGCGCGGGATTTATCGACAGGAAATTTGAAGGCCGGCTGGCCGCAAGGCTTCATGATGAGGCGCTGTTCGCGGAATTCACGGCGGCGTCGGAGACCATCGCCCGGCATTACGAGCAACGGGAGTACTCGAAAGCCATGCGGCAGATTATGCTGCTCGCGGACAGCGCGAATCGCTACATCGAACAGCACAAGCCGTGGGCCATGGCGAAAGACGAGGCACAGCTCGATGACGTGCAGGCGGTATGTACGCAGGGCCTCAACCTGTTTCGCTGCCTGATGATCTACCTGACGCCGGTCATGCCGGACCTGGCGGCGCGCACACGCGCGCTGTTCCGCGAGGAATCGTGGAACTGGAATACCGCATCAGAGCCGTTGCTGGATCACCGGATGTCCGCATACACCCCATTGCTGACTCGCGTCGACGAAAAGCAGGTACAGACCATGATTGATCAGTCCCGCTCCTCGACGGATGCCCCCGCGAAGACGTCCGAAGAAAAAGCGCTCGTGTCTATCGATGAGTTCATGAAGATCGACTTGCGGGTTGCGCGCATCAGCAATGCCGAACCGGTGGACGGGGCCGACAAGCTGCTCCGCCTCACGCTGGACCTCGGCACGGAAACCCGCACCGTATTCGCCGGCATCAAGGCTGCGTATGAGCCGGATGAGCTCATCGGGCGCCACGTCATTGCCGTTGCCAACCTGGCTCCGCGAAAAATGCGATTCGGTACCTCGGAAGGCATGGTACTTGCGGCGGGCCCGGGCGGCGCGGACGTGTTCCTGCTGTCGCCGGATGACGGCGCAACGCCGGGCATGCGCGCAAAATAGCAAGCTAACAGAGCCAAAGTCACTTCCCCGGATAAGTAGCAGCCTCTGAGTAGCACTGGTATCCCCTGCGGGGAGTCCTTTGGGAGAAATAAAGCGGACCGCAGGGAGCCCTTCCCCCAAAGGACTCCCCGCAGGGGATACCAGTGCGGCGCTGGAAATGCCACGGTGCCAGGGCGCGACGCGCGCCAGCCAAAGCTCTACAATGGGGCCGTGTTTATTGGCCCGTTTCCAACAATCATTCCTCGCCAATCATGACCGACGTCATCCTGATTCTCGTAGCGACCGTACTCGTCAACAACTTCGTACTGGTGCGTTTTCTCGGCCTGTGCCCGTTCATGGGCGTGTCGCGCAACCTCGAGGCCGCACTGGGCATGTCGCTGGCAACAGCCTTTGTACTAACGCTGTCCGCGGCGATCAGTTACCTGCTGCACCAGTACGCGCTCGTGCCGCTTGGGCTCGAGTACCTGCGCACGATCAGCTTCATTCTGGTCATCGCGGCGAGCGTGCAATTCACCGAAATCATGGTGCGGCGAATGAGCCCGTTGCTCGACCAGGTGCTGGGCATTTATATACCTCTCATTGCCACCAATTGTGCCGTGCTGGGTGTTGCACTTCTGAATGTGCAGGAGTCGAAGGGCTTCCTGCAGGCGGTGTTCTTCGGTTTCGGTGCATCGATGGGATTTGCGCTCGTTCTGGTGCTGTTTGCTGCAATGCGCGAGCGCCTCGATGGTTCAGATATTCCCCTGCCATTTCGCGGCACGGCGATTGCGCTGATGACAGCCGGCATGATGTCGCTGGCCTTCATGGGCTTTTCCGGAATGGCGCGCCCATGACTTATTCGTGCATTTCATGTGGGTAGCAGTACTCGTCATTACAACGATTGCGCTGGCCGCGGGCCTGTTACTGAGCATCGCCGCGAGGCAGTTGCCGGCCGACAGCAGTCGTCTCGTCGACGAGGTCAACGATCGCCTGCCGCAAACGCAATGCGCGCAGTGCGGCTATCCGGGATGTCGTCCTTATGCAGCGGCGATCGTCAATGACGGCGCCGCGATTAATCTGTGCCCGCCCGGCGGCGACGATACGATCCGCCGGCTCGCCGAACTGCTGGGCCGCGACGCAGTCCCGCTCGCCGAGCCCGCCGATTCGCCTATGCGCGAATCAATCGCCGTCATCGATGAGACGCTGTGTATCGGCTGTACACATTGCCTCGATGCCTGCCCGGTCGACGCTATTGTCGGCAGTCACCAGATGATGCATACGGTCATTGCCGCCGAATGCACCGGCTGCGAGCTGTGCCTGCCGCCCTGCCCGGTCGACTGCATCCGCATGGAGGCAGCGCGGTGAGCGCGCCGACATACGATCTCGGCAAGCTGCACGGCGGCATCCGGCTTCCGGCGGAAAAGGAGCTGTCCACGGCGCAGCCGATCAAGCACGTGCCGGTTCCGGCACAGCTCGTGCTGCCACTGGCCCAGCACACAGGTGAACCGGCACATCCCGTCGTCAGCATCGGCGAGAAGGTTTTGAAAGGCCAGGTCGTCGCAGAAGCGGATGGCACGGTCAGCGCGCCGGTGCACGCATCATCATCCGGCACTGTCGTAGCCATCGAACCGTGGCCGGTATCGCGCCGGCGCGGTGACAAGGCGCCCTGCATCGTCATCGAATGTGACGGCGAGGACCGTGCGCTCGACCCGGTGGATGCCATAGAGGATTTCTCGGCCATGAAACCGCAAGCGCTGCAGGAGCAGATTCTTCGGGGCGGCATCGTCGGCCTTGGCGGCGCTGCGTTTCCGACCGCGCAGAAACTGATGCAGGCCGTGTCACTGCCGCTAAAACAGCTGATCCTGAACGGCGTCGAATGCGAATCGTATATCAGTTGCGATGACATGCTGATGCGGGAGTATGCCGACGAAGTGGTTCGCGGCGGCCAGGTGCTGATGCACGCGCTCGGCGTCGAAAAGTGCTTCATCGTGCTGGAGAGCGACAAACCGGAGGCCATAAAGAGCATCGGCGCGGCGCTGGCCGAGCTCGACGACCCACGCATCGTCCTCAAACAGGTGCCGACGATCTATCCGTCCGGCGGCGAGGACCAGCTGGTGCAACTGGTTACCAAAACCGAGGTGCCGAGCGGCGGCCTGCCGAGTGACGTCGGTTGCGTTGTGCAGAATGTTGGCACGGCGGCGGCCGTCTGTCGCTGGATCGTCAAGGGTGAACCGCTGATTTCCCGCGTAACCACAATAACCGGTGATGGAGTGGTGACGCCGTGCAATGTGCTGGCGCGTATTGGCACCACGCTGGCCGATGTCATCGAGGCCACAGGCGGCTACACGGAGCGGGCCCGCCTGCTCGTCGTTGGCGGGCCAATGACCGGCAAGTCCCTCAGCACCGACCAGGTGCCGCTGGTCAAGGCAACCAACTGCGTGCTGGTCATGTCGGAATTTGTCGGTGCCGGAGAGGAGAAGCCGTGCATTCGCTGTGGAGCATGTTCCGACGTCTGCCCCGTCCAGCTTTTGCCGCAACAGCTCTTCTGGTATGCCTGTGCAGACAACGAAGCCAAGCTGCGCTATTACGGGCTCACCGACTGCATCGAATGCGGCTGTTGCGACCTTGTATGTCCGAGCCATATTCCGCTGACGTGGGATTTTCGCAATGCCAAGGGCAGGTTGCGGGAACTCGCCGATGAGAAGGCCCGGGCCGAACGGGCGCGGCGCCGCTTCGAGTCCCATACTGAACGCCTGACCCGCGAACAGCAGGAGCGGG
>CAZLNH010000308.1:0-4037 GCA_964560775.1 uncultured Woeseiaceae bacterium | reverse complement strand
GATGCCATCTGGATGGAGCGCGGTTTATCGACGAACACCCTGGGTGCCTATCGCGCCGACCTGATGACGCTCTGGCGCGGATTGTCGGAGCGCAATATTCCTATCGAAAAGGCGCAGAAGTCCGATCTGCTCGACTTTATCGCGGAGCGTGTCGAGGGCGGCGCCAAGCCACGCTCGACAGCGCGCCAACTGTCGAGTTTCCGGCGATTTTTCCGCTACATCATGCGCGAGGGCCTGCGGGATTCAGACCCGACCGCCGATATCGATATGCCACGCATCGGCCGCTCGCTGCCGAAAACGCTGACCGAGGCCGAAGTCGATGCGCTGCTGCATGCACCGAACACCGACGAACCGCTTGGCCACCGCGACCGCGCAATGCTGGAACTCCTGTATGCGACCGGCCTGCGCGTCTCCGAATTGATCAACCTGAAGCAATCGCAGGTCAACTTCAACCAGGGCGTGCTGCGTATCGTCGGCAAGGGCGATCGCGAGCGCCTCATTCCGCTCGGTGAAGAAGCGCAGCGATGGATGAAGGAATTTATTGACGGTCCGCGCATGGAAATCCTGCTGGAACGTCAGACCGATTACCTGTTCCCGACGCGGCGCGGCGACCGGATGACACGCCAGGCGTTCTGGCACATCATCAAGCGTTATGCGCAAAAGGCCGGCATCGCGAAGAAGCTGTCCCCGCACAGCCTGCGGCACGCTTTCGCCACACATTTGCTGAATCGCGGCGCGGATCTTCGCGTCGTGCAGTTACTGCTTGGTCACAGCGACCTGTCGACAACACAGATATACACCCACGTTGCTCGCGAGCGCCTGAAGGACCTCCACGGACGCCATCACCCGCGCGGTTGAACCTCAATACTTTGCTACACTTCGCTCCGCCGCGGAACCGGTGGCAGGTGCCGGTGTCGAATTGCTGGTAAATGGCGGTTCCTGGCAGGGCAGGGTACGTCCGGCAGGCGCCGTTCGCCCCCGCCGTTATTGATACGAGACTGACTTTGGCCCGGTCCGGGCGTGGTGGCCGGACACGTAATCGTGGGAATACTTTTGATGAATTCATTTGCTGTACGACTGGCGCTGCTGCTGGTCCTGATGCTGGCCGGAACGCATGCGATCGCTCAGGACGCCGACGCCGAACTTCAGTCACTGCGCCAGACAGTCTCGGAAATGTTCCCGGAAATCAGCCCGGAGCACGTCTTCGCCGGGCCGCTTGACGGCTGGTACACCATTCGCAAGGGCGCGATCGTTGCCTACATTTCCGCGGACGGCCGTTACCTGCTGCAGGGCGACCTGATCGATCTCGACAGTCAGGTCAACCTGACCGAAACAGCCCGCAATGAGGCGCGCCGCGCCATGATGGCGAACGTGCCCGATGGTGAAGCCATCATTTTTTCACCGGACGAGGTCAAGCACCGCGTCGACGTATTCACCGATGTAGATTGCACGTACTGCCGGCGGCTGCATGCCCAGATTGATGAATATCTCGGCAAAGGCATCGAAATACGCTACCTGCTGTATCCGCGGAACGGTCCTACGTCGGAATCCTGGGCGACGGCGGAGCGCGTCTGGTGCGCCGATGATCGCGCCGAGGCACTGACGCTCGCCAAGCTCGACAAGAAGTTCGAGTCAACGAGCTGCAATACGCCAATGATCAGCAAGCACTACGCCATGGGCCAGGACGTCGGGCTGCGCGGGACGCCTGCGATCGTGCTGGAAGACGGCACAATCGTCAGCGGCTACCTGCCCGCTGACCAGCTGTTCCAGGCACTCGAGGAAAGCACGCCCTGACAGCGCCGGCCTAGATCCGTGACCGGGTTATTTCGTGGATGTGGACGCCGTTGTTGGCGCCGCGGTCCTCGAAATACTTTTCCAGCGCGAAGCGTCCGCTCTTGAAGGCAATGTCGTCCCACGGGACTTCTTCTTCCGTGAAGAGCTGTACGTCGAGGCTCTCGTCGCCCGCCGCGTAATCGCCAAGCAGTTCCGCCGTGAAAAAGAGATGCAGCTGGCCGGCGGGCACAACATCGACTGATGCAAACAAATGGCCGATGCGGACCTCGGCGCAGGCCTCTTCCAGCGTCTCGCGTGCCGCGCCTTCGGCGACGGTCTCCCCGAGCTCCATGAAGCCGGCCGGTACCGTCCAGTAGCCGTGCCGCGGCTCTATCGCGCGCTTGCACAGCAATATCCGGCCGTCCTTCTCCGGCACACAGCCGACGACGACCAGCGGATTCTGGTAATGCACCGTATCGCAGGCCTCGCATACCCAGCGGGTGCGGTTGTCGCTGCGTGGTACTTTCTGCGTGACGAGTGCGCCACAACTGGCACAGTATTTCATGCGGTTCGCTGAGCCGGCCCAATGCGGGGCCGTGCGGTAAATACATTGGTGCCGGGAGCGAGAATCGAACTCGCACTCTGTTGCCAGAACCGGATTTTGAGTCCGGCGCGTCTACCAGTTCCGCCACCCCGGCGCGAAAGGCCGCAGTATACGGGGGCAGTGCTTGTCGCAGCAACGCACGCGATGACGCCACCACCTCGTCATCGCGAGCCCGCAGGGCGTGGCGACGTCCCAATGCCACCACACCAGCTCGCCACAGACGGTCCGTGCCGCAAAATAATCCCTGATCAAGCCAACGCTGCGACCATCTCGCCCTGCAGGGCATCTACTATGCACGTATGAGCAAATTCACCGATATCACCATCGACCCGGGAATAGTCAGGCGCGCCGCAAACGGTGATGGGCGCGCGCACGAGATAATCTACAGGGCATTCAGCGCGCCGGTGTACTCGATCTGCCTGCGGTTCACCCGGGTGCCGGCGCAGGCGGAGGACCTGCTGCAGGACACGTTTGTCGAGGTGATGCGGAGCATCGATACGTTTCGCGGCGAGGCGCAGCTCGGTACGTGGATCCGGCAGGTTGCGGTCAGCAAGGCGCTGATGTTCCTGCGCTCGGCATGGTACCGCCGCGGCCAGTGCCTCGATGACGAATGGGACGATGTCACGCCCGGGCGCAATGACGGCCATGGTGTGTCGGCATCGCCGGACGAGGCGCTGGACCTTGATGCTGCGCTGGCGAGTTTGCCGTCGGTAAGCCGCGCGGTCGTGTGGCTCCACGATGTCGAGGGTTTTACGCACAAGGAAATTGCCGGAATGCTGGGCAAGTCAGAAAGTTTTTCGAAATCCCAGTTGTCGCGCGCCTACCAGCGCTTGCGGCCGATGCTGGAAGCGGAAACAGAGCGCCATGCGGAAAATCGTGCGCTCGACAACAGGGCGGCAGGACATTGCTGACGACGAGATGACAATGAACAGTGATGAAAGTGAAAAGGAAGACGGTATGACGAGCGGTATTGGTGTTATGGAGCGGGAGATGCTGCAGCAGGGTCTGCGTGCGCTGCCCGACACGCCGCCACCGCGTGACGTCTGGCGGCGCATAACCGAGCAGGCTCGTGCCGAGGGCCTGCTGCGTCGGCAGCCGCGGTGGGGCGGGACACGCTGGCTGGCCGGTGCGGGGCTTGCGGCCGCAGTGACGCTATCGGTATTGCAGCTGCCCTGGTTCGACGCGCAGCCGCTGACTGACGGCCCGTTTCCGACAGAACCGGCCGTTATGGAAAGCACGACATCCCGCAGCCTCGATGCACTGATGGTGCAGTCACAATGGCTCGAACGGCACTTGCGCGCCTTGCCGGAGGAGCGCGGTGTCATGCGCGCATCGACGGCGGCGACGATCAGCGAACTGCAGGATCGAGTCGCGGCAATCGACTACACATTGAACGATCCCGGTGCCGACCTGACGGTGGCACAGCAAGAGACCTTCTGGCGTGAGCGCGTGCGGTTGATGGATTCATTGATGCAGGTGCGTTACGCACATGCACGGCGCACGTCGTTTTGAACGGCGGGCACAAATCGGTTTTGGCGGCCGGCAGGCCGGGACGCGTCGAACGGACGCAGGAGCATTACATGAGTAGCGGAAAGAAAGTTTGGTTTGCATTGCTGGTAGTCGTAACGACCGGCTCGGCGATGGCACAGGTCGACGAGGA
>CAZLNH010000307.1:0-1640 GCA_964560775.1 uncultured Woeseiaceae bacterium | reverse complement strand
CGGTAACATTTTTGCGTACTACAGCCCCGAGATGAACGAAGCCGCGGTCGAGCGGTTGATGACCAAGAGCAAGCTCAAACGCGCGTTTGAACGCAACGAACTGCTGGTGCACTACCAGCCGAAATACAACCTCTTGACCGGAGAAGTACTCGGTGGAGAGGCACATGTACGGTGGGAACTTCCGGAGCGCGGCATCATCCTGCCTTCTGATTTTATACCTATAGCCGAGGAAACCAATCTGATCGTGGAGATCGGCGAATGGGTGCTTGAACGTGTTTGCGAAGACTATCGTTTCTGGCAGCGCTCTGTTGCGTCGCCTGGACGCATATCGGTCAACCTCTCATTGAAGCAATTACGCCAGCCAAATTTCATCAGCCGGATTGCGGACATCATGCGTCGTTACGAGGTATCTCCGACATGCCTGGAGCTGGAGATCACGGAAACGACGCTGATGGAGAATCCGACCCGAACGATAAAACTTCTTGATGAACTGTACGGCCTCGGCCTGCACCTTGCGATTGACGACTTCGGGACCGGATACTCATCACTGAGCGCATTACAGCAGTTCCCGATCAGCACATTGAAGATCGACAAGTCGTTCGTCCGTGATGTTGCAATCAATCCGGACGACGCAACTATCGTTGGCACGATTATTCACATGGGTCGCAGCCTGAAGATGGATGTGGTCGCGGAAGGTGTGGAAACCGAGGAGCAGCTCAACTTCCTTCAGTCACTGCATTGCACCTACGCCCAGGGATTGCTGTTCGGCGATCCGATGAGTTCCGATAACTTTCTTGAATTGCTGCTGGCGCAGGCGGAAGGAACCGACAAGTACCGCGCACTTTTCGCGTGACCCTCGTATCCGGCCCGGTCCACGGACTGCCGCAAGCCGGCTTCCCGATCGGGTAAGTCGTTTCAACCGATTGTTTTTTCATACTATTATGCCGGCTCTTCACCTGCGCTTTTCAACATGATTAAATACCTTCCCACTTCACTCACCGACTCCGGGCGGCGATTGTCCGGAATCGATAACCGCAAAGTAGACATAATGAAACGACTGATTATCAAGACATTCGCCGCAGCATCGCTGATCTTCTCTGCCCAGGCGGCGCTGGCCTGTGACTATCCCGAGCGTGCGGAGATTCCGGACGGTGTCAGCGCATCAAAGGAAGAGATGCTTGCCGGTCAAAACAGCGTCAAGAATTATGTCGCTACGATGGAGGCCTATCTTGACTGCATCGTGGAGCAGGAGAAGGCAGCACGGGCCGAGATGGAAGAACTCGAACCGGAAGATGAGCAGCTACGCGACGATCTGTTGAACAAGAAGTACAATGCAGCCGTTGAAGAGATGGAGAAAACCGCAGCTCAATTCAACGAACAGGTGCAAGCCTACAAGGCTCGACAGGAGTAGTTCCGCAACCCGTTACAGGTTTTCGATCTGTTGTTTCAGATCAAAGCGATTCTCGGTAACGATTCTTTCAAGTACCCTGATTCGCTCTTCCAACTGCTCGATGCGCTCCAGCGTGGCGGTGAGCTCAGGGTCGGTCGCGGCGTCTTTGCGTCGTTGTTTTATATAGGTTTCGATAACGCCCGCGGTCATGACGATCGCAATGATCATCAGCACGAATAAGAATGTACTG
>CAZLNH010000306.1:0-10334 GCA_964560775.1 uncultured Woeseiaceae bacterium | reverse complement strand
GGCAGGCCTGAGCGCGTTCCGGGTTCATGTCGGCGATGCCCCAAATTCTCTATAATTCTCAGCACGTTGCGGATTCACGGCAGGGTGCTTACTGGAGTCTATAACGATGTACGCGGTTTTTCGCGCAGGCGGCAAGCAGTATCGTGCGAGCAAGGGCGAGCGCCTGAAGCTTGAACGGCTGGAGGCCGAAGAAGGCGCCGAGGTTACGTTTGACGAGGTATTGTTGCTCGGTGAAGGTGCCGATATCACGGTAGGCTCGCCGTTGGTCGCCGGCGGCACAGTCAATGCGACTGTCGTCAAGCAGGGCAAAAGCCGCAAGGTAAGCGTCGTCAAGTTCCGGCGCCGACAGAACTACCTGCGCCAGGGCACGCATCGCCAGTTCTTCACCGAAGTGGAGATCACCGGCATCAGCACCGACGGCAAGGCCGCGAAAGCAGACGATAAACCGGCAAAGAGCCCGGCCGCCGACAAACCGGCCGCCAAGAAGGTCGCAAAGAAGAAGCCGGCGGCAAAGAAAGCGTCTTCCAAGAAAACCACGAAGAAGAAGGCCGCCAAGAAATCAGCGAAAAAGAAGACCAGCAAGAAAAAGTCTTCTTAAGTAGCAACGGCAGGTCAGGACACTAAACATTTATTGGTAGCGCCCGTTCGGTCAAGGGCGCTTCAAACAGCAGGAGCGGTACAGTGGCTCACAAGAAAGCAGGCGGCAGCAGCAAGAACGGTCGCGATTCAGAATCCAAACGCCTGGGTGTCAAAATCTTCGGCGGCCAGCAGGTGGTGCCCGGCAATATTATCGTGCGCCAGCGCGGTACGCGGTTTCACGCGGGCGTGAATGTCGGAGTCGGCCGTGACCATACGCTGTTCGCGAAAAGTGCAGGTGCGGTCAAATTTGAGAAGAAGGGACCGAAACAACGCCAGTTTGTCAGCATCGAGGCTGGCTGACGGCGCACGGTTTTCGCGGGCCAGGCAGGCTCGCGTGCATTTTCGTCGGACCCGGTTCCGGCTTTAAAAGAGTCCCGCGCCGGCGGGGCTTTTTTTATGGGTGACCGGGTTCTGGCGGGCGCGAATACCGGGTGTCATTGCGAGCCCGCAGGGCGCGGCAATCTCGCGAAGCAGGCAGAGTGATAATCGGTGCGAGATCGCCACGGCGCTCTGCGCCTCGCGAGACGGGGGCCGATCGCCACGGCACGCCGCCTCGCGGTGACGGGGTCGCGACCGGCAGCTACATCTTGCATCTTGCCATCCTGGTAGTACTGTTCTTGTATCCCCCCCTCGGTAGCAGGCAATGAAATTTGTTGATGAAGCGACGATCCGTGTCAGGGCCGGTAACGGCGGGCACGGCTGCCTGAGTTTCCGGCGCGAGAAGTTCGTTGCCAAGGGCGGTCCCGACGGCGGCGACGGTGGACACGGGGGTGATGTCTACCTGGTCGCTGACAATGCCACCAACACGCTCGCGGATTTTCGTGTCGCACGCAAGTTCAATGCTGAAAACGGTGACCCCGGTGCGGGTCGCAACTGTACCGGCAAGTCCGGCGAGGATCTCGAGATCGTTGTGCCTTGCGGCACGATCGTCTACGACGTCGACACGCAGGAATTGATCGGTGACCTGACCGACGTCGGCCAGCGGCTGAAAGTGGCCGCAGCAGGCCGCGGCGGGCTCGGCAATACCCGCTTTAAAAGCAGCGTCAATCGTGCGCCGCGCAAAATCACCCAGGGCACGCCCGGCGAAGCACGTCACCTGCGCCTCGAGCTGAAGCTGCTGGCCGACGTCGGGCTCGTCGGCATGCCCAATGCCGGGAAGTCGACACTGATTCGCGCTGTTTCATCAGCGCGCCCCAAAGTGGCCGACTATCCGTTTACGACGCTGCATCCGGGGCTCGGTGTCGTATCCGTCGGGCCGCTGCAAAGTTTTGTCATGGCGGACATTCCCGGACTGATCGAAGGTGCCGCCGAGGGCGCCGGTCTCGGCATCCAGTTCCTGAAACACCTGCAGCGTACGCGACTGTTGTTGCACCTCGTCGATATTGCACCGCCCGATCCGGACAGCGATCCCGCCACGGACTTTCGTGCGATACAGGAGGAACTTGCCAAGTTTTCGCCAGAGCTCGCAGAAATGCCGCGCTGGCTGGCCATCAATAAGGTCGACCTGCTGCCGGCCGATGAATTGCCTGCGGCGCGAGAGCATCTGTTGCAAGCGACCGGCTGGCAGGGTCCGGTCTACGAGATCAGCGCGCTGGCAGGGAAGGGCACCGCCGCGCTGGCGCAGGCGATAATGCGTTATCTCGAGCAGCGGGCTGATGCCGAGGATGCGGAATTCGAAAGCGTCAATCAGGATTAGTGACGGCAGCTGGTATTTTGCACCGCACACCCGGTGCACACCCCACGCGCACCCGCGTCGTTGCGAGCGCGCAGGGCGTGGCAATCTCGTGGAAATTGGCAGAGTGGCAGACTGTGCGAGATCGCCACGGCGCTCCACGCCTCGCGATGACGGGGTCTGCTCGCCACGGCGCTCCACGCCTCGCGATGACGGGGTCTGCTCGCCACGGCGCTCCACGCCTCGCGATAACGGGGTCTGCTCGCCACGGCGCTCCACGCCTCGCGATGACGGGGTCTGCTCACCACGGCGCTCCGCGCCTCGCGATGACGGGGTGGTGCAAAGCTGCGTGCGAGCTTGCACAAAAAAAGGGGCCAATAAAGGCCCCATGTTTCTTTTTTTTGTTGGCGGGCGTTTAAGCGGCGAGCGCCTTGATCCTGCTGTTGAGACGGCTCTTGTGCCGCGCCGCCTTATTCTTGTTGACTATGCCTTTGGACACCATGCTGTCGATCACCGGTACGGCCGCCTTGTAGGCAGCATCGGCGGCGGATTTGTCGCCTTTCTCGACGGCCTTCAATACATTTTTGATCTGCGTGCGCATTTTCGAGCGCAGGCCCATGTTGTGCAGGCGCGATTTTTCGGACTGCCGGGCGCGCTTCTGTGCGGATTTGATATTTGCCACTGCTGAATTCCGTGTTTCGGGACGTTGCCCTGCGGCCGGTACGGCCGGCGGGGCTGAACAGCCGCGTATTATTCGCGGCGGGGTGGCTAATGTCAACGTTCCCGGCGGCCGTGCCAGTGGGCGCTGCGGCCTGCAAGCTAAATCACTGATTCAAAGGTGCATTTCAGGCTAAACTTCGCCGCTGGCCGGGCCGTGCACCGGACCCTGGCCGAAGGTGCCGGGCAGAGCGGCGCCGCCACAGCCGCTGCGGCCCGGGCGCACGGCGACCAACCGGATTTCCAGGCAGTGCCGACATGACCAAAAGACCGCCAGACGAGCCGCAACGCCCTGTCTCCCGGGCGCACGGCACGACGCCCGTTTCCGGTCGGGGCCTGCTGCGTTCAACATCGGTCGTCAGTGTCATGACGCTGCTGTCCCGCATACTCGGACTGGTCCGCGATGTCGTCTTTGCGCGCTATTTTGGCGCCACGATCGTCATGGATGCGTTCATCGTTGCGAACCGCATCCCGAACATGTTGCGGCGATTTTTTGCCGAAGGTGCGTTTTCGCAGGGCTTTGTGCCGGTGATGGCACGCTACCGCGAGCAGCACAGTCACGACGAGGCACGCCAGCTTGTCGACGCCGTGGCCGGCACTCTGGGTCTTTTACTTTTCGGCATCACGCTGGTCGGCGTTATCGCCGCGCCGCTGCTGGTGCTGGTCGTTGCACCCGGGTTCATCGATGAGAACGGCCGCTTCGACCTCGCCACCGCGATGCTGCGGTTTACGTTTCCGTACCTGTTTTTTGTTTCGTTAACGGCATTTGCCGGCGGCATCCTGAATACGTACGGCCGTTTCGCGGCGCCCGCGTTTACGCCTGTCATCCTGAACGTCGTGTTGATAGCAAGCGCGTTATGGCTGGCGCCGCAGCTTGACGAACCTGGCATGGCGCTCGCCTATGGCGTACTCGCCGCCGGGCTGGTGCAGCTTGCGTTCCAGGTCCCGTTTTTGGCCAGAATCGATGCCATTCCACGGCCGCGATGGCGGCCGCGGCATGACGGCGTTCGCCGCATTGGTGCCCTGATGCTGCCGGCCATATTCGGCTCGTCCGTCGCCCAGATCAACGTGTTGCTGGGCGGCGTCATTGCCTCGATGCTCGGTGTAGGCAAGATCAGTCTTCTCTACTATTCGGACCGGTTGATGGAATTCCCGCTGGGTCTATTCGGTATCGCGCTGGCGACGGTGACGTTGCCGTACCTGTCGCGTCAGCATGCAAGCGAGTCGATGCGCGATTTTGCACGGACCATCGACTGGTCAATGAGGCTGGTTCTGCTGATTGCCGTCCCGTCGGCGATCGGCCTGATCCTGCTTGCGGGACCACTGGTCACAACGATCTTCTACGGCGGCGCATTTTCCGCCGACGACGTGCGACTGACCGCGATCAGCCTGCAGGCATTTGCCCTCGGGCTGATCGGGTTCTCGCTGGTCAAAATTCTCGCGCCTGCCTATTTTGCTCGCGAGGATACCCGGACACCGGTGCGGATCGGCCTGATTGCACTGCTGGTCAATTTCGTCCTCAGCGTTGCGCTTGCCTGGTGGCTTGTTTCGATCGGTTATGCAGCGCCGCACGCGGGTCTTGCACTTGCCATCTCGGTCGCTGCGCTCGTCAACGCATGGCTTCTGTATCGCGGATTGCGGCGCGATGGTGTCATGGTGCACTCGCGCGGCTGGCTCGCATTCATCGTGCGGCTGTCTGCAGCGAACGCCGCGATGGTGGCCGCGATTTACTACCTGATGCGCCCGCTTGAGTGGTGGCTGCAAGCGGACGTAGCGGCGCGTGTCTTCTGGCTGGGCGGGACGATAGCCGGGGCCGTTGCTGTCTTTTTCGTCGCGCTGCTGCTGGCGGGCGGACGGTTGTCCCAATTGCGCCTGCACGAGCGATAAGCCACCTGATGCGCTTAGCAAGCACTGCATTGGCCCTTCCGTTTGATCTGCTCGCCGCGGGCAGCGTCGTGTCCATCGGTGCCTACGATGGTTTGCACGTTGGGCACCGGCGACTGCTGGAACGGGTGGTCGAGGAAGCGCACGCGAGGCAGATGCCATCGGTCGTCATGAGCTTTGAGCCGATGCCGAAGGAATTCTTTGCGGGCGACAGTCCGCCGGCACGATTGATGCGTTTTCGCGAAAAGTTCGAGGCCCTCGCGGCAGTCGGTATCGACCTGTTTTTCTGCCAGCGCTTCGATCGGCGCATGCGACAGATCGAGCCGGATACGTTTGTCCGACAGTTGCTGGTCCAGGCACTGAACGTAAGACACCTGGTCGTTGGCGATGACTTTCGGTTCGCGGTGGCGCGAAAGGGCAATATCGAGCTTCTGCGGCGCGCGGGCGCGGCACTGGACTTCAGTGTCGAGAAAGTCGGCAGCGTGACAATCGATGGACAACGGGTAAGTAGCACTGCAGTACGCCACGCGTTGCAGGCCGGCGATATGGACCGGGCGCGCATCTTGCTCGGACACTGGTTTCGCATGTCCGGCAAGGTGGTGGAAGGACAGAGTCTGGGCCACGCCGTCGGCTACCCGACCGCCAATATCAAGCTGAACCGGCGCTTGAGCCCCGTACTGGGCATATTCGCCGTACGCGTGTCAGGATTGGCGGCAGAACCCGCCGATGGCGTTGCGAGTGTTGTGAACCGGCCAACGTTCTCAGGCACCAAGCCATTCCTCGACGTGCATCTGCTCGATTTCGATGAGACTATTTACGGGAGGTATATACACGTGGATTTCATCGCCCGGCTTCGGGACGAGATAAAATTCGACAACGTTAATGAGCTGGTGGCGCAAATGCATCGTGACAGCGCCGCTGCGCGGGAGATTTTGGCAGTATGACCGGGAATGACAGCAGTGATCAGCAACAGTCCACCGTAGCGGACTTGCGCCCGCACGGGCCGTTTACGCTATGGATGGTCGTAGCAGCCATAGTCGTCTTTCTTGACCAGCTGACAAAGTGGGCAATCATGAAATGGGTGCCGCTGTACGACAAGATCCCGGTGAATTCATTTATCAACATTACGCATCACCAGAACGAGGGCGCTGCATTCAGCTTCCTTGCGGACGCCGGTGGTTGGCAACGATGGTTCTTCACGCTGCTGGCGCTTGCGGTCAGCTCATTTATCGTGGCGTGGCTTTGGCGTCTGCGTGGTCAGCGCCAGTTTGTACTGTCGTGGGCCCTGGTTCTCGTACTCGGGGGCGCGATCGGCAACGTGGTCGACCGTATCCGCCTCGGGTATGTCGTCGACTACATCCAGGTATTGATTGCCGGCTGGCCGTTCCCGTCGTTCAATGTTGCGGATGCCGCCATCTCGGTCGGCGCGGTGCTGCTGATTATCGATGCATTGTTCTTATCCGGGCGTTCCGAACAATCCGCGGGCTCGGCCAGTAGCGGTTAGCGGGTCCGGGTCCAGCAATCCGTTTCAGGTGCCGACGTCTTGGCACCGCGGCCGTCAATCCGGAATGTCGCGCACTTGCCCGCCTCGTTGTCACCATTCAGATAGGTCGCCGTGGCGGTGAAATCGTTGGGGCTGGCGGCGTCGACGTTGATGCGATAGGAGCCGGTATCGGTGATGACATTAGACGCGGCACCAAAGCCGAGATCCGTCATGTCAGCCGTGTAGGTATTGTTCTGCAGATAATGCCGCTCCTGGTTGGTGGCAATCTGCAGCAGCGCAGCCCGGGCTTCATTGCGCTTGGCGCGCGAGGTGTAGTCGCGGTAGTTCGGGTACGCAATCGTCGCCATGATGCCGATGATCACAACGACGATCATCAGCTCCAGCAATGTTATGCCCCGCACGCACTTCCGCATGGCCCTGTTTAGCTGCCGATTTCGCATACTCACGTTACTCGATGCCGTCCTGCGTCCACAGCGTGCGCACCGGATTGTTGACGAAGCCCGGATCGTAACACTCGACGCCGACACAGCCGATTGGCGGCGGCGAACAGGCCGCGCCCTCGCAATCCGGGTCACCCGGACTCGGGAAGAGAATGGTCGGCGACGGCGCAATGCCGCCCTGCTGGAGCACCTGGCGCCGTGCGTCGTCGGAATCGGCGGGATCGAGGGTATCGAGGTTGGTCACGACCGGATCGCCGTTGGTAATACGGACACGGTACAGGAAGTTGGTGCCCTGGCCGCCGGAACAAGTTGCAGCATTGTCGCTGTCCGGTGAAAAACCGACGAACTGCACCTCGTCGTTGAATGTGACCGAGTCGGACAACACTTTCTGGTTGTTCGGCAGCGTGAAACGCCAGCCGCGATCGTCCGGGGTAATAATGACGCCAAGTTCGCCGCTAACCTCGACCAGGTCCGTGTCCGTGATGATGTCGTAATTGTCGTACTCGGTTTGTGTGAGCTGCCGGAAAACATTCGGATCGCGCAGCGAGAAAAACCGGTCGGCCGCGGACAGGTCAAACGGGTGCGCGCGGTAGCCACTGCCAAGGTTGATGGCAATATAGCGGGCGTCCTGCGTCTGGTCGGTGAATATGGAGATGTCCGGCGCGTTATAGAAACGCCGGGTATCCGCGGGTGACGACGTGCCAAGCCCTTCGGCGCCGAGTTGAGCAATGACGCCGCCGCGGACCAGGCTGGACGGAATCTCGCCATTCACGATGTCGAAGCGCCATACCTGCCCACCCATGTCGGACGCGTACATGCGATCGGCAAACCCGTCGCCGCTCAGGTCGAGTACCCGAACGCGCGTCGGAATGGACCGTGTCATGCCGGTGAGCTGGAGGTCGGCCCCGGCGTCGCGCCCGGCGCGCCAGAGTTCAGTGCCGGTCTCGAGATCAAGTATGTGGATACCGGCGCCACTGCCGTCGGGCGAAGCCGGATGAGCAGCCGTGTCGTGCACCGGGTCGTAGCCGCCACCGATAACAACCACCGCTTTATTGTCGTTCAGGTCGGTGGAGTCGATATTCATGCGAGCAATGACGGGCTGCGACCAGCTTTGTCCGAACTCCGGAAGACTGACATCCCACAGCAGCTCCGGTGAATTCTTATCAGTTACATCCAGTGCGTAATAAGTGCTGCCGCCGCGACGCATGCCGAACACGATGTAGATGAAGTCATCGCCATCAATAATGCCGTTGTTGTTCTCGTCACGGATGACCGGCACAACGTCGCCGTCGATACCGTAGTTCTTGAACTTCGACGACGGGTCGAAGTACAGGCGAGTCAGGTTCGACAACAGTTCCTTCGGGATGAACGACCACAGTTCCTCGCCGGTTTGCCCGTTTATCGCGTGCAGGTAGCCGTCATTGGTGGCTGTATAAACGACGACATCCGGATCGTCGGCATCGCCGCCGTAAACAATGGCGGCCGGCTGCGAGTGCAGCGGATCGCCCATTGCATAGCGCACGGTGGTGGCCGGGTTATTGTCCTCATCGCGTATGTCTTCGCCGCGCGCCCAACGAATCAGTTCATCGCGGGTCGGCTCGCCAGCGGCACCGGTAAGGCCGAGTTCAGCATTGGTAAAGATGCCCTCGTTCGACGGTGTCAGCAGGTTGTCCACAGCCGTCAGGTCGTTACTGACACCGTTGTTCGTGAAAAGATTACGCTGTGCAGGATCCGGCAGCTGGTTTGCCGCGCCGCCCATGCGTACGTCGTTGCCATCCGCGGCGGGTGTCCAGTAACTGCGCGCCGTCTCGAAAAAGAAGCCGGTGCTCGGGTCCACGGCGTCGGCCCCGTCCGCGTCGACGATCGCGCCGTCGGCGATACCGTAGCGCTTCAGGTTGCCAGGCCAATGCACGTTGGAGCGTGCGCCGAACACAGTCATGTAAAGCTGGTTCAGGTTTTGCGTTCTGTTGAACGTATTGACTGAAACGGTCGGTGCCGCAAACGACAATGTGCGGTCATTGATGTTCGCCACGATCTGCAGCAAGGCCAGGGTCAGGCTCTCGACGTCGTCGGCGACAAAGTACTCGCCGCCCGATGCAAGTGCCGTATCACGCAGCAGCGGCAGATCAATGGCAAACCCGATCGTGTGCGTGGTGACGTTCTGTAGTCCCGGCGAAACGGTATCGGTATCAACCAGTGACAGGTACTCGGCAACATCGATCAGGCAGCCGCCCTCGCCGGTATTGGTGCAGGCATTGCGGCTCAGCAACTGACTGTAATTCGGTAGAGCCGGCACGAGTGTATGCGTGTCGACATCCTGGTTCGGTTCGCCATCGGACAGCAGAACGTTGTAGTTCTTGGCGCAGACATCGATCGGCGGCTTCGCATAGACGTTCGGATCGACCGACTCCAGTGCGGCCGGGTCGGTCTCATGCTCATTGATATTCTCGCCATAGAACGCGGGTGCCCCTCGCCAGTACAGCGCAGATTCGTACAGCGTTTCTGACAGCGGTGTGGAGCCACTGGCATTGAGATTGTCAATCGTCTGCAGGATATCGGCACGATTGTCATCAAGGTCCGACATAGCCTGGATAACAATGCCGCCGGCCCGGTCATTGAACCGCATGACGCCGACATTCAGGTTATTGACCGAGTTCAGTACCGTCTTCGTCACGACGCGCATGATCTCGTTGCGTGTCAGCAAGATCATGTTCGGCGAACTTTGCCAGTTCAGGTAATTGCCATCGAATACTGTGTAGGTCACATTGCGCGGTGAGCTGCCCCAGGATATTTCGAGTGACGCGTCACTTGTCCAGGGATCGGCGGCGCCGGACTGTGCAGTTGCATACACATCACTGGCACTGCCATCGCCGTGCAAGCCTGAATCCGCCTGGCATTCGATCGGGTCCGTGCTGTTGCCCGGCTCGAGATCCCGCCAGGCCGGCTCGGAGCCGGCCTGGTCCGTGCGGTATTGCACCATCGTATTCGTGTACGTGCCAATACCACCGACCTGCAGGCTGGCTGCCTCGCAGTAAAACGCCGATTTCGCGACAAACTGCGTTTCCGAGCCGTCACAGACTGGTGTCGTGTCGACGTCGCTCCAGTACAGGCGGCTGGTGTCGCAGTCACCGGAATAGGTCTGGCTGGAGTCGTAAGGCTCCAACGTTTCTTCCTGTGACGTCATGCTGCCGGATGTGTCGAGGATAAACATGACATTCGGCGTCGGCTGAACGCCAGTGGGGTTTACCAGCAACAGCTCTGTGTCGTCAGCGACGGCCGGCAAGCCTGTGAGCACGATCAGTGCGGCCGGTACGACGGCTGACAGGAAGCCCTTGTATCGGTTCGTCATGTTCTTTCCCTTGAATATTGTGCTGCGGCGCTTCATAGCGTCACCGATATCGCCGTCAGGATGTCGGCCTCAAGGTGATGCAGCACGATAACGGTCTCTGCATCACGGTCGCTGATCGTCCGGAGTTGC
>CAZLNH010000305.1:0-10032 GCA_964560775.1 uncultured Woeseiaceae bacterium | reverse complement strand
AATTCCTTGTTGACGATGGTCTTGAGCGCGACCCAGTTGAGTGACAGGTTCATGTCAGGGTGGCCCTTCCATTCCTGGACGCTGCACGGCCTGTTTTTTTTCCACGAGCCCGAGAAACAACTCCTCGAGACGGTTGGCCTTGTTGCGCAGGCTGATAACAGAAACGTTTCTTGCACTTAACTCAGCGAACAGCTGATTCAGGTCGCGCCCTGTTTCGATAACGACCTCGATCTCGGACTCATTGATTCTTGATACCTCGAATCCGTCCAGTTTCGGTACTTTGTCGATTGCGTCGCGAAGGTTCAGCACGAATACTTCGCGCTGCAGCTTGCGGAGTACCGTACTCATCCTCGCGTTTTCGATGATCGTCCCTTCGTCGATGATGGCGACATGCCGGCAAAGGCTTTCGGCCTCCTCGAGATAATGGGTCGTCAGGATAATCGTCGTGCCGGCCTCGTTGATACCCTTCAGGAAATCCCACATCGAACGCCGGATTTCGATATCGACGCCCGCCGTCGGTTCGTCAAGAATCAACAGGCGCGGTTCGTGTATCAGCGCGCGCGCAATCATCAGCCTGCGCTTCATGCCGCCGGACAGATTGCGCGCGGATTCGGTGCGCCGGTCCCAGAGCCTGAGTTCACGGAGGTATTTTTCGGCCCGCTCCGCTGCAAGCCGCCGCCCGATTCCGTAATATCCGGCCTGGTTCATGACGATGTTCTGCACCGTGTCAAACAGGTTCAGGTTGACTTCCTGGGGAACCAGTCCGATGCATGCCTTGGCGGACTCGAGGTCGCTGTCAATGCTGTGGCCGAAGATGCGTACCTCGCCGCCGGTTTTATTGACGAGGGACGAAATAATACCGATCGCCGTCGTCTTTCAGGCGCCGTTGGGTCCGAGCAATGCATAGAAATCGCCGTCGTCGACGTCAAAGTCGATTCCTTTCAGCGCCTGGATGCCATTCGGATAGGTTTTGCTGAGATTTTTTATGGACAGTGCATGCATCGAGCCGCGTATTGTATACGCGAACGCAGCGCATTATTCATCCGGACTGCTGGCTGTGGGTTACCGGCGTGTCCGGCCCGCGACGCGACGTGATGGCGAAAGCCCGGCGCGCGCCGCCAGCGCGGGCCGCGCAGTGCGTGAGCGTTGCGCCGATGTCAGGACGCACTGCAGAGCACTGATATGTGCCGCATGCCGTACCTCGCGTTCGGCCCGGATGCCGCTGTTCAATAGTTTGTGCCAGAGCGGCCGGTTGTCGGCCGCCCGCAACTTCAGGAGATGCGGGCTGACCGCCGCGACGTTCATGACGTCGACCAGCGTTTTCTCCGCGAGTTGTTCACACCAGTGCAGGCTTGCACCACAGATCAGGCGTGTCGCGTAGGCGTTCTGCCGCGCCAGCTGCCAGACGAAACCGAGACCTGCGGCGATGATCCGTAACTCGGCATCATCGGACGTTGTCGTTGCGGCCAGCAGGTCCGGGGTACCGCCGCCCTGTAACAGGCGGCTCCAGAAATCATCGTCCCGTTCGCGGAACGAAAACAGCAGGAACGGCGTCGCCGCAAGGCGCTCTCGTTCGGCAAGGCGCAGACCGGCAAGGCATTTTGCCAGATCCGTGGGCAGCTCTTTCAGCGGCGGCGCCGCGACGCTGCGCCGGCCCAGCCATTGCAGGAATTCACCGTTCAGCGACCGGACATTGTGGAAGTCCGTACGCGCGGGGCCCGGGTACTCCATGATCGTCTCCCTTGGGGCGCATTTTTCCCGGGATTGCCGAGATACGCTATTGTTGGTTGCGTTCCCATGTACGGATCATATAAGGTCTTATAACACTGCATATGGGATAAAACTAGCACAAAAGGATAAAAATGCGCCTCACCGACGACCGCTACGCCAGCGAGCGCTGCCAGTTTGAACTCGCCCTCCGGATGATCGGCCATGAAGCCCGCACCGGCACAATCCGGGATTGCACGGGCTTGAGTGACGACCGGATCCGCAAGGTCTACACGACCTACTTCAGCAGCCCGGGCCATTCACAGGTGCGCAGGCGGCGCGGCAAGTCACCGCAGCAGGTCAGCCTGTTCGTCAAGAATCCCCTGAACCAGCTTGAGGCGACAACGCTGGTCGCACTTTTTGCCGCGAACCTGCTGGTGCGTATTGACGAGCAGAATGCCATCCACGCCTGCTGGCCCCGGCCGGACGTCGAATATGGTCACCGCTTGTGTCGCGCCTATGAAACCTACCTGTTGCTCCATCCGTCGCCGCGCCTTGCTTTCGAGTGGGCGTGGAGCCTGTTGCAGAACATTTCGAAAAACGATGAGCTGTACCTGGCTGAGTGCAACGATTGCCGGACCAACTACGTACAGGATGCGTACGCGCTGGACCACCAGACCTGTCCGGGGTGCGAAATAGCGCGGCATCGGCGGCGCCGGCCGGGAACGGTCGCGTTCGCGAGGTGCTGAGCCACCGGGATCGGGCGTTCCGAATCCGGTAAACTGCTCTCCGTCGGCTGGGCGCGTTCGCTCGGCGCGGATAGCGGGCAACGGGCGATGACGTCTTTGATGACAGCGGATCTCTGTGACGAATTCGGCGACGCAGTGCGCGTTGCCGATGCAGTCTTTGAGTCCCTTGGGAAAGTGCAGCGATTCTCCGGCCGCATCGCAACATTGCGGGTGTTCGAGGACAATTCGCTGGTGCGTGCAGCGCTGGAGTCGCCCGGCGAGGGGCGTGTGCTCGTCGTCGATGGCGGCGGTTCCCGCCGCTGTGCGCTGCTCGGCGGAAACCTCGCGGCGCTCGCACGGGACAACGGCTGGTCCGGTGTTGTCGTCTATGGGTGCGTCCGCGACCGGCCGGAACTGGCGGCAGTGCCTGTCGGAGTGCTGGCACTGCAGACGATGCCGCGTAAGAGCCGGAAGACCGGGCTGGGTGAGAAGAACATTGACGTCGTTTTCGCCGGCGTCGTATTCCGGCCGGGCGAGTACCTCTGTGCCGATGAGGACGGCCTGGTCGTATCGGCGGCCGCGCTGCCCGTCAGCGCTTCATGAACGGTCATAACGTCTTCGCCGGCGCCTTTGTTGATCGCTCCGGGCACCGGCGCAAGGACACGGACTGGCTGCGGGCCGCGGCCGCCAGCACCGACAGCGTGTTCGTGCCGGTCTGGGGAGATCGTTGCCTCGTGGTCGGCGAGCCCGGCCATACCGTGCTGCTGGGGCGGCACGACATCGAGCCATACATCGACGACGACCCGATCTTCCTCGGCATGTACAAGGACCGGCCCGCGTTTGCCGTGCGCATAGACAGGTCCGTCGATGCACCATTCCAGGACCTTGGCCAGTTCCACGACCTGCGTTACCTCGGCAGTGTCTTGCCGGCGGCGGAAGCGAACCTCGTCGCACACGCGCGGGCGCTCGTGTTGTGGCACGACTCGCAGCAGTTCTGCGGCCGCTGTGGCGCGCCCGCCAGCATCAATTCCGGCGGCAATGTCCGCAATTGCTCGAACCACGAGTGCGCCGTGCACATCTTCCCTCGCGTCGACCCCGCCATCATCACGCTGGTGTCGCGCGACAATCGCTGCCTGCTTGGGCGGCAGCCGAACTGGCCCGAAGGCCGGTATTCGACGATCGCGGGCTTTGTCGAACCCGGTGAAAGCCTCGAAGATTCGGTCGCGCGCGAGGTGATGGAAGAAACGAATATCGCCGTATCGCACGTCACCTACCACAGTTCCCAGCCGTGGCCATTCCCGTCATCACTGATGCTCGGCTTTACCGCCGTCGGCGATTCGGAGGAAATCCGGCTCAATGACGGCGAACTCGAGGATGCGCAGTGGTTCACCCGCAAGGAACTGCGTTCGGGCTTTCCCAAACTGCCCTACCGGCTGTCGATCGCGCGCCGGCTGGTCGACGACTGGCTCGACGCCGACGATCACTGACGGCTCCGGCCACAGGGTTTCCGCTATGTGCCTGATCGTATTCGCCTGGCAATCCCATCCGGACTACCGCCTGATCCTGGCCGGTAACCGTGACGAACTGCACCGGCGTCCGGCACAGGCAATGAATTGGTGGGCCGACTCGAAAGACGTGCTCGGCGGCCGCGACCTGCAGGCGGGAGGCACCTGGCTCGCGATCAATCGCAATGGCCGGCTGGCGGCTGTTACGAATTACCGCGAAAACCCGGGCGGGCGCAAGCGGCCGCAGAGCCGCGGCGAACTGGTCAGCAACTTTGTGCAGGGTCAGGAGCCGCCAGAATCCTGGTGCGACAATATTCCCGCCGACAACTATGCCGGTTTCTGCCTTTTGGCGGCGGACAACGATTCGCTGTATTACACGTCCAACAGGGGCATTGGCACGACTCGTCTCGACGCTGGAATATATGGCCTTGCCAACGCATCACTCGATACCCCGTGGCCGAAGCTCGTCCGCTCCCGCGACAGGCTGGCAGCGCTGATCGAAGAAAACCGCGTAAACCCCGGCGTACTTTTTGAATTGCTCGCTGACACAACACCGGCACCCGCCGACCAGGTGGACAACGAGCATCTGCCGTTTGACGTGGCCCGCGCGATTTCTGCACCGTTCATCCGCACGCGCGAATACGGGACCCGCTGCACGACCGTGCTGCTGGTTGGCCACGACGGCCGGACGCTTGTTACCGAGCGGCGATTCGACAGTGACGGGAATCCGGCCGGCGAGTCGGAATTTCGCTTCGCAATCGCCTAGCGCTTTAGCTCGCAGTCCCGGTCCGTCAGGCACCGAATACCCGCAATAACCAGGCACGAATGTCGGTAATTTCCTGCGGGCAGACGGCATGTGCCATCGGGTACTCGTGCCACTCAACGGAATAGCCGGCACCCTCGAGCACGTTGCATGATTGCCGGCCGAGCGCGAGCGGCAGCATCGGGTCGAACGAGCCATGCGCGATCAGGATCGGAATGCCGCTCCCTTGCGCCTTATCATTACCGAAGACTTCCTCGTCGAGCGTGTGTTGCAACGGCAGCCACGTCGACAGCGCAAGCAGCCCGCACAATTGGTGCGGAAATCGCAACGCCGTGTGCAGGGCAATGGCCCCGCCCTGCGAAAATCCGGCGACGACGATGCGGTCAAATGGTATGCCGCGCGCGTGCTCGCGCTCAATCAGGCCCTCGAGCAACGCGGCACTTTCGCGGATGCCTTCTTCGTCCTGCGGACCACCGCGGTCCAGCGTCAGGATGTCGTACCAGGCACGCATCGCGATGCCGTTATTGATCGTCACCTCGCGCACCGGTGCGTGCGGAAACACGAAGCGCACGTCGAGGTGACCGTCAAGTTTCAGTTCAGGCACGAGCGGTTCGAAATCATGGCCGTCGGCGCCGAGGCCATGCAGCCAGATGACGGCGCCGGTCGGCGGATTGACCGGGTTGATTTCGACAGTTTCAGGCAATTCCAAGGACCAGGCTCCGTCCGGGGGACGGCGCATGGTAGCAGGACCGCGAGGCTTGACGCACTATGCGCATTATAATATTGTTATGCGCATATTTATGCAGGTCTTCACTTCCGATGCCCAATTCCAACCGCCAGCAATCCGGCCGCCGCGAGGCCATCATTGCACTGCTGCAAAACGGCCCGGCCAGAACGCAACAGTCACTGGTAGACGCGCTCGTAGCCCAGGGCTTTGTCGCAACACAGTCGAGCGTCAGTCGTGACCTGCGCGAAATGGGCGCGCTGAAAACCGCCGACGGCTATCGCCTGCCGCAAGCGAGTACCGGCGATACCGACGAGATGGCCGCCGTTGCCGGACTGGTTCGCGACCTCAAGCCGGCCGGCCCGAACCTGTTGGTGATACTGACAGCAACCGGCGCGGCGCAGCGCGTAGCACTGGCCCTGGATCGCTCCGCCTGGCCGGAAATTGTCGGCAGCGTCGGTGGCGATGATACGGTGTTCACTGCCACCGTTTCGGCAACCGCACAGCGCAACATCGTGGCACGCATCGAACGCAGCATAGCCCGCGCCTGATCCATTTTGATTACCCCGGAGTCCCGCAAGTGACACACGACACATCGCCGATCATCCTCGCCTTTTCCGGCGGCCTCGACACGTCATTCTGCGTGCCGTGGCTGAAGGACACCTACGGCCGGGATGTCATCACCGCAACCATCGATACCGGCGGTGTCAGCAAAACCGATGCCGCGGCGCTCGAGGAACGGGCGCTCGCGCTCGGTGCCGTCGAACATGTGCTGCTCGATCGCAAGGAAGCCTTTTTCAGGAACATCATCCGTTACCTGATTGCCGGCAACGTCTACCGCGGCCACGCCTACCCGCTGTGCGTTGGCGCCGAGCGCGGCCTGCAGGCCGCGGCACTCGGCGGGCTGGCTAAAGACCGTGGTGCGCGCACCGTGGCGCACGGCTGCACGGCCGCCGGCAATGACCAGGTCCGCTTCGAGGTTGCCCTGCGCACGCTGAATCCGGGCCTCGATGTGCTCGCACCAGTGCGCGACAACAGTTTCGTGCGCGACGAGCAGCTCGCCTACCTGAACGAACGACGCATGCCGTTACCGGCCCAGGGCTCCGCCTACTCGATCAATCGCGGCCTTTGGGGCATCACGATCGGCGGCCGCGAAACACTGACATCCGAAAAGGGGCTGCCCGAGAGCGCCTGGGTACTGTCGGCCGGTGCGTTCGACAAACCCGAAGCTCAATCGGAACACACACTGGAATTCGACGACGGTATACCGATCGCTCTCGATGACGACGACATGGCGCCGGTCACTTTGATCGAGGAGCTTGAGAAGCTTGCCGGACGCTACGGCATCGGCCGCGGCATACACGTAGGCGACACGGTGCTCGGCACCAAGGGACGCGTTGCATTCGAGGCGCCTGCCGCGGTCACGTTGATCACGGCACACCGTGAACTCGAGAAACTGGTCTTAAGCGCCGCGCAGTCGAGATTGAAAGACGGCGTCGCGGCGCTCTACGGCGACATGATTCATGAGGGCCGGCAGCTCGATCTCGCCTGCCGCGATATCGAGGCACTGCTGGTTTCTTCGCAGAAACGCGTCAGCGGCACAGTGCATTTCACACTGCGGCCCGGCAACCTGTTCATCACCGGCGTGACATCGCCGCATTCGCTGCTGGCTGCAACCCGCGGCGTATACGGTGAAGCTGCGGGCGAATGGACGGCAGCCGATGCGCTCGGCTTTTCACGTGTGCTGTCACTGCCCGGCATCCTGCAAACCCGCGCCAGCGGCAACCCGGACTGACTCATGCGCAGCATATTTGTCGACAAGATTGCGTCGGTCGCGCAATTCAGCAACCTGAGCCAGGAACTCCGCCTCGCCGCGGAGATCCCGTGCGAGGAAGGCGTGCTGCTCGCCGTGCGCGTGCTGAACAACAAGGCGCGTTACAACCAGCTTGAACTGACCAGCGGCCGTATGGCGACGGTCAACCAGGGCGACGTCATTGTTGGCGCGCTCGGCCATCGCAAGGCTCTGCGCGGCTATTCCGGACATTTGCCGGAGCACCTTGCCGTAGGCGACACGGTGAATATCCTCAACATTGGTGGTGTGCTCGGCATTTGCGATTCGGCCAACCCCGACGTCGGCTCGCCGTTCAACTGTGAGGTGCTCGGTACTGTGCTTCACTTTCCTTACCTTGCCGAACGTATCGGTGTGCCGGCGCGCGTCGGGTCCGCCAGCCTGGACCGAGATGCGGTGCTGAACAGCCGCGGCGTGCCGGTCATCGCGCTTGCCGGCACCTGCATGGACTCCGGCAAGACCGCGGCGGCCTGCGCCATTGTCAGCCGGCTGCGCCACCTTGGCAAACGCGTCGCCGCCTGCAAGGCGACCGGTATCGCTCTGCGCCGCGACATACTGGCGATGGAGGATGCCGGCGCCGCGGACACCATGATTTTTTCCGACCTCGGTGTCGTAACGACGACGGCGAAGAACGGTCCCGCGCTGACACGAAGCCTTTTGTCAGCACTTGCGGCACGCGGCCCCGACGTCATCGTCATCGAGTTGGGCGACGGGCTGATTGGTGCCTACGGTGTCGACACGATTCTGGCCGATGCGGCAATCAAGGCGGCATTGACGGTCGTTGTGCTGTGCGCAAACGACCCGGTTGGCGCCTGGGGCGGCACGCGTATCCTGCGCGAGCAGTTTGGCATCGACCCGGCAATCATCACCGGCCCGGCGACTGACAATGCCGTCGGCATCGACCAGTTGCGGGCGCGGCTCGACCTGCCGGGCATCAATGCACTGACCAATGGCGCGGCACTGGGCGATTACGTGGCCGGCCTGCTCCCGGGCGATTTACAGGGAGCAAGCGCATGACCCGGGCTGTCCATGCAGTCGTCCTCGGCGCTGGCGGCTACGTAGGCGGCGAGCTGTTGCGGCTTATCGCAAACCATCCGACGTTCCGGCTGCTGGCCGCCGTATCGGCCTCGCAAGCCGGCACCCCGATCGGTCATGTATTCCCGTCACTGGCCCCCGCCTACGACGGTACTGAATTCAGCGCGCCGGACGGATGGATCGAGCACCTGCAGCAGGGGGATGAGCTCGCGGTGTTCTCCGCCGCGCCGCACGGCGCATCGGCCGCCCTCGTTTCCGCGACACTTGCAGCGGCAGAGGCGCGCGGCGTAATCGTGCACGTTGTCGATTCATCGGCGGATTTCCGCTACAAGACCGCAAGCGATTACAAAGCGGTGTACCAAAGCGCGCACGGCGCACCAGAGCTTCTCGATCAGTTCGCGCAAGGCGTGCCGGAACACAATGCTTCCCGCGACCTGCCGCATGCGGGTCACCCGGGCTGTTTTGCGACGGCCGCCTTGCTTGCGGCCGTGCCGCTGTGCCGTCACGGACTCGCCGAACCGGCTGTGTACTTAAGCGGTATTACCGGCAGCACCGGCTCCGGGCGCCTGCCGCAACCGGGCACGCATCATCCGGAACGGCACAGCAACCTGTACGCCTACAAACCGCTGGCGCACCGCCACACGCCCGAAATCTCAAGCCAGATCGCGGCGGCCGGAGGCGGTGATGTCACTGTCAATTTCGTGCCGCACTCCGGACCGTTCGCGCGCGGCATTCACATCACTTTGCAAGCGAGAGCCACCGCGCCTATGTCGAGCGCTGATTTGCGCGATATTTATTCAAGCTATTACGGTACGTCCGGTTTCGTCCGTGTCGTTGACGGCACACCGCGGCTCAAAGACGTTGTCGCGAGCAACTACTGCCACATCGGCGTTGCGGCGGACGGAGACCGCGTGGTTGTCATGTCTGTCATCGACAATCTCGTCAAAGGGGCGGCTGGTGGCGCCATGCAATGGATGAACCGGTTGTGGTCGCTGCCCGAGTCCAGTGGACTGACGGCGTCCGCGCCATTGTGGACCTGAACGGATGCCCCGATACGCGAAACAACTGACGCCGCGTGAACGCGAGGCCATTGCGACAATCCCGGTTTATCCGCAACTCGCACTCGACCCGCAACGCGCCGCCGGATGCGACATCTTCACGACTGACGGGCGGCGCATTCTCGACCTCTACGGCGGCCATGCCGTCGCCGCGCTGGGCTACGCGCATCCGCGTCTCGTCGGTGCCATTGCGGAGCAGTCGCAGCGGCTCATGTTCCAGAGCAATGCCATCGCGCTCGATGTGCGCGCTGCTGCCGCCGAAGCGCTGGTGGCAGTTGCACCGCAATCCCTGGCGCGGGCGTTTTTTGTCAACAGTGGTGCGGAAGCGAACGAAAACGCATTGCGTATTGCGTTCCTCGCGACGAAACGGCGCAAGGTCCTGGCACTGACGAACAGCTTTCACGGACGAACGGCGGCGGCCGCCGCCGTCACGTGGAATGCAGCCGAAAGCTGGTACGGGTTTCCGGACTTGCCGTTCGACGTTGATTTCATTCCACGCGATGACATCGATGCCGCCAGGCGCATGATAGACAGGAGTGTCGCGGCGGTGATATTCGAGCCGGTACAGGGTGTCGCCGGCGCTTACGACCTCGCCCCGGATTTCGTCGAGCAATTGCGATCGAGTTGCGATGCCAGCGGCGCATTGCTGATTGCCGATGAAGT
>CAZLNH010000304.1:0-7735 GCA_964560775.1 uncultured Woeseiaceae bacterium | reverse complement strand
CCGGCAGCGATCGCGGTGACGAACGATCGAATCCTCGCAAGCAGGTCTGACCGCGTCGGATTATTCATGAACGTTTTAGTGCGGTGGTAAGCGGAGGCGCACCCCGGGGAGGGCTTTTCAGGGACGCTGTGAATACGTCCCGGTACGCTCTGTGCCGGACGTCCCGGTCCGGCACCGCCCTGAAAAGCCCTCCCCGGGGCACACCTCCGCCCCGGCCTCCGTGCCGTTCATGAATAACCGGGCCTACGGCGTGCCGCGCACCATGATGGTGCCGTCGCTGCGGAAATTGAGCGGGCGGGCGAAGGGAATGGCGATCTCGAGACTGCCGTCCAGCGCGTACGGCACCGGCCGTGCGGCAGCAGAACCCAGGATGGATGTCAGGCCGGCGGCGGAGTTGACCAGGTCCAGGTCGACACTGATCGAGAACGCGCCATCACCGCTGGCCGGTATGTCGAACCGGCCGGCGGTCTGGCCGCTCGCGAACTGCTGCTCATCGAGCAGCACGCGGTAGCTCAGGCCCTTGACGGGCAGCGGAAAAGGGTTGGGATTCGAAACATTGAAGGACAGCAGGAACGTCTGCTTGCCGAGGCTGACCGACTGCAGCCGGACACCGTCGAGCCGCACGTCCGGAGACCGGACCACGGGGCCCTGGCTGGCACAGGCACTGCAAAGCAGCAAAACCACCAGCGGTCCGATATATCGCAGTGCTGAATCCATAGCGTGCTCCCCATAAGCGGCCCTGGCCGTTCTAGCGCAAGTCGCCGCCCAGCTCACCCCAGCGTGCGCCGATCAGCAGCCATTCACCGTCGTGCACCTCGAGCTCCAGCTCGAACCGGTACGCATCCGCCCTGAAACCGAAGGTACCACTGTTGGTGCCCGCCATGCCGGCCGAAACGTCGACGACGGCGGCTGTGTCACCTCGGACGGCGATGTCATTGATCGTTGTCAGCAGTGCAATGTCGTGCTGCCGCAGGAACCAGACCCGGATCATCCGGTCGATGGCATCGCGGTCGTTGCCGCGGCCATCCGCGTACGATGGCGAGATCATGTCGACGATGGTTCCCCGGTCCTTTTCCCCGGCGGCTTGCCCGACGCGCTCCACCCAGGCACGCAAGGCTTCTTCCGGCGTGCCCCGGGGCCCGCTGCAAGCGGCCACCAGCGCACAGAGGGTCAGGGCTATCGCGGGAATGGTGCTGCGTCGTACGCCGGGCCCTGGCGTGCTGTTTATCGTGCTGGTCACCGACATTCGCGGTAGGTCTCTGCGGTATTTGCTACAGTAACCACTATGGGTGGCGGTGATTGCGGCCGTCCGTGACGTGGTTCGCACTACGGGCGTTGCTCGCGCGACCCGCACCCAACCGATGAGGCCAGGCGCATGCCGGTAAAACTGCTAAGCGAGAGCATGGATGCGACGATAACCGATGACGACCAGCTACAAATCGAGCGCATCCTCGCCTTCTGGTTCAAGGCGAAGGAACTGAGTGCACCACAGATCGACGGCCGCATGGACGTGTGGTTCGGCGAGGACCCGGTCTTCGATCATGAAATCGAAGCCGGATTCGCGACGTTCGTCGAGCAAGCGGGCGAGGGCAAACTCGATCACTGGGCGGACGACCCGCGCGGCCGGCTCGCGCTGATCCTGTTGCTCGACCAGTTTCCGCGCAACATCTACCGCAACACGGCCAGGGCTTTCGACAAGGACAAGCAAGCGCTCAAATTCTGTGTCGAAGGCGCGATGGCAAAGAAAGACCAGGGGCTGACGCCGATCGAGCGGGTGTTTTTCTACATGCCGCTGCAGCACGCCGAATCCCGCCGCGTGCAGTCGAAGTCGGTGGATATCTACAACCGTCTCGCCGCGGCCGTATCACCGACCTTGCGCGAGACGTTCGAAACCGTTGCACAGTTTGCCGAACTGCACCATGACATCATTGAACGCTTCGGCCGCTTTCCGCACCGCAACCGCGTGCTGAACCGCACCAACACCGCCGAGGAAGAAGAATACCTCGCCGGCGACAGCCCGACGTTCGGCCAGGGCGAATGACACCCGTCATCGCGAGCGCGTAGCGCGTGGCAATCCGTCGTTGCGAGCCCGCAGGGCGTGGCAATCTCGTACCGACTGGCAGAGCCATTATCCGTGCAAGATCGCCACGGCGCTGCGCGCCTCGCAATGACGTGGGACATGCGGGCTAGGAGGCCGCTTGCTCCCGCACCACCGCCGCAATACTGCCGAAGTCCTGCGGACGCGCTGATACCTTGTTGTAACGGAAGCTAAGGAGCACGGCCGCTACCGTCAGTCCCAAGACGAAGGCGACCCAGATCCACCACGGCTCTGCCTGCAGCGGAATCGCGGCCAGCCACGCCAGCGGAAACGCAAGCGCCCAGTACGAGAACATGTTGATGACCATCGGCTTGCGAGTGTCTTTGTAGCCGCGCAGCGCGCCGGCGGCGCCAATCTGCACGCCGTCGGCGACCTGGAACACGGCGGCGATCAAAAGCAGGCTGATGGCAATCGCCTGCACGGCGGTGTCGGTCGTGTAGAGACTGACGACGGCATCGCGGAACACCAGCAGGAAGGTTGCCGAACACGCCATGAAGACGCCGCACGCGAAAATGCCGACAGTGCCGCTGTAGCGCGCCGCATCGAGATTCATCGCGCCCAACGCATGTCCTATGCGGATCGTAATTGCGGAACTCAATGCCAGCGGAACCATGAACAGCGTGGACGAAAAGTTCAGCGCAATCTGGTGTGCGGCCGTGATTTCTGCGCCGCGCGTACCCATCAGTATCGACACCGCAGAGAATAATCCGGCTTCGGCGGTAATCGTGATCGAGATAGGCCAGCCGAGCGACACAATTTCACGCAGCACCGGGAAGCGCATTGGCGCCACTTTTACGAATATCCTGAGCGGCCGGTAGCGCGGATGCAGGTACATGTAGCCGCCAAGGATAAACATGATGAGCCACATCGTGACGGCGCTCGCCACACCGCAACCGACCGCGCCGAGTGCCGGCGCCCCGAAATGACCGAACATAAAGACGTAATTCAGGAACACGTTGCAGACCAGCGCGAACAGTGACGTGTACATGATCGGCCGTGTATGTCCGATGCCCTCGGTCGTAAAGCGGAATGCGAGGAAGGCGCAGATAGCGGGTGCGCCGAACATGATGGCCTTGACGTAGTCGAGCGTCACCCCGCGGAACTCACTGTCTATGCGGAGCAGTTCCAGCGCCGGCTCGGCAAGCGTTTGCGCGAAGAGGATCAATATGGCGCCGAGCGCGGCGGCCAGCCACAACCCCTGGCGCGTGTACCGTCCAATCATCGCCAGCTCGCCCGCACCGAAATAGCGCGCCGCGATCGGTGAGATCGCCATCATCAGGCCAAGGAACAGCGTAAAGCCGATGAACCAGATGCTGCCGCCCACGGCCACGGCGGCCAGCGATGCGGCGCCAAGCCGGCCGGCCATCACGGCATCGGCGAATTGCATGCCGGCAATCGAGAGGTTATTGACGATCAGCGGACCGGCAATCCGGAATAATGCCGCGGTCTCGCCACGCCAGTTCCGTTCTGAAGTGAGTGTTGTCATCGGTTGGTGTAGAGTTCCGGTGGCGGCCGCGGACTGTAACGGCGACGCGGATTGTCGCATTTTTCAGGAGATATTCGATGCTTCACGACGGAAAATCGAATCGCGTTGCCATTCTCGGCGGCGTACGCATCCCGTTTTGCCGCGCCCACACCAGTTATGTCGGGCACAGCAACCAGGACATGATGACGGCAACGCTCAGCGCGCTGGTGCAACAGTACGATCTCAAAAACCAGGTGCTTGGCGATGTCGCACTTGGTGCTGTCATCAAGCACTCGAGCGACTGGAATCTCGCACGCGAGTCCGTGCTCGGCTCCGGCCTGTCGCCGCGTACGCCCGGCGTCGACCTGCAACGCGCCTGTGGCACGAGTATCGAAGCCTGCATACAGATCGGCAACAAGATCGCACTCGGCCAGATCGAAGCCGGCATCGCGGGCGGCACGGATTCGATCAGCGATGCACCGATCGTCTATCCGGACGACTACCGCGCCATACTGATGGAGAGTTTTCGCGGTCGGTCGTTCGGCGCAAAGGTCAGGCCGTGGTTGCGGCTGCGGCCGCGGCACTTCAAACCGAAGCTGCCCGGTGTCGTCGAGCCGCGGACCGGGCTGTCGATGGGCGAGAGCACGGAACTCACAGCGAAGGAGTTCGACGTCAGCCGTGAGCACCAGGACCAGCTCGCGCTGGCAAGTCACCAGAAAGCGGCCGCGGCCTACACCGCGGGTTTCTACGATGGCCTGGTCGTGCCATACGAGGACGTCGAGCGCGACAACAATATCCGGCCCAATACAACCTACGACAAGTTGGCGGCGCTGAAGCCCGTGTTCGACAAGTCAGGTTCGGGCACGATGACGGCCGGCAACAGCACGCCACTGACCGATGGTGCCGCGGCCGTCCTGCTGTCATCGGAAGAGTGGGCGCGCCGGAAGAACCTGCCGGTCAATGCCTGGCTGAGTTACTGCAAAGTCAGCGCCGTCGATTTTGTCGACCGTGACGGCCTGTTGATGGCGCCCGCATTCGCAGTGTCCGACATGTTGAAGACCGCCGGGCTGAAGTTGCAGGATTTCGATTTCTATGAAATTCATGAGGCGTTTGCCGCCCAGACGCTGGCAACGCTCAAGGCGTGGCAATCCGAGACGTTCTGCCGCGAACGACTTGGACGGCAGGCGGCGATGGGGCCAATCGACATGTCACGCCTGAACGTCAAGGGCGGCAGCCTCGCGATCGGGCACCCGTTTGCCGCCACCGGCGCCCGCGTCATCGCGACGATGGCGAAGCTGCTTCACGAAAACGGCTCCGGGCGCGGCCTCGTGTCCGTGTGCACGGCCGGCGGCATGGGCGTCACGGCTATCCTGGAGGCGGCATAGCCGCACGAACCGCCCCGGCCGGCGCCGGGAGCGGTCAGCGTCCTTGCCACGGTGGATATGATGGGTGACCTGGGCCAGGCGCTCGCGGCGATCAATGCCGTGCTGTGGAACGAGACGTGGCTGTACATCATCGCCGGCACCGGCGTGCTGTTCACGGTGTGGAGCGGCTTCTGCCAGTACCGCGCGCTGACGCATGCTCCCGCCGTCATCCGCGGCGTCTACGACGACCCGAAAGACCCCGGCGCGATCAATCATTTCCAGGCATTGTCCGCCGCGCTGTCCGGCACCGTCGGTCTCGGCAACATCGGCGGGGTTGCGCTCGCCATCGCGCTCGGCGGCCCCGGCGCAATTTTCTGGATGTGGATCGTCGCGATACTCGGCATGGCCATCAAGATGACGGAAGTCACGCTGTCGATGCTCTACCGCAATACCGACGACCCGGACAACCCGCACGGTGGCCCGATGTGGGTGGCGGACCGGGCGCTGTCGAGAATGAAGCCGGAGCTCGCGTGGCTCGGCAAGGCGCTCGCAGTCATATTCTCCATCTGCATCATGACGTCGGCCGCAACCGGCGGAAACATGTTCCAGGCATGGAACGTGGCGGACGTTACCAATGAATATTTCGGCGTTGCCGGGTGGATCAGCGGTGCCGTACTGACGCTGTTCGTCGCACTGGTCCTGATCGGGGGCATACGTCGCATTGGCAGGGTTGCGGGCCTGCTGGTTCCGGCGATGGTGTTCTTTTATATTGCCGCGGGCATTTATGTCCTGGTGGTGAACGCGGGGCAGATTCCTGCAATGCTGTGGCTCATTATCAGCTCCGCATTCACGCCCGCGGACGCGAGCGGCGCCTTTGTCGGGGGAACCGTCGCGTCGGCATTCCTGTTCGGCATGAAGCGGGCGATATTTTCGAACGAGGCAGGCCAGGGCTCGTCGGCCATTGCGCACTCGGCGGTCAAGACGGACGAGCCGGTGCGTGAGGGGCTGGTCGCCGGCCTCGAGCCTTTCATCGATACCATAGTCGTCTGCACGTTTACCGCACTGATCATCCTGTCGACCGGTGTCTGGAATCGCGCGCCGGATGCAAGCTTTGACACGGTGCCGAACGCCGAACGGACCGAAGCCGGATGGACATTCTCCGATACCCCGATCACCGGCAGTGACCTGGCCCCCGGTGACGCGGTCGTCATGGTTGTTACGTCCGACGACAACCCGGCGACCGGGCAGAACCTGCACCGGCTGTCCGGCACCGTCACGGACAGCGGTGCCGGCCTTGCCATACGCTGGGGGGAATTCGGCGGCGTACTCGAACCGCGAAATCTCGACGGCGGTTATTACCGCGATTACGTCGGTGCCACGCTGACTGCAAAAGCGTTCGATTCCGTGTCGCCCGGCCTTGGCAAATGGCTCATCACGGTAGCGTCCTGGCTCTTCGCCGTATCGACGATCATCGCGTGGGGGTACTACGGCGAGCAAGGTGCCGTCTATCTTGCCGGCGACAAGGGTGTGTTGCCATTCCGGATCGGTTATTGCGCGCTGATCTTTGTCGCAACGCTCGGCCACATCAGCACCAGTACGGATCTCGACAACCTGACGGGCATCGGGCTTGGCGTCATCATCTACGCCAACCTGCCGATACTGTGGATCTTCGGTTACCAGGCCATGCGAGCCTACCGCGAATATCTGCACCGGCTGAAGACGGGTCGCATGGGACCCGACCATCCGCCGCCTTCGCTCAATGAGCTGCTGAGCGGCCGCGACGTACGCCGCTGACCGCTTACAACCGGGCCGCCCGGTCATCGTGCGTTCACCCCGTGGCACATCAGTAGCGCGGGCATCGTCAGTTTAGTACTGTGGGTCAGGCACTTACCGGCGTCCGTCGCCCGTACAAGGATCGGCAGCCTTAATGTCCCGCTACGAATCATCACCGTCCTATGAACACGGACTGCCGGAAGCGCTTGGCGTGCTGCTGGTCAACCTCGGCACACCCGAAGCGCCCACCACGCCCGCGGTGCGGCGTTACCTGAATGAATTCCTGTCCGACCCACGGGTCGTGGAAGTGCCGCGCCCGCTGTGGTGGCTGATCCTGCACGGCTACATTCTGCGCACGCGCCCGCGACGCTCGGCCGCCGCGTACGCAAAAATCTGGACTGAACAGGGCTCACCGCTGCTGCTCCATTCAGCCGACATCGCGGCCGGCATGGCGACCAGATTGTCAGAGCGGCTGTCCGGAGCGGTACACGTTGAGCTCGCCATGTCCTACGGCGAACCCGCCATCGCGGCTGCGCTGGATAGCCTGCACGAGCATCATGTGCGCCGCATCGTCGTATTGCCGCTTTATCCGCAGTATGCCGGCAGCACGACGGGCTCTGTGTTTGACGCTGTATCAAGAGCACTGTCGCGTCGGCGCTGGATCCCGGAGCTGCGTTTTATCAATCACTACCACGACTCCGCCGGCTACATTGCGGCCGTCGCCGCCAGCGTGCGCGACTTCCGGGATCGCGAGGGCCGTGGCGAGCGCCTGCTGTTCTCGTTCCATGGATTGCCGCGGCGCATGCTCGAAGATGGTGATCCGTATCACTGCCAGTGCCAGAAAACGGCACGGCTGGTCGCCGAAGCCCTGGAACTCGAGGCCGGCGACTGGCAGGTATCGTTCCAGTCAAGGGTCGGCCGCGACGAGTGGCTGCGGCCGTACACGGACGAAGTGCTCGAGCAATGGGGCCGCGAAGGCGCCGGTGACATTGACGTTGTCTGCCCCGGGTTCGCCGCCGACTGCCTCGAAACGCT
>CAZLNH010000303.1:0-3460 GCA_964560775.1 uncultured Woeseiaceae bacterium | reverse complement strand
TTCTGCCAACGTATACTCGGTATTGTAGATATCCATGGCGAGCCATGTGCCGTGCTTTTTGGCCAGCCTGATTGCCTCGTCATCGAGGTAACTTGCGTGTTCGATGGAATCGACGCCGGCAATGATCGCCCGCTTGATGCCGTCGATGCCGTGTGCGTGCGCCGCGACCTTGCGATGATGCGTGCGTGCCTCTTCGACCAGTGCCTGCATTTCCTCCAGTGAATACTGTGTCTGCCCTACCACCGTCCCTTTGGAGAAGACGCCGCCGGTGGCCGTGAACTTGATCAGGTCCGCACCATATTTAACGTTGCGACGTACCTGCTTTCGCACTTCCCACGGTCCGTCCGCGACGCCATCCGCACGTTCGGCAAATTCATGGTTCAGTGAGTTGTTGTCCGCGTGCCCGCCGGTAATCCCGAGGGCGGGGCCCGACACCGCCATGCGGGGCCCGGGAATCTCGCCGGCATTGATCGCGTCGCGCAGGGCGATGTCCTGGTAGTCGTCCGACCCGACATTGCGCACGGTCGTGAAACCCGCCAGCAGCGTATCTTTCGCATTGACTACGCCGCCGATAACGGCGCGGTGTGGCGACTGGAAGTAGCCGGCGAAGAAATTCTTCTCGAGATGCCCCGGCAGGTGCGTATGCATGTCCATTACACCCGGCATTACAAACTGGCCTGAAAGGTCAATGACCGCCGCACCGTCAGGGATGCTGTCCGCATCCTGCCCGACTTCAACAATACGCTCCCCATCCACCTTGATGACGGCGTTGCGCACGACAGACCCGTCGACCGGACTCAGCAGGCTGCCGGCGCGAATGTAGGTGACCTCGACAGCGGCGTCGGCGGCAGGAAAAAACGGGGCTGCAAGGAGCAGCGTTAGAAGCAGTTTCGTCAATTTCATTTATCAGCTCTTCATCTGGTTGGTTATCGATAACCGGTTAATTCGTTTCATACCGCTGGCGCCACAATATACACTGGCAGCGTGGCGGCGTGTGGCAGCCTGCGCTGCCGATTGGCGCAACCGGGGGTAACATTAAGAGCAGCTGGTGCAGTCGCCGGCCAATTGCGGAATACCTGACCTTATGGCAGAGCCTGAATCAAGCGCCGGACACAGTGTGCTGGTTGTCGAGGATAACGAGCATACGGCGTACATGCTGGAATTCATCCTGAGGCGTGCAGGCTATGTCGTAACGGTAGCGCCCGACGGCCGCGCCGCTGCCGCGATAGTCGACCAATCACCGCCCGTCGATGTCGTGGTGCTCGACCTGATGCTGCCCTATGTAAGTGGCGAGGACCTGATCCTGAAAATTCGCGAACAAGCGGGCTGGCGCAGGACTCCGGTACTCGTGCTGTCAGGGCGCATACTTGAACACGACATCGTCAACGCGCTGGAACTGGGCGCCAACGACTACCTGACAAAGCCGTTCCGGCCGCCTGAGCTGCTGGCACGGCTCAAGCGGATGATCGCTACGCGTGAAGAATCAGGGTCGTCGACATGATTGTCCTGCGCGTTGCGCATCTGGTTCTCTGCCTGCAGGCGCCATTGGCGTGGCTGCCCGGACCGGCGGCCGCCCAGGAGCCGGACACGCTGCGCCCGGGTGACACCAGCCCGTCGAGCCAGGCAATCCCTGTGAACGATCCGGCCGCACAGTTCGCCCGGGCACAGCAGCTGCTGCGCGACGCTGAGCCGGCGGACGCATTGCATGTCTTCAGCGCGCTCGCCGCACGTTATCCGGAAAACGTGGACTATGCGCTCGGCCGGGCACAGGCGCTGGCGCGGCTCGGGCGCACACGGGATGCCAATGATGAAATCGTTCGCGGCATTGCGCTGGCGCCGGACTACGAAGCGCTGTGGCGTCTCCGGTTTTCGCTGGTCGCAGCGCACCCGCAAATCCTTGCGCCCGGCGAGCTGGAAACGCTGCGGGACCACGCACGGCAACGCTTTCCGGCCGCGACGTGGTGGCAGCGCACGAACAACACCAGGGACTACCGCGGGCAGGTCATGCTGGCAGCCAGCGTCGAAAGCTTAAGCAACAACCAGCCTGACTGGAACAACCAGTCGTTGCGAATCGACTGGAAGGTGTCGAACACGTTGCAGGTGTTCGCATCGGTCGGTCGCAATGAACGTTTCAACGAGCCGGATACACCTGTATCTGCCGGCGCACGTGTCGAATTCCTCGACCTGTGGCATGCCGGCCTGGAACTCGATTACACAAACAATGCCAATTTCCTGCCCGACAGTGGCTACACGGCATACGCAGGCCGGCGATTCAACCAGGGCTGGGTCGGTGAACTCAGGGCACAACGGCGCAACTACGATACTGCGACGGTAACGATCTGGTCCGCTCGCGCTGAGCGCTATTTCTCGGACTATCGTGGAGCCTATACGCTTTATGTGTCGCGCCTGCACGGCCTGGCCAATGCGGTATCGCATGCCTTTACGCTCGACTGGTACCGGAGTGCTGATTTCAGTGCCGGAGTCACCATCGCGTTCGGTGACGAAAACGAGGCGATAGGCCCCGGCCTGGTGCTTGAGTCATCCGTCGCAAGCATCACGATCAACGGGCGCTATGCGCTCAATCGGCGCTTCGGCCTTAACGGCTGGATCGGGGTGCACGAGCAGGGTGATTTCTACCGGAGGCAGTATGCTGGAATTGCTGTTACTGCCGGATTCTGACGGGGCCGTCCGGTTTGCCGCCTGGACCATGGTGTGTGTTGCCATCCTGGTCGTCGTGCTGTTCCTTTATACGATCGGGTTGCGTTCCGCGACCGTCATCGGCGCGCAACGCCAGAGTCGTCTCAACGAGGAATGGCGTGCCGTACTCGCGGCGGTACTACTTTCGGAACAGGAGGCACATGCGATAAGACTGCCGGTGCTGCCCCGGCACCAGCGAATCAACCTGCTCGAGTTGTGGAACCGGACGCGCGATACCGTGCAAGGCAGTGCGGCTGACAATCTTCGAATCATGGGCGACCGCATTGGAATCGTCAGTATCGCTGAGCGCCTGTTGCGCAGGCGCCAGCTGCAATCGCAAATACTCGCGGTACAGACACTCGGGCACATGGCGCACGAGGCAAGCTGGGATCACATCGCGGCGCTGACGGACAGTCAGCATATGGCACTTTCAATCACTGCCGCCATTGCGCTGGTCGACATCGATCCGCAGCGTGCCGTGCAAATGCTGGTGCCGTTGATTGCAAAGCGGCGCGACTGGCCGCGAACGCGGGTGTCGCGACTGTTACGCTCGGTCGGCAGTGACCTCGTCAGCGAGCCGTTGTACCGTGCCGTGCGCAGTGCCGATGATTCCGACCGTGTCTATTTGCTGCAGTTTGCGCAGCTGGCTGAATACGACATCGTCGATGCTTTGGCCGCCGAACTGATACGGGAGAGCAAGAATCCGGATGTGCTGGCCGCGGCCCTGAAACTGGTTTCCGGGCGCGAGGATATTCCACGCCTG
>CAZLNH010000302.1:0-6829 GCA_964560775.1 uncultured Woeseiaceae bacterium | reverse complement strand
GCTGGTGCGTGGCACGGCACGCGCCTGCAACCCTGAGCGCATGCCATGACGGCAGGACTGGAAGAACAGCGCATCACGTGCCCGTACTGCGGCGAACCAATGCATATCGTGCTGGACCTGTCAGCGGGTGGCCAGGATTACGTCGAGGACTGCCAGGTTTGCTGCCAGCCGATGCAGGTCAGCTTCGCGGCCAGTGACGGTGAACTTGAGTACCTGCAGGTTGATCGTGCTGATTAGGAGTCTGCGCGGTAGCAGCGGACGAGGCCGTCATGCCCGGGAAGCAGACCATCCCGGCGCGAGATGCGGCACGTGGCAATACCTGCTGCTTGCCGCGTTGATCATCGTCGCCACCACAGCGCGGAGCGAAGTGCTGCGCGTGTCGGAGGGCACGAACCTGGCGGTCGATGTATCGCCCGTCGATGGCAGTTATGTCATCGATTTGCTGGGCAGCCTGTGGCGGGTGCCCGCGCGAGGCGGCGAGGCCGAGCGCCTGACCAACGGTATCCGGGCGGCGCGCCTTCCCCGCTGGTCCCCGGATGGCCGCGAGATTCTCTACGAAGCCGACGGCGACAGCGGTCCTGAAATATGGCGCATTGAAGTCGATAGTGGCAGCAGGCATCCGGTGCTGGCAGACAACCGCGTCGCCCGTCACGGGGCCTGGCACCCCGACGGCGGCCGCATCGTGTTTGCAGCCGGGCGCAATGGCAGCCGTCTTGACCTGTGGGAAATCGATCTTGCGACCGGTATTGAATGGCGCATCACATCACATAACGGTGATGAATCCGCGCCGGCCTGGTCCACCAACGGACGCCACCTGGCGTATGTATTGCACGAACAGGGGCTCTGGCACCTGATGGTGCGCCAGTTCGGCATGCCTGCCGAGTCGCTTCTCGCGTCGGATACGCCGTTGATGGCACCGTCGTGGCGTCCCGATGGCACGCTGATCACGTATCTCAGGGAAGAGAACGATCAGCTCGAACTGCACATGCTGATTCTGTCGGACCCGCCATTGGAACGGGTGCTGGTAACGGGCGAGGATTTTTTCGTCGGCCCGGTCAGCTGGAAGAACCGGGACCAGTTTGTGTACGCGTCGAACGGGCATATTCGCACGCGTGGATTCGAGGACTGGGAATCGAAGACGGTGCGCTTCAGCGCCGCGATACAGCGTCCCGAGACCCGTACAGCCACTGCAATCCCGGCGCGCGCACTGCCGGAGATCGATGTGCCCGACCGCCAATTCATCGTGCGTGCCCCGCGGCTGTACGACGGACATTCGGCGGAATACCGGCACAACGTCGACGTGATCGTGCGGGACGGCGTCATTGCCGCGATCGAGTCCCAGTCGGATCGCGGCAACACGACGGTACTCGACATCGGCAACATGACAATCATGCCGGGCCTGATTGACGTGTACTCACCGATGCCGTCCGGCGATCCCGCGGCGGCCGGCGCGCGGCTGCTGGCATTCGGCGTGACGACCCTGGCGACGCCGGATATGCCCGACGGATACACCGCGGATGCCTGGCATGGCGAAGCAACGCCCGGGCCCCTGCTGCTGCGGATCGGCTCGATCGACGATAGTCCCGGGCAGCAGCTCGCGGCGGACTTGCGGATGATCGGGATCGACAGGGACAGCGAGACCGCGGAAGACCTGCTGTCGATGGCGCAGCGTTGGCAGGAACAGGGCGTCCCGGTCATTGCATCAAACTGGCGCACCGGTCTAGGCGTCGGCGCCGACCTGCTGTCCGGTTCACAGTCATTACCGACCTCACCGCAAGGCCGGCGCTATGCCGACGTGCGCCTGATGGGCAGCGGCGGACCGGTCGCGCTGTTGTCCGGACTGGCCGATGCGGCGACACCCGGCCTCGGCGAGCTGCTCGCCTCGCGACAGGCACAGGCATTCCGGGTCGTGACCCGACCGGCGCGGCGTTTCACCGCCCCGCCGGGTCTCGTCCGCGCCGGTGCACCCCCGGTTGTCGGCAGCCTGCCGTCCGGCCTGCCGGCAGGCCTGGCAACGCAGGCCGAACTCAGGGCCTTGCAGGCCGCAGGCTTGTCCCCGGCAGCCGCTTTGCATGCCGCGACCGGCGCTGCTGCAAGGATCCTGGGTGCCGACGAACAAATCGGGCTGCTGGCTGCCGGTGCCAGGGCGGACCTGTTGCTGGTGGATGGCGACCCGCTTGCGGATGCCGGCGCAGCGCTCGACATAGTGGCTGTAGTGCGTAACGGCCGTTTTTATTCGCTGTCGAATTTGCTGGAGCGGGCAAACGTCGACTAATTTTACAAAATATGGCGCCGCAGCGGCCTGTCGCGAAATGGCGACGCCTGGTGGGACTGCCGCACGTTCCGGCCGCTGGCCGCGCCTCGTCACCCCTCGAAGAATCACAGATTATTGTTTGAAATCAACCATCTGTAGCAACCCCGCGCCGGCAGCGCCAAGTAAGCAGAATGAAGCTTGTCGGGTTCCTTTACAAACCGGCGGCCATACCTCCAGCAATTTTGCCCCAATCCCGGTCAAATTCCTGAAATGAAAGACTATTTAGCCTTCTGGCATACGTCTTGCTCTATATGGTTTGCCCAAGCGAAATGTAACTGGACCCGGTCACCGGCTTTTAGGATACAAACAGGATTTAGACGCCAGAAGATAAGCAATAAAATAAGATCCAGATCCGATAATAATAACTACGTCTGTATCGGGTTGCCGGAATTCCAGTTACCTCTCTAACGACAATAACAAGAGAGAGATATAGCCCCGCCGCTGATGCCGCGGGGCTTTTTATTGGCGCGCCGCACGCGTGGCGGCGGACGCGCCATTGCGAGGACGCCGCAGGCGGCCGTGGCAATCTCGAACTGCCTGGCAGAGTCGTTGTCCATGCGAGATCGCCGCGGCGCTTTGCACCTCGCGATGACGTGACCGATGCCATCCACCAGGGCCTGTTGTTGCGTGGCTACGCACGGGCCATTACTCTCGCGCAGTTGCCTCGCAGCCGGAGCGTTTCGTATGAACTATCGTGCACTACTGTTTTGCGGCCTTGCCATCGCGCTGGCGGCAGGCTGCGCCCGCGAACCGGATGCTGACTCCGCCGGCGCGGACTTCGCCGAGGCGGATATCGCAACGTTGCAGCAGATGATGGATGCGGGTGAGACGACGGCCGTCGAGCTGACCGATTATTACCTCAACCGCATCGCGGCCATCGACCAGGCGGGCGTGCAACTCAACGCAATTATCGAAATCAACCCGGAAGCTCGCGACATAGCGGCCAGGCTCGACCGGGAACGCTCCGAATCGGGCACGCGCGGCCCGCTGCACGGCATACCGGTCGTTCTGAAGGCAAACCTGGATACCGGTGACCGGATGGCAACGTCGGCCGGCTCGCTCGCACTGGCCGATCATCGCGCGTCGGATGATGCGTTCGTGGTCGCGCGCCTGCGCGAGGCCGGCGCGGTAATCATCGCCAAGGCCAATTTGAGTGAATGGGCCAACTTTCGGTCCACGCAGTCATCGAGCGGCTGGAGCAGTCTCGGCGGCCAGACCACGAATGCTTACGACCCGCGGCGCAACCCGTGTGGGTCGTCGTCGGGATCGGCCGTTGCCGTATCCGCAAACCTTACGGTACTTGCGGTTGGCACGGAGACCGACGGCTCCGTAGTCTGCCCGGCCAGTATCAACGGCATCGTCGGCATCAAACCTACACTCGGTCTCGTCAGCCGCGACGGCATCATCCCGATAGCACACAGCCAGGACACCGCCGGCCCGATGGCCCGCACCGTGCGCGATGCCGCTCTGATGCTGAACGCGATGGCGGCAACCGATGACAGTGATGCGGCCGCGGCCAATCGCCCGGCGACGCTTCCCGACTTTGCAGCCAACCTGTCGCCCGACGGCCTCGATGGCAAGCGAATCGGCGTCGTGCGCAGTTACTCCGGCGCCGGACGCGACGCACGTGTCGAGCAAGTGCTTGACGACAGTATCCGGCTGCTCGAGGAACACGGTGCCGTTATTGTTGATCCGATCGAAATTGATACCGACGGCATGGGCGACGCCGAGTACGAAGTGCTGCTGTACGAGTTCAAGGCGGATCTGAACAACTACCTGGCAACTTCGGGTGCACCATACAACACGCTAACCGAGTTGATTCAATTCAATGAAGACAATGCCGACAGCGTCATGCCGTTCTTCGGCCAGGAAATCTTTATCGCAGCCGAAAGCAAGGGTCCACTGTCGGAAGAGGCCTACCTAGACGCACTCGACACATCGAAGCGCATCGCGCAAGACGGTATCGATAACGCGATGGCCGAGCACGACCTTGATGCGCTGCTCGCACCGACAAATGGCCCGGCATGGCTCACTGACCACATCAATGGCGACAATTTCAGCGTGGGCAGTTCGTCGCTGGCCGCCGTATCGGGCTACGCGAGCATTACGGTTCCGGCAGGCAACGTGTTCGGACTTCCACTTGGCCTGTCGTTTATCGGCGGCGCGTTCACCGAGCAGCAACTCATCGGGATTGCGTATGCCTTCGAACAACACCGCGACGCAAGACGGGAACCGGACCCGGCATCACCGCAAAGACCCTGATCCGCGCGGCAAAATGCGACGTGATCGCTGGCCGCTTCCATCTACCGGCGGCCTAATGGGCTCCTGACGCAACGACACATCGACCCGGGGTTCCCGAACAGGCATGTTCAAGGCTATCCGCATCCTGCTACTGCTGCTGGTCCTGATCTTCGTCGCCGGCACAACCTGGCTGACGCAGGCGCGCAGTACCGACTGGGAGGATACGCTGTGGATCCGTGTCTACCCGATGGTCGGAGATGGCAGCGAGTCGAGCCAGCGCTATGTCGACACGCTGGACATCCGCCAGTTCGCCGGCATCGAGGAATTCTTCGCGAAGGAAGTAACGAAATACGGCCGCAACCTGGCGCGTCCGGTGCGTGTGGAACTGGGTGGACCGGTAACCGGCCAGCCACCGCCATTGCCGTCCACGACCAGCGTGTTCCAGATCATGTGGTGGAGCATGCGCGTGCGCTGGTGGGCAGGCAGCGTTACGTCCGGTGACGACGGCCCGCGGCCCGATATACGGATGTTCGTCCGCTATTTTGATCCCGATACGGAGCTGAGCCTCGACAACTCAGTCGGCCTGCAGAAAGGCATGATCGGCATCGTCAACGCGTATGCAAGCAGACGCCAGGAAGGCACCAACAACGTAATCCTTGCCCACGAATTCCTGCACACGCTGGGTGCCACGGACAAGTATGACACCGCGACCGGCCTGCCGGCCTTCCCTGACGGCTTCGCCGAACCGGCACGCGAGCCGCGCTACCCGCAGCGCTACGCCGAAATCATGGGCGGCCGAATTCCGCTGGCCGACGACGATGCGACGGTGCCGCAGAATCTCGACTACACACTGATCGGGCCGCAAACGGCGCGCGAGATACGCCTGACCGAGTAAGTGTTACTCCGGCACAAGTTGCCAAGCGCCGATACGTAGCCGACGTGCGCGTGCTCATGTACTGCGGAGATTTTGCCGTCGGCGCGATCCCCGTTACCGCTCAAGTCGGGCCTGCGAGGGCAGAGAATCTTCGCGTGATGATCGGTTTTTCGCGGCATTGTTGCTAGTACTCATGAGACAGGAAAGCCGGGAGGCACTCATGACGAAGGTAAGCAGTGCGACGCAACGGGTTCGCGGCAGCTTGATCGCCCCGCTGCGGATCCTCGCAGGCACCGCAATCGTTGCGGTTCTCGCCGCGTGCGGCGGCGGCGGCGGCGGTGGTGGTGGTGGTGGTGGTGACAATGGCGGCGACCCCGGCAATCCGGGTCCGACTGGCAGCGCCCCGGTCGTCGAAGTCGAGGACCCCGGCATCGTCAGCCGGTCGACGTCCGTCACGCTGACGGCATCTGCCACGGACCCGGACGGCGACACAATCACGTACTCGTGGACGCAAACCGGCGGCGCTGCCGCCGCCAACCTGGCCGGCAGCGACTCCGCAACACTCACCTATGATGCACCCGACACGGTCGATACGCTCGCGTTCAGCGTGACGGTGTCGGACGGCTCGCTGTCCTCGTCGGCCGAGACACTTGTCGTTGTCGTCGAAGACACGGACCGCGCCGTCTTCGTGGACGGCACGTTCACCGGCACAGCGGACGGTACGATGGAAAATCCGTACACGAGCCTGCGGCAGGCGACCGAGTCGATGCCGCAAGGCTTCGACATCTACATCCGGACCCTGCCGGACAACGACGCCTACGACGTATACGGCGAAGACGACCGCGACAGGTTGTACCTTTACCTCGGCAGCAGCCTCTACGGTGGTTACGATGAACGCTGGCGGCGCGACGTCAGCACCAACAAGACGAGTGTTATCGGTGGCACCCGGGTAATTTCGATTTTCAACAACGACGAGCCCGCGACGATCTCCGGCATGGCCATTACCGCCCGCACGATTTCGGAATCGTGGGACGGGGCCGACATCATTCCGCTCAATGTCCAGTCTGGTGATGCGTTACTCACGATCCGCGACAACGTGCTGATCGCCGGGGACGCCACGGCCGAAGGCATCGAGAATGCCAGCGGCACGAGCTACGGCTTGCGCGTCGCGCGCATTCCCGACGTGCTGGTCGCCGACAACGTGATCATGGCCGGCCGCGGCAGCAACGGCATCGACGGCACTACGGAGCTGCGCGACAGTACTGCCACCATCGACGGCGACGACGGTCTGGATGCGCCGGATACCAACGGCGGCAGTGGCGGCGGCGCCGCCGGAATTATCGGCTGGAACGGCGGCGACGGCGGCGAGGGCGGGCGTAGCAGCCAGGAGCTGGGACAGG
>CAZLNH010000301.1:0-8557 GCA_964560775.1 uncultured Woeseiaceae bacterium | reverse complement strand
CTACGACGAGGCAATTACAACCCCAACCGAGCAGTCCGTGCGCCGTGCGGTAGCTATCCAGCTCATCATTTCACGCGAATTAGGCCTTAACTACTGCGAGAACCCGTGGCAGGGCTCGTTCATCATTGACGAACTGACTGACCTCGTCGAGGAGGCCGTCTACCAGGAATTTGACCGCATCTCCGAGCGCGGCGGCGTGCTCGGCGCGATGGATACCATGTACCAGCGCGGCAAAATCCAGGACGAAAGCCTGTACTACGAAAGCAAGAAGCATGACGGCACGTTTCCGATCATCGGCGTTAACACGTTCCTGCCGAAGGCCGGGCAGGAGGACATGGTGCGCGACCAGCAATTGATCCGGTCGACGGATGACGAGAAGCAGGAGCAAATCCGCCAGGTAAGGGCCTTCCAGGAAACGCACCGGGAGGATGCGGAGGAGTCGTTGACTGCCTTGCAGCGGGTTGCCCGCGCACGAGACAATGTCTTCGCTGAACTCATGCACACCGTCAAGTCCAACTCGCTGGGCCAGATTTCCGCGGCCCTTTACGAAGTTGGCGGTGAGTATCGCCGCAATATGTAACGAAGTTGTCGCAAAGCTCACAATGCTTTGCTGTCCCTGTTTCCCGAAAGGTCTGATGCTTTGCTGGTAAAACGAAAGATCAAGTCACTGTTCCTGCTTCCTGCTGTTGTTGCCTGCGTCCTGCTCGGTATTGCCTCGCTGGTCATGGCGCTGCGCGGTGAAACCGACGCGCTGGCGTGGTGGGGCGGGCTGATAGCGGCTCTGCCGCTGCCGCTGGTCATTGCGCGCATCACCTGGACGGAAGCTCCGCGTACACCCGAGAACGAGCCGCTTGCAGTGCTGGCCGCGTCAGCTGGCACCCTGCTGGCCGCATGGGAGTACCTGATCGACGGCACCAGCGGCTGGCTGCCACTGGCCGCTGCCGCGCTTGGCATGCTGCTGCTCGTGCTTTACGTATTCTGGTACTCGCGCTTCGGCCGCCTTGCGAGCGGCAAGCTCGACGTCGGCAACAAGCTGCCCCGGTTCTCGATGACAGATATCGATGGCAATCCCGTCAGTACCGCGGAACTGGCCGGCACCCCGGCGGTGCTGATCTTTTTCCGCGGCAACTGGTCAGCAGTGTGCCGCGGCCAGGTTGCGGAAGTCGCTTCGTATAGCGAGCGGCTGGCGGCGCTCGGCGCGCGCGTCGCGCTGATCAGTCCGCAACCGGCAAGCGCAAGCCGCGAGCTGGCCGAAAAGTATTCCGTGCCCTACCAGTTCTGGGTGGACGAAGGCAATCGCGTGGCGGCGGAACTGGATATCGCGGCAGCATGCGGCGTGCCAGCCGGAGTGCGCGGCGACTATGCGCCTGATACAGTCATGCCGACTGTCGTCGCAACCAATGCGCGCGGCACCATTTTGTATTCCGACCAAACCGACAACTATCGCCTCAGGCCGGAGCCCGACCTGTTCATTGCCGTGCTGAGGCGGGCAGGAGCCATTGCATCATGACCGACGAATCCGGCAGGAACTACCTGGAAAACCCGTCACTCTATGAAGGAACCTACCTCGAATTCCTGGGGTTCAGGCTGACGACCTGGAAAGAGGGCTTCAGCCGCATAGAAATGCCGGTCCGCCAGGATCACCGCAATACCGTCGGCTTTCTGCATGGCGGCGTTGTCGCATCACTGCTCGATATCGCCGGCGCGTTCTCGGGCAGCTTCGGTATCACCGGTGAGAGCGTCCTGATTACGATCAACCTCAATTGCAGTTTCATGGCGCCGCACGAGGGAGCGACCGTTATCGCTGAGGGCGAACTGATACGCACGACGAATACGTTGATATTCGCGCAGTCAAAACTGATCGATCCTGACAACAAGCGCCTGTGCGCCACGGCAACCGGGACCTACAAGCGGCGCAAGCGTGCCGCGGCGACGGCGAACACGGCGTGAACGCGATGCCGGAACGATTTCGGCTGGACAACCGCACGGCGCTCATCACCGGTGCGGGCAGTGGTCTCGGGCGCCGGTTTGCGGAAACGCTTGCCGGAGCGGGCGCCACGGTCGTGCTCGCCGCGCGCCGGCGGAACAAGCTCGAGGCGACACAGGCGGCCATCGAGGCTGCCGGCGGCCGCGCGTTTTGTGTCGAGCTCGACGTCACGGATTCTGTTGCGGTGAATCAGTGCTTCAAGACGATCGCCGCGGAAACGTCACGCCTCGATATCCTCGTCAACAACGCCGGCATCAGCCGCGCTGCGTTTGTCCTCGACACGAGCGAGGAGGACTGGGACGCGGTCATCGACACGAACCTGAAGGGCGTGTTCCTTGTCGCGCAGGCTGCCGCGCGGCAGATGATGGAGCACGGCAACGGCGGCAGCATCATCAATATTGCATCGATACTCGGCTACCGCGTCGGCAAGACGCTCGGTTCCTACACTGCCGCCAAGAGCGCTGTGATTGGCCTGACCAAAACAATGGCACTCGAATGGGCGCGTTTTAACATCCGCGTCAATTCGATTGCGCCAGGCTACTTCCAGACCGAGATCAACGAACACTTTCTCGAAAGCGAAGCGGCGCAGCCGATGCTGAAGCAGGTGCCGATGCGGCGTATCGGCGATCTTGCGGAGCTGGATGGCCCATTGCTGCTGCTCGCCTCCGACGCCGGCAGCTTTATGACCGGCAGCAACGTGACGGTGGATGGTGGCCATCTCTGCAGTTCATTGTAGCGACGGGCCATGACATCAATGCAGGCCGGCAAAGGGCCATTGCGCGGTTTCCGGATCGTGGAGATAGCCGGCATCGGACCCGGCCAGTTTTGCGGCATGTTGCTGGCGGATATGGGTGCCGATGTGTTGCGCGTCGTGCGGCCGGACGAGAGTGCGGATGGTATCGCGATTCCGGCGCAATCCAACCTGATGAACCGGGGCCGCACAATGCTGTCGGCGGATCTCAAGACCGACGGGGGCCGCGCGATGTTGCTTGGGCTGTGCCGGCACGCTGATGCGCTGTTCGAGGGATTTCGCCCCGGTGTGATGGAGCGGCTCGGTCTCGGGCCGGCGGACTGCCAGGCCGTCAACGCAAGTCTCGTTTACGGCCGCATGACCGGCTGGGGACAGGACGGGCCGCTGGCCGGTTGCGCGGGGCACGACGGCAATTACCTGGCGCGCGCCGGTGCATTGCACGCGATAGGCGAACGGGACGGGCTGCCGGTATTGCCACTGAATCTCGTCGGTGATTTCGGAGGTGGTGGTGCGTTTCTCGCTCTGGGCATGCTGGCGGCACTGCTTGAGGCGTCGCGGTCCGGAGAAGGACAGGTGGTTGATGCGGCCATGGTCGACGGGATTGCCTCGCTGATGACGCTGTTCCACGGGCTGCATTCCGCGGGACTGTGGCGCGATGCACGCGGAAGGAATTTTCTTGACGGCGGTGCACCGTTTTACAGGTGCTATCGCACGGCCGATGACAAGGCGGTTGTGGTTTGCGCGCTGGAGAACCGGTTCTTTCGCGAAATGCTGGATGTACTCGGGACGGATGAAATAGACGCGAACGATCAATACCGTGAAGATCTGTGGCCCCGACATGCGGAAAGTCTCGAGCGAATTTTTGCCAGCCGGCCGCGCGAGGACTGGTCTGCGAGATTTGCGAATACCGATGCCTGCGTCTCGCCAGTGCTGAGCCTCAATGAAGCTCGCAACGATGCGCACCTCGCCGCGCGGCAGACTTTTGTCGACGTGGACGGCGTTATTCAACCGGCGCCGGCGCCGCGCTTTTCCCGAACGCCGGGGCGGATTCGCGGCGCGCCCGGTGCACCGCCGGGCGATCCACGATCCGCATTGCGCGACTGGGGGCTGGAACCGGATGCAATTACTGAACTGATGGAACGCGGTGCGCACCCGGCCGCTCACTGATTGCAGGAAAACAGGATACGGCTATGGCGGATGCCTACATTTTCGATCACGTGCGCAGCCCGCGGGGGCGCGGCCGCGGCAACGGCGCGCTGCACACGGTCACGCCCGTCGACCTGATGTCCCAGGTCCTCACGGTGCTACGCTCGCGCAACGAACTCGACACGTCGCGGCTCGACGACGTCGTGCTGGGTTGCGTGTCGCCGGTGGGCGAGCAGGGCGCCTGTATCGCGAGAACGGCCGTGCTGAACGCCGGTTACGCCGAGAACGTGCCAGGCAAGCAGCTGAACCGCTTCTGCGCATCCGGTCTCGAGGCCGTGAACACCGCCGCCGCGCAGATCATGGCCGGGCAGTCTGATCTTGCGATCGGCGGCGGTATCGAGTGCATGTCGCGCGTGCCGATGGGATCGGACTCCGGCGCGATGCATGGCGACCCGTCGGTCGCGTACAAGACCTATTTCGTGCCGCAGGGCATCGGCGCCGACCTGATCGCCAGCAAATACGGTTTCACGCGGCAGGACGTCGATACCTACGCGGTGGAAAGCCAGCGGCGGGCAGCGCAGGCGTGGGACAACGGCTGGTTCGATCAATCCGTCATCGGAGTTACGGATCACATTGGCATGACGTTGTTGTCGAAAGACGAGCACATGCGGCCCGGCACGTCACTGGATGATCTTGCCGCGCTGAAGCCCGCGTTCGAGGTGCCGGGCCAACAAGCCGGATTCGATGCGGTCGCGTTGCAGAAGTACCCCGAAGTCGAGCGCATCAATCACATCCACACCGGCGGCAACTCCAGTGGCATCGTCGATGGCGCCGCCGCGGTACTGCTCGGCAGCAAGGAAGCCGGGCAGGCGCTGGGCCTGGCGCCGCGGGCACGGATCGTCGGCTTCTCGTCCATCGGCACCGACCCGACGATCATGCTCACCGGGCCCGCGCCGTCGGCGGAGAAAGTGCTGAAGCGCTGCGGCATGACGGCAGCCGATATCGACTTGTTCGAGCTGAATGAAGCTTTTGCGTCGGTGGTACTACTGTTCATGCAACGGCTCGGCATCGATCACGACCGGATTAACGTCAACGGCGGCGCGATCGCGATGGGACATCCGCTCGGCGCCACTGGCACGATGATACTCGGCACGGTCCTGGACGAGCTCGAGCGGCGCGGGCTCGGTACGGCCCTCGTCAATCTTTGCGTCGGCGGTGGCATGGGCACGGCAACGATCATCGAGCGCGTTGCGGGGTAACGGCAATGACGGCTATGACAACGATGAATTGGCAACTCGATGAGGACGGCATTGTGACTTTGTCGTTCGATGTGCCGGGGCGTTCGATGAACGTCATGACGGAGCGTTTCCTCGAGGACCTGGCAAGCGCGGTCACGAGGATTACCGAAGACGATCGCATCAAGGGCGCAATCATCACCTCCGGCAAGGACGCGTTCATGGCCGGTGCCGACCTGCATGGACTGGTCAACAACTATGCCCGGAATATCGATGTGCAGACACTTTACGGGCAATGCCTCGCTGTGCAGCAAACGCTGAGGCGGCTGGAGACCTGCGGCAAACCCGTAGCGGCGGCAATCAACGGCACTGCGCTCGGCGGCGGTCTCGAAGTCTGCCTCGCCTGTCACTACCGCGTCGCAGTGGATGCGCCGGGCATTGTGCTCGGCTTCCCTGAAGTGCAGGTCGGCCTGATGCCGGGTGGCGGTGGCACGCAGCGCCTGCCGCGGCTGATTGGCATCGAAGCGGCGCTCAGGATGATCACGCAGGGGACGAACGTCAGTCCAACCGAAGCCGTTGATGCCGGCTTCGTCAATGAACTGGCCGAACCAGGCACCGCCGTTGCCGCCGCGCGCCGCTGGTTGCTCGATAACGCTGTCGCTGAACAGCCTTGGGACCAGAAGGGCTACAGGATTCCCGGTGGTGCCGGCCTGATGCACCCCAAAGCGGTCCAGACTTTTACGGTAGGCACGGCGCTGCTGCAGCAGACAACGAATCACAATTACCCGGCGCCGATCGCGATCATGGCGGCCGTCTACGAAGGTACAGTCCTTCCGATCGACACAGCACTCGACATCGAAACGAAGTATTTCGTCTCACTGTTAAAGGACCCGGTGTCGCGCAACATGATGCGCACGCTGTTCATCAACAAGAATGCCGCCGACAAGCTGGTGCGCCGTCCGCCCGAACCGCCGGAGCGCAAAGTGTCGAAACTCGGGCTGCTGGGCGCCGGCATGATGGGTGCGGGCATTGCGTGGGTGTCCGCGCGTGCCGGCATAGACGTCATCCTGATCGACACGTCGACCGACAAGGCGGAGGCCGGGAAGGATTACTCGCGTGGGCTGGCTGAGAAAGCTGTCTCGCGCGGACGGCTTTCTGAAAAAGATGCCGAAGAGCTGCTCGCACGCATCACCACCGGTACGAACTTTGCGGTGCTGGACGGCTGTGACCTCGTCATCGAAGCGGTGTTCGAGGACCGCGACATCAAGGCCGGTGTGACGCAGAGAGCAGAGTCCGTGATGCCGGCCTCGGCGATATTTGCATCGAATACCTCGACATTGCCGATCACAGGTCTCGCCCGGGCATCGCAGCGTCCGGGGCAGTTCATCGGCATCCATTTCTTTTCGCCGGTCGACAAAATGCCGCTGGTCGAGATTATCGTCGGTGAAGAGACCGGTGACGTTGCTATCGCCGGGGCGCTGGATTACGTCCGGCAGATCAGGAAGACTCCCATCGTCGTCAATGACAGCCGCGGTTTCTACACCAGCAGCGTCTTCAGTGTGTACACGCGCGAAGGCATGACGATGCTCGCCGAGGGGATCAATCCGGCGCTGATCGAGAATGTCGCGCGGCATGCCGGCATGCCCGTCGGCCCGCTCGCCGTTACCGATGAAGTCTCGCTTGAACTGAGCTACCACGTTGGCCAGCAAACGCGAAAGGACCTGGGCGATGCCTGGACCCGGACGCCGGCCGATGAGGTCGTGCGCCGTTTTGTCGAGGAGTTTGACCGCCGCGGCAAGCGCTTCGGCAAGGGCTTCTACGAGTACCCGGGTGACCGGCCGAAATACCTGTGGCCCGGGCTGCGCGAGCATTTTCCGCTCGCCCGGGAACAGCCGCAGCCCGGTGAAGTCCGCACGCGGCTGCTGTACTGCCAGGCGCTGGAGACCGTGCGCTGCATGGATGAAAATGTCGTGACAAATCCGGCGGACGCCGATATCGGCTCGGTATTCGGCTGGGGCTTTCCACCGTGGACCGGCGGTACAATCTCGTACATTGAAACGGTCGGCACCCGGACGTTTGTCGCCGAGGCCGACCGCCTGGCCACAGCATACGGCGAGCGATTCGCGGTACCCGCCAGTCTCAGGAGCCGTGCGGCAAGCGGCGCCGGCTGGTACACGACGGACGATGTGGACAGCACCCCCGATGCAGCTTCCAGGAGCACGGCATGAACGATCTCGAAACGGTACGTTACGACCAACAGGGCGCCGTGGCGGTCATCACGATCGCGCGCCCGGATTCGATGAATTCCTTCAACACGGCGCAGCGCCGCGATTTGCTGACGGCATTCAGGCAGGCGGCGGCTGATGAGTCGGTACGCGCCGTGGTGCTGACCGGCGAGGGCCGCTCGTTCAGCGCCGGTGCGGATCTGAAGGCCGGCGCGGGTGAGGAGCGGCCGGTGGACCAGATGCTGCAGGAGGAATACCGGCCGGTTTTCGAGTGCATCGCGGGCATGCGCCAGCCGGTGATTGCGGCAGTGGGCGGTTCGGCAGCCGGCATAGGCATGTCGTACGCACTGGCCTGTGACTTGCTGATCATGGCGGACAACGCTTTCCTGCTGTCGCCGTTCTCGACGATTTCACTGGTGCCGGACGGCGGTCTCAACTGGTTCCTGGTGCGGCAGCTCGGCTACCGGCGCGCGTTTCAGCTCAGTGTCGAGGCGGAGCGCATCAGCGCCGAACGCTGTGTAGAACTCGGGCTCGCCAATCGCACTGCACCGGCTGAAACACTTGTTGAAGCGGCTGTCGATTGGGCGACATCGCTCGCCGCGCGCGCGCCGCTGTCGCTGGCGGCCACGAAGCGAGCCATGCGCCATGCCGTCGCGCATGACTGGGCCAGCACGTTTGATCTCGAGGCTGCGCTGCAGCGAACGCTGCGCGAGAGCGAGGATTGCGCTGAAGGTGTCGCCGCTTTTTTCGACAAGCGCAAGGCAGAATTCACCGGCCGCTGATCGCGTGCCGCACAGACTAAAACGGACCAGCACCATGACCCGACGAATTTTTGACGAAGAACACAACATGTTTCGCGATTCCGTTCGCAGCTTCCTGCAGAACGAGATTCGGCCGCACAGCGACCGCTGGCATGAAAACGGCATCGTCGATCGCGAAGCTTTCCTGAAAGCCGGCGAGCAGGGGCTCCTGCTGATGTGGGCCGATGAAGAATACGGTGGTGCCGGCGTGCCTGACTTTCGCTACGAACAGGTGCTGATCGAGGAAAATGCGCACCACGGCGATGCCGGGTTTTTCATGACGCTGCACAGCCGGCTGGTCGGGCCGTATATCGGTGAGTTGGGCACTGACGAGCAAAAGGCTCGCTGGCTGCCGAAGTGCGTGAGCGGCGAGCATATTCTCGCGGTGGCAATCAGCGAGCCGGGCGCAGGCA
>CAZLNH010000300.1:0-3520 GCA_964560775.1 uncultured Woeseiaceae bacterium | reverse complement strand
ACCATGAAGTCTCGCACCCAACCTTGCGAAAAGGCGAAATATACAGGGACCGGCTGTAAAATTCTTCCGCCCGGGGACTGATCACCGGCTCAGGGTGTATCGTGCCAGATTCGCCGATACCGGTCGCGATGAGCCGATTGCAGTGTTGCGCCGCTCTCCGTACAAACCCGGTAATGCAACGCGCCGTGCAGGGCCGTATTGGTGACCGTTGCACCCGCCGCCTGCCAGCGATTAACGACTTCTTCCTTGGGAAAGCCCCAGCGATTCCTGTAACCGGCCGCCACGATCGCGTATTGCGGCTGCAGTGCGGTGACAAATGCCGCCGTCGAGGACGTGCTGCTGCCATGATGAGGGACGATCACGATCTCCGCGCTTTTCAGGTGGCCGCGCTCCACAAGCCGCCTTTCACCGCGAGATTCGATATCGCCGGGCAGCAGCACGCGCGCCGCGCCCACCGTCACCTCGACAACGCAGGACCCGTCATTGCCGTCAGTAATGTCGCCAATATCCGGATGCAACACCTTGAATGTGACTCCATCCCACTGCCAGCGGGTCCCCGAGTAACATGGCAGCGCGTGCATGCCGGCAAGCCGCCGCGGCTCGCCGCCAATAAGCTGGCGCACATCGACGCCGCGCAACAACGACCCCAGCCCGCCGGCATGGTCCTGGTCGCCATGACTGACGATGACGGCGTCGAGGCTGTGTACGCCGATACTGCGGAGAAATGGCAGCAGTACCATTTGCGCCGTGTCGCTGCCGCCGCGAAAGGCCGGCCCGGTATCGAAGACCAGCGTGCGGGTGTGGGTGCGGAGCACGGCTGACAGGCCCTGACCGACGTCAAGTACATGCACATCGACACAAGCAGTCGGAGGCCCGTCCGGACGATAAAGCACCGCGGCAAGCAACGCTGGCCACGCCAGCCGGCGGCCGGGCCAGCCCGGCGGGAGCACAATCCACAGCGCCGACAGCGCCGTCACGAACAGCGCGAGTCCGGACGGTGACGCCAGCGGCTGAAATACCCCCGGCAACCCCGACAGTCCGTCGAGTATGGCGACAACCGCGCGCAGGCTGATCCACGCGAGCCAAAGGAGCCGGTCGCCGGCCGGCGCGAGCGGCCCGTCGAGCAGCAGGCCAGCCAGCGCCGCAGGCACGGTAACGATGCTGAAAACCGGCAGGACCAGCAGATTGGCCAGCGGCGCCAGCCACGCAACTCGCGCGAACAGCACGGACGTCAATGCAAAAAGGCCGAACAGCAGCCCGAGCTGCAGCGCTGTCAGGTCTGAAAACGCACGCCACAGTCTCGCTCTCCAGCCGACCGCCCCGGCATTGCCACCGTCACGCCGCTGACCGCCGATCCACAGAAGCACGGCGACTGCGCCAAAGGACAACTTGAAGCCCGGCGACAGTATTGACAATGGGTCAGACAAAAGGACGGCACCACCAGCAAGAGCCAGTACACGAAACGCGCCCAGGCGTTGCCGCAGCAAAACAGCCGCCGCTGCAAAAAGCGCCATCAGCAGGGCGCGGCGCGCCGGAATCGCAAACCCCGAGACCAGCGCGTAGGCGAATGCCGCACTGACTGCCAGCAGCAGCGCAGCATCGCGCACGTTACCGCGCGGCCACAGCAATGCGAACAGGACGCGCCCGGCAAGAAACGCCGCCCCGGCCGCGAGCCCGACATGCAAGCCGGAAATGGCCATCAGGTGGCTCGTCCCGGTCACCGCATACCGGTCCCACGCCGCGCGCGTCATGCCGTGCCTTGCGCCCACCGTAATCGCCAACAGCACCGCACGGGCATCGTCGTCGGGCAACAGCGATTCAACGCGAGTGACAAAATTGCGCCTGACGGCGGCGATGCCTTGCAAAGGCGGCGACTTACCGGCACGCGCACCCTGAACCACGTATCCGGTTGCGCCTATGCGCTGCCGGAACAACCAGCCGGCATAGTCAAATGCGCCGGGATTGGCAAACCCGCGCGGAGGTCGCAGCCGGGCGGTCAGCTGCCAGTACTCGCCCAACTGCGGAACGCCGGTCGCGTCGAACCAGCTGAGCCTGATTCGCCGGGGCAGATCGGGCCCGTCGACGGGCGTCACCAGCAGGCGATGAGAGTCAGCAATAACCTTTGTAAAATCAATTATTTCTACAGTAAATGTAAGGTTGTTTCCCAATAAGTTTGCGGGCAGCCGGGAGGCAAGTTCGGCACGGGAAACGGTGCACATCAACAGGCTGCCGGCCACGGCCGCAGCGAGTGGCCGGCACGGGCGCAGGCACAGGCTGCAGAGGCCAACCCCTGCGGCAGCCCAGAACCAGGGCAATGGCGGCAAGCCCGGCAACAGCGCCGCGGCGTAAGCGCCGGCAAGCGCGTACAGGCAATATTGATGCATGATGCGCGTCCCTGCGCAGTGCCTGGTCCGGGCGGCGCGCGTACAACCGCTCACGTAGACTTGGGATTTGCATGGCTATCATGGCGGTTGACTACCACCAACCGTTACCATGCCGGCAGCTCGCCGGCCCTGTTGATGTAATCGAAGCCCAAGCCCGATGCCAAGACGCTTTTTTCGGAGATTTTCCCCTAAACGTGATCGCTTCCGGGGCCAGTGGTACTTCGCGCCCTTCGAGCACCTGTTGCACGATCAGCGGCTGTGGGGGGTCCGGCGGCGCACAATCGTCCCGGCGTTCGCGCTCGGCCTGTTTGTCGCGTTCATGCCGTTTCCTGGCCATCCGCTGATTGCGGCACTGGCTGCGCTCGCCATGCGCGTCCATATACCCGTGGCCGCGCTGACCACCTTCGTCAGCAATCCGCTGACGATGGGACCGATGTACTTCTTTGCCTACCGGCTGGGGCAGTTCCTGCTCGGCACCGAGCGCCAGCCATTCAGTTTCGAACTGTCACTGACATGGGTCCTGGAGCGCTTTGTCACCTTGTGGCAGCCGTTGTTGCTAGGTTGTGTGCTGCTCGGCCTGCTGGCGGCGCTGGCCGGCTATATCGTACTCGACTTGCTGTGGCGGGCGTCCATTGCAGACTATCTTGAAAAGCGCCGCGCGAGAAAACGGCGGGTGGAGGACACTGACCCGGAATAAGGGGCGTCGACCACATCTTTGCGAGGCCGCCTCGCGGCCGTGGCAATCTCGCACCGGTTGGCAGAGGCGCATTCTGTGCGAGATCGCCACGTCGCTCTGCTCCTCGCGATGACGCTGTCGAACGGGGTGCTGCGCTTAGCGCAGCACTCCGTTCGACAGCGTCAGCTTGCGATCCATCCGTGCGGCGATTGATTCATCGTGCGTGACTATGACTAGACTGGTCTGCAACTCGCGGTTCAGTTCGAGCATCAGCTGCAGAACGTGTTCTCCGTTTCCAGCGTCGAGGTTGCCCGTGGGCTCGTCGGCCAGCACCAGCCGTGGCTCTGTGATCAGGGCCCGCGCCACCGCGGCCCGCTGCCGCTCACCCCCCGACAGTTCACCGGGCTTGTGATGCAACCGCCCGCCTAGACCCACACGGTCCAGCAGCTCACGGGCCCGC
>CAZLNH010000299.1:0-2902 GCA_964560775.1 uncultured Woeseiaceae bacterium | reverse complement strand
CCACCCCCGTCCTCTAGACCCCGCACCACCCCCGTCCTCTCGAGCCCGCAGCACCCCCGTCGTCGCGAGCCCGCAGCACCCCCGTCGTCGCGAGCCCGCAGCACCCCCGTCGTCGCGAGGCGCGAAGCGCCGTGGCGATCTTGTTCTGCTAATGACTCTGCCAATCGGTGCGAGATCGCCACGCCCTGCGGGCTCGCGATGACGAGCGTCACCTTGCGGCCGCGTAGATGCCGATCAGTTCCATCGCAATATGTGCCCCCGCGACTGCCGTGATCTCGCCCACATCGTACGCCGGCGCCACCTCGACAACATCCATGCCGACAAGCTCGATGCCGTGCATACCGCGCAATATGCTCATTGCCTGGTAAGTCGTCAGTCCGCCGCAGACCGGCGTGCCGGTGCCGGGCGCAAAAGCCGGGTCAAGGCAATCGATATCGAACGTCAGGTAGACGGGCCGGTTGTCGATAATCGCACGGGTGGCGTCGATGACAGCATCGATGCCGTTGTCCTGCACCCACGGGCCGTCGAGAACATTGAATCCGAGCGTGTCGGGATTACGCGTGCGCAGGCCGATTTGCACCGAATGCTCCGGGTCGACGATGCCCTGCTCAACGGCGTGCCAGAACATCGTACCGTGATCTATGCGGCCGTCCTCGTCGTGCCAGGTGTCGCTGTGCGCATCGAAATGCAGCAGCGACAACGGAGCACCGAACTTTTCCGCATGCGCAAGCAGCAATGGAAACGATATGAAATGGTCGCCCCCGAACGTCAGCAGACCGGGCCCCTGCGTGATGATTTCAGCAGCATGTGCGCGAATGGCATCGGGCACCTTTTCGGGCCGGCCATGATCGAAATAGCAGTCACCGTAGTCGACAACGGCAAGCTCGTCGAAAGGATCGAAGTCCATACCGTAAGGACGCTCGAAGGCGAGCAGCGTAGACGCGGCCCGGATCGCCCTTGGCCCGAATCGGGAGCCGGGCCGGTTGGTTGTCGCAGTATCAAACGGCACACCGGTGACGGCCAGGTCGACGCCGTCGAGGTCGCGACTGTACTGGCGCCGCATGAATGACAGCGCTCCGGCGTAGGTCGGCTCCGGAGTAGTGCCATAGAGGTCTTCGCGCAGTATTGCGTGATCACCGGCTTTCTTGTCCATCGCTCCCGCATCCCTTTTCAATTATTCCGAGTAACCTGGCCATCGCGAGGCGCAAAGCGCCCCCCCGTCATCGCGAGCCCGCAGGGCGTGGCGATCTTGTTCGGCCAATGACTCTGCCAATCGGTGCGAGATCGCCACGGCGCTACGCGCCTCGCGATGACGGAGAAACGCTACGCGCCTCGCGATGACGGAGAAACGCTACGCGCCTCGCGATGACGGAGAAACGCTACGCGCCTCGCGATGACGGAGAAACGCTGCGCGCCTCGCGATGACGGGGAAACGCTGCGCGCCCCGCGATGACGGGGAAACGCTGCGCGCCTCGCGATGACGGGCGCACTCTACACGTTAAACATCAGCACCTCACGCTCCCACGGCGTGACGATCTCCTGGAATTCCCGGTACTCCTCATGCTTCAGCGCACTGTACAACGTGACAAATTCATTGCCGAGCGCCCGGCGCATTGCTTCGCTCGCTTCAAATGCCTGGATTGCCGCGAACATGTGGCGATGCAGGCTGAACGGCTTGTCGTAGGCACTGCCGGTGATCGGCTGTGTCGGCTGGATCTTGTCGATCATTCCGAGGTAGCCGCAGGCGAGCGTGGCGGCGATGGCAAGGTAGGGATTGACGTCCGAACCGGCAAGCCGGTTTTCGACGCGGCGGGCTTCGGGCGCGGAATCGGGCACACGTAATCCAGCAGTCCGGTTGTCGATTGCCCATTCAAGATTGACCGGCGACGACCAGTAACTGAGAAAGCGCCGGTACGAGTTGGGATAAGGTGCCAGCATCAGCAGTGCATCCAGCATGTATTTCTGCAGCCCGCCGATGTAATAGTAAAACAGGTCGGTAGGTTCGCCGTCAGGCTTTGAGAATATGTTGTTACCCTCGGCATCCACGACACTCTGGTGGATGTGCATGGCACTGCCGGCCTCTTCCGACATTGGCCTCGCAAGAAACGTCGCATGCATCTCATGCTTGATGGCTGCTTCACGAATCGTGCGCTTGAACAGGAATACCTGGTCGGCAAGATCGATCGGGTTGCCGTGCAGGAAATTGATTTCGAACTGCGCCGGGCCCATTTCCTGGGACAGCGTGTCGATGCGAATGCCTTGCGCTTCGCAATACAGGTAAACGTCGTTGATGAACGGATCGAAATCATTCATCGTGTCGATACTGTAGGGCTGCTTGGAAGTTTCGGTGCGGCCCAGCCGGCCTTCCGGCGGTTCGACTTCGGCGTTGGCATCGGAATGCGCGTTGATCAGGTAAAACTCGACTTCAGGCGCGACGATCGGCGTCCAGCCGTGCTTGGCGTACAGGTTGATCATGTTTTGCAGCACTTGCCGGGGCGATGTATTGACCGGCGACCGGTCCTTGCGCACACAATCCAGGAAAACTGACGCCGCCGGGTCGGTCGCCCAAGGTACCGGGCGGAGCGTTTTCGGGTCCGGGACGAGCAGCATGTCCCGATCCTCGACATTTTCCTTGTTAACGACGTAATTGCCTGACACTGTCTGCGCGAAAATGCCTTCGGGCAGTTTCATTTCGCCATGGCCGAACTTGTCGGCTGGCAATAATTTGCCGCGTGCCGCACCCGCCATGTCCGGCACAAACGCCTCGACGTCCTCTATCCTGTGTTCCTTGAACCAGGTCTGAAAGATATTTTTCTCACTCACGTTACACCTTAGCCGCATCGATTCCGATGCAGACACTTTGTTGACAATTGATTAGTTGCTTGTTCGATCAACGGCCGGT
>CAZLNH010000298.1:0-2864 GCA_964560775.1 uncultured Woeseiaceae bacterium | reverse complement strand
ACGATCAAACGGGGCGTCCACAGGTTTCCACGGGATTGCCATCAGCACTACCTGTTAAGGTTTCCCCGTTACGGTGCAGTCCACTGTCACGGTTCTGTTTCCCGCCACAGGCTCCACGGTCAAAGGCCGATGCTCTATCCGATTGAGCTACGGGCGCTCGATACGATTACAGCTGCTCCTTCACATTTACTTCGTTTTCAAATTCGTGGTCGGGGCAGACGGATTCGAACCGCCGACCCTCTGCTCCCAAAGCAGATGCGCTACCAGACTGCGCCATGCCCCGCCAAATCCCGCGCCGCTCGCGTCCGATGTGGCTGGCCGGCCCCGGCGGGGGCACGATAATACGACCGGCACCAGGGGCAGTCAATCAAGCCCGGCTATCGCACCAGATTGATAGATTCCCGCCTGCCCTTTGTCCGCATCGCGCGCTTTGCTATCGTGCCCGTACTGCCCGCTTGAGCCGAGACCCGCATGAGACCACTTATCACAGCAGTGCTGACGTTGATGCTGGGTATTGCCCATGCCGATGAACCGGTGCCCGCACATCCGTGGGTCGTGTTCGAGACGACCGAGGGCACGATCGTCATGGAACTGGATGGCCGCCGTGCGCCGCTGACCGTCCGCAACTTTCTCCGGCTTGTCGACGACGGCTACTACAACGGCACCATCTTCCATCGCGTCATCAAGGACTTCATGGTGCAGGGCGGCGGCTACACGCGCGACCTCAAAGCGAAAGAACCCGACGGTGGCATTCCGAACGAATCCGGCAACGGACTGACTCACCTGCGTGGGACGGTGGCGATGGCGCGCCAGGACGATCCGCACACGGCGATGGCGCAGTTTTTCATTAACCTGGGCGACAACATGGCGCTTAACCCGAGTCCGGAGCACTGGGGCTACGCCGTGTTCGGCTATGTCGTCGAGGGCATGGATGTCATCGACAAGATGACCGACATCCCGACGACGCCGGCCGGCCCGTTCGACAAGGACGTGCCGGTCGTGCCGATCATTATCGAAAAAGCCTACCGCAAGACCGACTGACAGTAGCGCGCATTCGATGACAACACTCTTTGTCTCCGACCTGCATCTCGATGCCAGCCGTCCGGATATCGGCGCACAGTTCCTGCATTTCCTCCGCACCGAAGCCGTGACAGCCGACGCGTTGTATATCCTGGGTGACCTGTTTGAGTCGTGGATCGGTGACGACGACCCGAATGCACATTTCGCAATGATCAAGCGCGCACTGCGCGATGTCGTTGCACATGACGTACCGGTCTGGTTCATGCACGGTAATCGCGACTTCCTGGTTGGCGATGGTTTCGCCGCCGACACCGGCGTGCAATTACTCGGCGACCCGCTGGTCCGCGACATTCATGGCCGCCGCGTGCTGCTGAGCCACGGCGACGCTTACTGCACCGATGATACGCAGTACCAGGCCGTGCGCCGCATGACGCGCGATCCGGCATGGCAGGCGGCGATGCTCGCCAAGCCGCTGTCCGAGCGCCAGGCGATCGCGGCACAGGCGCGCGCCGACAGTGCCGCGCACGGCAGCACGCTCGACGAGCGCATCAGCGATGTCAACCCGGAAGCTATCTTGTCAGTGATGCGCGAGCACGACGTCGACCTGATGCTGCACGGTCATACCCACCGGCCGGCCGTGCACTCGCTGGACCTCGATGGCCGGCCGGCGCGTCGCATCGTGCTCGGCGACTGGTACGACCAGGGCAGTGTCGTGCGCTGGGACGATAACGGACCGTTGCTCGCCGCCATGCAGCGTCGCCCGTCAGGCTAGTCCGGTTTATTCATGAACGGAACCGCAAGGAGGTCGGGGCGGAGGTGTGCCCCGGGCTAGCCTGTCGGGCGCTCCGGGACGCCGCTGTGAAAGCGGAACTGCGGATCCGGCGTATTGATGAGCTCGCTCTCGCGCCGCAGGAATTCAGACAACCGCGCATCGAACGATTCGTCATCACCGTCGTGTGCCACCCGGGCAAGTTTGACGTAGCGCTCGAAATGCCGTGCTTCGGACGCGAGCAGGCCTTTATAAAAGCGGCCGATGTCCGCCGGCAGGAGCGGCGCCAGTGCGGCAAAACGTTCACAGGAACGCGCCTCGATCAGTGCCCCGATGATCAGCATGTCGGCAAGTTTGCCGGGCTCGGCAGTACGCGCCGCTGCGCGCAGGTCGCCCGCGTAGCGCGACGCTGTCAGGCGCCGGAACGGGATACCGCGCTCGTCCAGGATCGTTCGCACCTGCTCGAAATGCCGTAGTTCCTCGCGCGCGAGCCGCGACATGCGCCAGCACAACGCCGTCTGCTCCGGATAGCGGTAGATAAAGCCGAGTGCCGTCGACGCCGCCTTCAGTTCGCAATTGGCATGATCGATGAGCAGTTCCGGGAGACAGTCCAGTGCAGTGGTAAGCCAGGACTCAGGCGTCGGTGTCAGCAGGAAATTCGCAATTGCGGCAGGAATTGCGGCGGGACCCGACCCGCTGCGTCGTTCCGCCGGTTTCATCAGGCCAGCCATTCGAGGATCTCGGCGGCGTCGGCGAGGCGGTCCCCGGGCTTCTTCGCGAGCAACAGGTTCAGCAGGGCCTGGTACGCGGCGAGCCGCGGCGGCAGCAACGGGATCGGCGCCTTGCTGTGCTTGAAGATAATGCTCATTGCATTGCTGCCGCGATACGGCTTTTCCCCGGTCAGCATCTCGTAAAAGATGACGCCGAGGCTATTGATGTCGCTGCGCTGGTCGACGTCGTTCGCGTGGCCCTGCTCCGGACTCATATAATAAGGCTTACCGAATATCTCGCCACTGTCGGTGATCTCCTGCTGCAGCCGCATGTGCTTCGCGAGGCCGAAATCGATCAACGCCAC
>CAZLNH010000297.1:0-2708 GCA_964560775.1 uncultured Woeseiaceae bacterium | reverse complement strand
CAGCTCGTTCAATCGCGTGAGGTAGGAAAGGATACGTTCCGGCAACTCGGCTGGCGGCGCGACGATGTCGGCGCAACCCGCGGCAATGGCACTCTTCGGCATCGAGTCAAACTGTGCCGTGTCGGGTTGCTGTACCGCCGTCAGCCCTCCGACCGCCTTGATCGCCTGCAGGCCCAGAGTGCCGTCCGCGCCCATTCCGGACAACACCACCGCGACCGACTCTTCCCCCTGGTCGCGGGCCCGGGATGAGAACAGCACGTTAATCGGCAACCGCTGGCCGCGCGGTGCGGCAGGTGTCTGCAGATTCAGCACGCCGTGGACCACGCTGAGTTCGGAGTTCGGCGGGATCACATAGACGCAGTCGGGTTCGACGCGCATTTCGTTTTCAGCTTCACGCACCGGCATCGCCGTGGTCCGCTGCAGCAGTTCTGCCAGCAGGGCCTTCTGCGTGGGGTCGAGATGCTGCACCACGACGTAGGCCATGCCGCTATTCGGCGGGACCTGCCCGAGGAACTGCTCCAGCGAAACCAGGCCGCCGGCCGAGGCGCCAAGACCGACGATGCGGAGCGCAACCGGCGGGGTGGGACGCGTGACGGGATTCAATGAAACCATGGATGCCCTCGGCCGGGGGTGGCGGGCAGGTTGTCTGCATATGTCGCCGCGACCTGCGTCGGTTCGCCTGCCCGGCAGGCAGCACGTATGGAAATTCAGCGCCGCAAGACAGACGCAGACCTGCCGCTGTCTGCATAAGATTACCGCAGTCGGAGCGGCCGGGGACGAAAATCAGTCGCGCAGGACCGGCTTGATGGAATCGGCCAGGTCCACGAAGACCATCAGAATGGACGATTCACCTGGAACCAAACCCGCCTTGACATGGAACGCGGCGCCGGCGCTGGTACGCACTTCGCAGGTTTCGTCCAGGACGCCGTCGCGCACCTGTGCCACCAGCTTTTCCAGATCCGGCCGGCTTTCCGGCGCGAGGAAGTCGTCGACGCGGCGGCCGATCAGGTCGGCGCGATCCTCCCCGCACAACGCCGCCCCGGCGACATTCACTCTTTTGATCTTGCCCTGGGGGCTGACGCTGAAATAGCCCACCGGCGCAAAATCGTAGAGCCGGGCACTGTGAATCAGATCTTCGGTAAGTTCGTGCTCGCTGGCTTCAAGCTGCTCATGTTGAAGATCCAGTTCAACCTGGTGAACCTGCAACTCATGCAGCAGCTTGAGTGCATCGCCCGCGCTTCCCGGTGAGCTGGCCAGTTTGTGCAGCAGGCTCAGTGCATCCAGGCTGGTCAGCCAGCCGTGCGTCGGCGGCGCGTTGCCTTCCTTCAGCTTGTCCTCAGCTTGCGTCCGCATTGCGTGCTGTTTGAACGCTTTCCTGATGCGTGCGGGCATATGGCCTCCATTACTTGTTTTTCTTGATTGTCTTTCCAAGTGTAGCGCGCTCCGGCTGCAATTTCGGTTGTGGCAAGCCCGTATCCGGCCCGCATTCGGCTAGTCCGTCTCGCTTGGGCTGGGACGGCACGCGCGCAGTCAGCAAGCGATCGGTTTCCGTCTTGACCACGGTATAGCACTCGCATACCCGCTTTTCCAGTGCCGGCCGGTCCAGCACCGTGATCAGGCCGCGCCGGTACGAAATCAGTCCTGCACTCTGCAGTTTGCTGGCCGCGACGGTGACGCCTTCCCTGCGCACACCCAGCATGTTCGCAATCAGTTCCTGGGTCATGTTGATCTGATTGCCGGGCAGCCGGTCCAGACTCAGCAGCAGCCAGCGGCATAACTGCTGGTCGATCGAATGATGCCGGTTGCAAACCGCGGTCTGCGCCATCTGGGTGATGAGCGCCTGGGTGAAGCGCAGCAGCACCTGCTGCAGATAACCGCCGCGCTCGAATTCCTGCATCATGTAGCCTGCGCGCAACCGGTAGGCGTGACCGGAGCTTTGCACCACGGCACGACCTGTGGTGTGCTGCCCGCCCATGAACAGCGAAACGCCGACGACGCCCTCGCTGCCTACGACCGCAATTTCCGCCGAGGAGCCGTTTTCCATCACATAAAGCAGGGAAACTATGCCAGCGGTCTGAAAATACACATTGTTCAACTGGGTGCCGGATTCGTAGAGCACCAGGCCGAGCGGCAGGGCATACGGCTCCAACTGCGGCGCCAGGCGCTGGTACTCCACCTCGGGCAGCGCCGCCAGCAGGCCATTTGCCGTGGGCGGCGGCATGGTTGGTGCTATGGACCTGATATTCACTGGTTTCCTCGAATCCCGGAGCGGCCTCGGTTTCGGACGTTTAGCGATATCTGAGTCTCGCGCCTGGTCATTATAAGCGAGAGAGCGTACCGACGGGTACTCCAGACAGGTTACAACAGTGCAACTGGCTGATTGCGCAAGTGACCAGCTTCGCTAAAGCACCTGGCGCTACTATGGAGACCAGTGGCGGGGAAGCCTGATGGATATTGGCTGAGAACACCCAACAAGCGCTTCAGCGCTGTTTGTCCCCGCGGTTGTTTATGAGCACTTTGGCCGAGGTCATGATGCGCAGGGTAGCGAAGGTCACGGCGCTCACAATCAGCGCAATTTCGAGCCGCCCGGTGGCTACTGATATCCCGATTGCTCCCGTTGACCACAGGCTCGCAGCAGTTGCTGTGCCGGAAACGAAGCCTTCACCTTTCACTACATTCTTGAGGATGGCACCTCCGCCGATAAATCC
>CAZLNH010000296.1:0-4475 GCA_964560775.1 uncultured Woeseiaceae bacterium | reverse complement strand
ATCGAACCGACGTACGCGGCTTTGCAGGCCGCTGCATGACCACTCTGCCACCTAGCCAGGCGACCGGATTCAAGGCGCGAAACGATAGCACACTTGCCCGGCAGGCGATGCAGTATAACGGATCAGAGTCGCCATCGGGATGGCGCATCGGCATACTTCGCACTATGAGGTCCATGCTGACTGTCGTGCTGCTCCTGCTCGCTGCGTGCGGGCCCGGGGAGCGTCCCACCGAGCCGCCCTCGCCGGCTATCGTCGCGGTCGAGATGCCGTCTGCGGCGGGCAGCCTGGGACCCAACCTGTCGAGAACCGAAGATGGTCGGGCTGTCCTTAGCTGGATGCAACCGGAGGGCAGCGGTTACGCACTCAAGTACGCAATCCGGGACGACAACCGCTGGGCGGATTCGGTCATCGTCAGCCGAGGTGACAACTGGTTTGTCAACTGGGCGGATTTCCCGTCGGTGGTGCCCATCGACGGTGATTTCTGGGCGGCGCACTGGCTCGTGCGGCGGCCGGCTGGCGGCTACGCGTATGATATTCATGTCGCGGTATCGAATGACGGTGGTAAAAGCTGGACCGGCGGCGAACGGCCGCACCTCGACGATACGGACAGCGAGCACGGCTTCGTTACGATTTTTCCGGACGCCGGCTACGCAGGCCTGGTCTGGCTCGATGGCCGGCGTACGGTGGCTCCGGGCGACGATACGATGCGCGGGATGACGTTAAGGGCAGCGCGGCTGTCGCGGGACCAGGCATTGTCGGGGCAAACTGAACTGGACGCGCTGATCTGCGACTGTTGCCAGACCGATGTTGCCGTAACGCCGGACGGGCCGGTGGCGGTCTACCGGGACCGTGACGGGTCGGAAATTCGCGATATTTACAGCGTACACCGCAGCACAGGTCAGTGGCTCGCCGGCGATGCCGTCGCGCATGATGGCTGGAAAATTGCCGGCTGCCCGGTCAATGGTCCGGTTGTCGCGTCACGCGATGACACCATTGCGGTTGCCTGGTTTACCGCTGCTAACGACTTGCCCCGGGTTCGTCTGGCGCGCTCGCAGATATCGCGGCATTCCTTTTCGATGCCGGTTGACGTAACCGGCGTTGACACGATTGGCCGCGTCGGCCTGTTGCTGATGGACGACGGCACGGCAATCGTCAGTTCGCTGCGAAGCAATGGCAACGGCGCTGCGGATTTGCTGGTGACCCCGGTATCCGCAAGCGGCCGTGTTGGCGATGGATTAACGCTTGCGACCGGCGTCGCCGCCTACAGCGTACCGCAAATAATAAGGGACGGAGACGAGCTGCTGGCTGTCTGGACCGAGCGTCGCGGCGAGCGCTCCTGGCTGGCGGGCGCCCGGCTGCCGCTGGCGGCACTGTGACATTGCTGCGGATCGCGGACACCACAAACTGAATCGAACAGACCGGGGCTACGGGGGGGTGCTGATGCAAATATTGCTGATCGGTGTGGGTGCATGGTTCGGATTCCAGGCCGCCGGTATCAGCGGCCTTGTTTTCGGGGGGCTGCTGGGCTATCTGCTCGGACAGGTGAGCCATCTGAAGGCCGAACTGCTGCGCATCGAGCAGCAGCTCAAGGTGCCTGCCGCAAGCAAGTCTCCGGTGGCGCCAAATCCGCCGCGTCCGGCAGAAACGGATCGACGCGACGAGGAACCGGCCGATTGGCAACGTCCGGCGGCCGGACCATTGGCACGCATCAAGGAGACCGCGACATCCACGATATCGAGGCGGCGGCCCGCGAGCGTGAACCGGGCGTTGTCGCTTGCCCGCCGCTGGCTGACGACGGGCAACGTGCCGGTGAAGCTCGGCGTAATCATTCTGTTCTTCGGCGTGGCCTTCCTGCTGCGTTATACGGTTGAACACCAGATATTGCGAATACCCATCGAGTTTCGCCTGCTCGGAATTGCCGTGGTTGCAGCAGCGCTGCTCGCAATCGGCTGGCGCCTGCGAACCCGGAATGCTGTTTATGCGCTGAGCTTGCAAGGCGGCGGTATCGGCATGCTCTACCTGACCATATTCGCGGCGTTCCGACTGTATGCGCTATTGCCTGCAACGGCCGCTTTTGTATTACTCGTAATACTGACCGTTGCTGTCGGTGTGTTGGCCGTATTGCAGGATGCGCGCGCACTGGCGATCCTCGCGACGGTTGGCGGCTTTCTTGCGCCGGTGCTGACGTCCACCGGTCAAGGCAGCCACGTCATGCTCTTCAGCTATTACCTGGTGTTGAACGCGGCGATCCTCGGGATCAGCTGGCACCGCGCATGGCGCAGCCTGAACCTGATCGGATTTGTCTTTACCTTCGTCATCGGTTCACTGTGGGGTTACCGCTATTACACGCCGGATTATTTCGCGAGTACAGAACCTTTCCTGATACTGTATTTCCTGTTTTACCAGGCGATTGCAGTCATGTATGCGTTTCGCCAGAAGCCTGACCTGCGTGGCGTCGTTGACGGCACGATACTGTTCGGTACCCCTGTGATTGCATTTGCGTTGCAGTCCCAGCTTGTCGCTGATAGCGAATATGGACTTGCGATCAGTGCGGCCGCGGTCGCGTTGTTTTACGTATTGCTGGCCGGCTGGCTGTTCCGCTTCCGCCGCGAACAATTGGTGCTGATGATCGAGTCGTACGCGGCACTTGCCATCGCGTTCGCCACGATAGCAATCCCGCTCGCGCTCGATGCGCGCTGGACAGCAGCGGCGTGGGCGCTTGAAGGAGCCGCGCTGATCTGGGTCGGCGTACGGCAAAATGGATTGCTCGCGCGCCTTGGCGGCGCCGGCCTGCTGTTCGCGAGTGGCGTAAGCTTTCTAAATGCCGGCTGGCAGCACGACGCTGGCATCGTATTGCTGAACGGCAATGCACTCGGCGGTTTTCTCATCAGTGCTGCGTCGCTGTTTGGCGCATTTTACCTGGGCCGCGATGCCCGGCCGCACCTGGGACAGCTTGCGATATCCATTATGCTGCTGGTCTGGGGCCTGTCATGGTGGCTGCTTACCGGGCTGTTTGAAATCATGGATCGGGCGGCGTCGGCGCAGGTAGCAAATTTCCTCACGTTGTTCGTTGCCGCCAGTGCCATGGCATTCTCGCTAGTCGCGTGGCACCTTGCGTGGACGGCCGCGAGACACGCGACGCTCGCCGTGCTGCCGCTCCTTGTGCTGGTCGGATTGCTGTACGTAATCGAGCATGACCACCTGTTTGCCGGTTTCGGAGCCCTTGCCTGGCTGCTGGCCATTGCCGCGCATTTCGTGGTTCTGTTTTTTTATGCTGCCGGGCAGTCGTGGCGCGAGTACATCTGGCACGGGGCGGGCGCCGTCGCTCTGGTGCTGGCGCTTTCCGGCGAGGCACACTGGCGCCTCGATGCGGCTGGCCTTAATGCCACGTGGGCCGGAGGTGCCACGCTGCTTTCGATGTCGATTGCCGCGTGGCTCTTCATGTCCATGCAGGACAGGTTGCAATGGCCGCTGCGAATGTACCGGACCGCGTATCTTTCGGCCGCGGGTATCCTCATAGCGATAGTGTTGCTGACCCTGACCAATGCGGGTATCGAGCGCCCCGGGAATCCGGCGCCGCTGGCCTATATACCAATCCTCAATCCGTTCGATGTGGTGACTTTTGCGGGCCTTGTCATTGCCTGGTACTGGCTGCAGCAGGCGCGGTCGACATCAGGGTTGATGGCCGGTGATTCGCTGCGGATCAGTATTTCCGTCTGGCTGCTCGCAGCGTTTGTCCTCTCGACGATTGCCGTCGTGCGCGGCGTGCATCACGTGGCAGGCGTGCCGTGGTCCGACGTGACGTTGCTGCGTTCAGTGTCTGTGCAATCCGCGCTGTCGATCTATTGGGGCTTGCTGGGGTTTGCCGGCATGGTGTTAGGGGCGCGCGACGTCAATCGTTCGGTCTGGATTGCCGGCACGGTATTGATGGGACTCGTTGTCGTCAAACTTTTCTCTGTTGATCTGAACAATACCGGCACTGTTGCACGCATCGTGTCGTTTCTCGGGGTTGGCGGATTGCTGCTCGTAGTGGGTTATTTTGCACCAGCACCGCCCCGCACGTTGGAGACAGCTGCGGCTGGCACGGAGAGTTAAATGAAGATGCGAATCAGCTTTACGGCAGGCGTCGTGCTCGCCGCTGTCGTCGCAGGCGCACAGCCGCCGCAAAATACGCTTCCGGAGCTCAACAACTACGCGTGGGGCTTTCCAGTGAGGGCCGATGAGGCGTCAAGCTTCTACCGCATTGAATTGCCGCTCTCTGTCAATCAGTCATCCGCGGATGCGCAATTGCGTGATATTGCAGTCTATAACGCCGCGGGGGAGCCGGTGTCGCGCGTCGTTGAGCGGCACGAGGCCGAATCGATCAGTCAGGAGCAACGCCACGCCTTGCCGTTTGCCGCGTTGTACCAGGACCAGTACCCGGATCCGGACCGCATACGGATGCTGTTTGAGCAAATGGGGAGCGGCGTACGTAT